>JBOHDO010000129.1:0-14032 GCA_050699415.1 Marmoricola sp.
GGAGCGTGCACGGGATCGGCATAGGGGCTACGCCGCGACCTGGCCCAGGTTCATCGGCCGGATCCCGACCAGCCGGTGCTACCCCTTCGCCCCGTCGTAGACCGCCTTCTCGAACTCCAGGTAGCCGCCGACCGACGGCGGGTCGGCGAACGGGAAGATCTGGCTGGCCCAGTAGCCCCCGATCCCGGTGCTCCGGTCGATCCAGTAGTAGGTGTTGGCCAGCCCGGCCCAGGCCAGCTCGCCAGCCGGCCGACCGGTGGGGGCCTCCTCGTCATTGATCATGAAGGTCAGCGCCCACGACTTGGGCATGCCGGGGAAGAACTCGGCGTCGTTGGAGAGGCTGGGGATCACGCCGGGCAGCATCTTGATCTTCATGTCCCCGGGCAGGTGGTTCCTCGCCGCCATCGCGACGGTCTCCGGCCTCAGGACCTGGGTGCCGTCCGGCGCAGCCCCGTCGTTGAGCCACATCCGGATGAACCGCAGGTAGTCGGGAACCGTGGAGTACAACCCGTGCCCGGCCATCTGGACCTCGGGGTCGGCGGGCAGCTCGATGTCGGTCGGCGTGTAGCCGCCGTCGTCGCCACGCTGGTGGATCGATGCCATCCGCGCACGCATGTCGTCGGTCATGGTGAACCCGGTGCTGCTCATGCCCAGCGGCTCGAGGATCCGCTCCTGCATCACCTCGCCGAGCCGCTTGCCGGTGACCCCCTCGACCACCTGGCCGGCCCAGTCCAGGTTGGTGCCGTACTCCCACCGGGTGCCCGGGTCGAACAGCAGCGGCGTGGTGATCGACGCCTTCGACGCGGTGATCACACTGGGCTGACCCTGCTCCTCGGCGAGCCGGCGGTAGGTCGGGTTGAAGAAGTCGTAGGCGAAGCCGGCGGTGTGGGTGAGCAGCTGCCGGGTGGTGATGTCGCTCTTCGGCGGCCGCAGTCGCGGGGCACCGTCCGCGGCGAAGCCCTCGATGACCTCGATGTCGCCGAGCGCGGGCTGGTACTGCTTCGCGGGAGCGTCGAGGTCGAGCTCGCCCTCCTCGACCAGCTGCAGGCACGCCGTACCGGCAATGGCCTTGGTGGTGGAGAAGATCGCGAACACGGTGTCCGTGGTCATCGGCGGGTCATCGCCGAGCCGGCGGACGCCCGCGACACCTTCGTACGTCGCTCCGTCACGATCGGTGGCCATCGCCACCACCCCGGGGACACCGGAGTCCACCGCCTTGTGCAGTACGGCGTCACAGGCTGCGGCAAAGCTGGTGGGCATGGCTGGCTCCTCGTCCTCGGAGAGGCTCAGTGTGCGCCGGTCCGGGTTGGCAAACGGTTGGAGGCCCGCTCCGACCCGGCCGTCACCCCAGCGGCTTGGCCATGGTGAGATCGGTGACCCGGTAGCCGAGCCCGTCGTACAGGCTCCGGGCCACGTGGTTGTGGCCGAACACGTGCAGCGCGATGGTCGCGGCGCCGTGCTCGAGGGCGTACTGCTCGGCCGCGCGCATCACCTCCCGGCCGAGGCCGCGGCCACGACGGGCCGGCTCGACCTCGAGGTCGTAGACGAACGCGCGCGGGCGCTCGCCCTCGGGAACCAACAGCCACAGCATCCCGACGCGCTCGTCGTCCTCGGCCACCAGGAGATGGTGGCCCGCGGTCCGCAGGCCGTCGGGAAGCAGCCGGGCGTGCTGTCCGGCGGCCCACTCGTCGGCGTCCCCGGCCGCGACGACGCCCGTGAGCACCTTCTCCCGGCCGTAGCGGCCCACGCTGACCGCCAGCCAGGCGTCGTACTCGTCCTGCCGCATCGGCCGCAGCCTCACCCGCGTCATCGGCGCAGGGTAGCGGAGTCGACGGCGTGGCGGGTTTCCTCGGCAGCTCCGGCCTCACCGCTGGCTGCGCAGGAACTTCCCGAAGTGCGGCACCGTGAAGGCGACCGTGCCGCGTTCGGCGGAGTAGACCAGGCCCTTCTTGATCAGGGCGTCGCGCGCGGGGCTGAGGGACTGGGGCCTGCGGCCCAGCTGCGCGGCGACCTCGGAGGTGCTCACGGCCCGGTCGTCGACGCCCTCCCCCAGGTCGGCCATCGCCAGCATGTAGTCGCGCTCGGCCGGCGTCGCCCGGTCGTAGCGGGCGCCGAAGAAGCCCACCGCCAGCTCGGCCTCCGCCTCCGGCGCCGCCTGCACCACGTCGGCCCACGTGATCGGCGACTCGACCGCGACGTCCCAGGTCGCCTTGCCGTAGGCCTGCACGAAGTACGGATAGCCGTCGGTCAGCTCGTAGAGCTGGTCCAGCGCCTTCGGCTGGTACGACGCGTCCTCCTGCTCGGCCGGGTAGTTCCACGCCCGGTCGGCCATGTCGCGCGGCAGCCGGTCGACGCGCAGGTAGCGGAACAGCCGCTCGGCGTACGACCGCGAGGCGGCCAGGGCCACCGGCAGGTGCGGCAGGCCCGCACCGACCACGAGCAGCGGCGCGGCCTGCTGGCTGATCTCGTGGCAGGCGCCGCAGAGCGCGGCGAGCTCGGCCGGCGACACGTCCTGCATCTCGTCGACGAACAGCGCGATGCCCACGCCCAGGTCGCCGGCCAGCGACGCGATGTCGGTGAACAGCTCGGTCAGGTCGAGCTCGAGGTCTCCGGAGTCGGCGCGTCCGCGCGCCGCGGGGACGTCGATCGGCGGCGTCCACCGGTTCCCCTTGCGCTCGGGCAGGGTGGCCTTGAGCGCGAACGCCTTGAGCACGCCGGTGACCTCCTCGACCCGGTCGGGGTCACGGTGCCGGCGTGCCAGCTCACGAGTCGCCGCATGGATCGCCTGGGCCAGCGGCAGCCGCAGCGACTGGTCGGGGCGTGCCTCGACCTTGCCGGTCCCCCAGGCCCGTTGCACCGCGAGGCTGCGCAGCGCGTTGAGCAGCACCGTCTTGCCGACGCCGCGCAGGCCCGAGAGCACCATGCTGCGCTCGGGCCGGCCGGCGGCGACGCGCTCGAGGGTCACCTCGAACTGGCGCATCTCGCGGTCCCGGCCGGCCAGCTCCGGCGGCCGCTGTCCCGCCCCGGGGGCGTAGGGGTTGCGGATCGGGTCCATGATCGGACGATATCGGCCCGTCTAGTGAAATCCCTAGATTTCGCTAGCGTGCGCTATCGCCGTGTCGGCACGATGGGCCCGTGCACCTGTCGATCCTGCCCAGCCCGCTGCTCGGGCCGGCGACGTACGCACCGCTGGCCGAGGCGCTCGCGGCGCGTGGGCACCCCGCACGCGTGGCCGCGGTCTCCGGAGGCTCGGTGGCCGCGGTGCTCGCCGGCTTCGGCGCCGCGTCCGACGGTGCCGACGTCGTGGCGGCCCACAGCAACGCCGGTCGGTTCGCCGCAGCCGCAGCCGATGGCCGCCGCACGGGCAGGCTGTTCATGGATGCGACCCTCCCCGGGGTGCCGGCCCCGCCGGAGCTGGTCGCGTCGCTGCGTGAGCTCGCCGACGAGGACGGTGTGCTTCCCGGCTGGACGCACTGGTGGCCGGACGCCGAGGTCGACGCGCTGCTGGGCGACTGGCGGGCCGCGGTGGAGAGCGAGCAGGGTCGCTGGCCGATCGACTTCCTGCTCACGGACCCTCCGGCACCTGCCGGCTGGGAGCAGCGCTGTGGCTACCTCGCCTTCGGCACGACGTACGCCGCGGAGCTGGGCCGCGCCCGGGACGCGGGCTGGCCGACCGCCGTCCTCGACGGCCACCACCTGCACCACCTGGCCGAACCGGACACCGTGGCCGACGCGATCCTGCAGTTGGCGGACCGGATCCGCTGACCCGATGCCTCCGGCCGCGGTCATGGCTACGCTCGACCCATGCCGGAGCTGCCCGAGGTGGAGGCACTGGCCCGCGACCTGTCCGGCCGGCTGACCGACCGCGCGATCGTCCGGGTCGACGTCGTCGCGTTCAGCTGCCTGAAGACCTACGACCCGCCCATCACTGCGGTCAACGGATCGCTGGTCGACGGCGTGGCCCGGCACGGCAAGTTCCTCGACATCGACGCCTCGGGCACCCACCTGGTGCTGCACCTGGCCCGGGCGGGCTGGGTGCGCTGGCGTGACGAGCTGCCCACGAAGCCGGCGCGGCCGAGCAGCAAGTCACCCCTGGCCGCCCGCATCGTGCTCACGGGCCGATCCGGCGAAGACGACGGCGCGGGGCTCGACATCACCGAGGCCGGCACCCGCAAGAGCCTGGCGCTGTACGTCGTGCGCGACCCCGCCGACATCGAGGGGATCGCCCGGCTCGGACCCGATCCCCTGGCCGCCGACTTCACCCGCGACGTACTCGCCGGGATCCTGCAGCGGTCCGGTCGCGCCCAGCTCAAGGGGGTGCTGCGTGCGCAGTCCAACATCGCGGGGATCGGCAACGCCTACTCCGACGAGGTGCTGCACGCGGCGAGGATGTCGCCGTTCAAGCCCGCCGGGAGTCTCACCGACCTGGAGCTGACGACCCTGTACGACAGCATCCGCCGCGTGCTCGGCGACGCGGTGGCCCGGGCCGACGGACTCGCGGCCGCCGAGCTCAAGGGCGAGAAGAAGGCGCACCTGGCCGTGCACGGCCGCGCCGGCGAGTCCTGCCCGGTCTGTGGCGACACCGTGCGCGAGGTCTCCTTCGCCGACTCCAACCTGCAGTACTGCCCGACCTGCCAGACCGGCGGCAAACCGCTGGCCGACCGGCGGATGAGCCGGCTGCTGAAGTAGGTCCCCCCGCTCTCACGCGAAGGCGGCGGGCAGGGGCAGTTCGAGGGCGGCCGCCAGCCGGTCGAGGTACCTCGCCCGCGGGATCTCCACCACCCCGAGGCTGGCCAGGTGGTCGGTGCGCCACTGGGTATCCAGCAGCCGCCGGTCGGCGTACTTCCCGTCATCGCCTCGCAGCAGGTCGACCAGGCCGACCAGCGCCGCCTTCGAGGCGTCGCGCGCCCCGTGCCGCGGCTCGGTGAACATCGACTCGCCGGCGAACAGCCCACCGATGGCAACGCCGTACAGGCCACCGGCCAGCTCCCCGTCGCGCCAGGCCTCCACCGAGTGGACCCAGCCCAGCTCGTGCAGCCGGTTGTACGCCGTCTCGACGTCGCCGTCGATCCAGGCGCCGTGGCGCCGCGGGTCGGCGCAGCCGGCGATCACCGCGGCGAAGTCGGTGTCGACCCGGATCTCGAAGTGGCGGCACGACTGCCGCAGGGACCGGGAGACCTTCAGCCCGTCCAGCGGCAGCACGCCACGCCGGGTCGGCGACCACCACGTCATGGCGCGGTCGCGACGACGCATCCGCATCGGGAACAGGCCCAGCCGGTAGGCCGCGAGCACGGTCCCGGGCTCGAGGTCGGCGCCCCGGCCGACCACGTCGTCGTCCTCGGGCTCGGGTGGCTGCAGCAGCCAGCTCGTCGGCGGGGGCTCGGTCGGCACCCTCCCATGTAATCGCACGTCAGGGGCTGCGCCGACAGGCCCGCCGCCCGCTGCGCGCCGGCAGCGCCCATCCACGCAGCCTCTAGGCTGTGGACCATGAGCACTGCGCGAGTCAACCGATGAGCTTCGCCAAGCGCCTCGGGTCCAGCCTGACCCCCCGGGTGACCGAGATTGCTCCGGACGCGACGGCCTCGTTCGTGCAGCAGGCCCTGCACCGGGCGATCGTCGGCGTGGGCCCGCTCCCTGCCGCGGCCGAGACCGCCCGCAAGCAGCTGCAGGCCAACCACGGCGACGTGGAGCGCGCCATCCACGACGTGATCGAGCGTCACGTCCGGTACGCCGGTGCCCAGGGCTTCGTCACCAACCTCGGCGGCCTGGTCACCATGACCGTGACCGTGCCCGCGAACATCAGCGGGCTGGCACTGATCGAGTGCCGGATGGTGGCCGTGATCGCACAGCTGCGCGGCTACGACCTCGACGACCCCCGCATCCGCAGCGCCATCCTGGCCACGCTGCTCGGCGAGGAGCGGCTGCTCGCGCTGATCAAGCAGAAGAAGCTCCCCGGCACCCCGATGGCCCTGGCCACCGCGCCCGTGCACGACCCCCACCTGAGCAAGCTGGTGTCCAACGAGGTCGCCGGCGAGCTGCTGGCCCGGGCGGCCGGCAAGCGACTCGCCACGACGGTGGGCCGCCGGGTCCCGGTGGTCGGCGGGCTGGTCGGCGCTGGCGCGGACGGCCTGGCGACCTGGCGCATCGGCCGCTACGCGGACCGGGAGCTCCTGCCGCGCAACAACCGGTAACCACCCAGCCCGGCCCGGGCGACAGGGTTGTGGTCCGCCGAGGCGACCAGCCGCTGCTTGATCCGGTAGGCGCGCGTGGAGTAGACCGCGTCGAGCTGGCCGCGCAGGTCGTCCACGACTCCACGCAGCTCGGCCTCGACGTCACGCAGCCGCGCGTTCTCGGTCACGCTGGCCGCCAGTGCGCGCACGCCGGCTGCGGCGACCTCGGCCTCGTCCGGGGCGTCGGGGTCGGCGAACGCGAGCTGCTGGGGGGCAGGCACCAGGTCGTCCAGGTCCCCGACCACGGCGTACTGGCGGGCCGCCAGCTCGTCGGCCCACTGCCTGCCCAGCTCCACCGTCCAGTCGTGGACCTCCTCCGGGACCGTCAGCCGCGGCGACTCCCGGCGCAGCGAGAGGTTGCGGTGCACCAGGAGCTCACGGACGAACTCGCGGTAGTGGTGGTTGGGCAGCACCATGTCGAGGCGTTCGTTGAGCCGGCGTACCAGCGCCGACTCCGCGACCCCCAGCGAGACGTTGGACCGGGACCCGTCGGAGGGGATCTCGGCGAGGCCGAGCGCGTCGGCGAACCGTCTGGCGAGCAGATCGGGGTCGGAGCCGGAGGGGGGGACGGTGACCACGTGCACCCGGTCGGGCGGCAACGTGTCAGCCCAGCGGGCGAGCACGTCGGGCACCTCCTGCACGCTCCAGAACCACTGCGAGATCTCGGCGGAGCGCTCGGGGTCGCGGATCCGGTCGAGGAACTCGTGGTAGGTCAGGGTACGGCGGTGCTTGACGTTCTCCTGCCACTCCGCGGGCAGCTGCCGGGCGAGGTCGCGTGCGGAGACCACGACATGCATCTCGGCGCCGCTCCCGCCCAGCGACTCCAGGGCCCGGGCCGCCTGCAGCCGCGAGGCCCGGCCGAGGATCTCGTGGCTGATGATCGCCGTGCCCGACCAGTCACGGACCTCGTCGGCGAGGCGGTCCCAGGCGCCGGCGCTCTGCTGTTCCAGGCCGCCCCAGGGCAGCTCCATCAGGTCCAGGGCGGCCAGGAAGTGGGCGTCGAAACGGTCGCCGGGGTACAGCACCTCCTGCTTCGCCAGCTGGTCCCGGCGGTTGAAGAGCGCGTCCTGGACCGCCGAGGTGCCGGTCTTGGGGGTGCCGACGTGCAGCACCACGCGGTCGGCCATCAGCGGTTCACCTCCTGCCAGGCACGGTCACAGGCCCGCACCGCCAGCGCCAGGGTCTGCCCGACCGGGATCCGTCGCGGCCCGTCGACACCTCGTCGGAGGACCTCCGGGTCGCCGTGCACAGCGTATCCAGCCGTCTCCGCACCCCGCGTGAGCCGGTCGGCCATGCGACGGGCGCGACCTTGGGCCCAGGCCCGCTGCGGCTCCGGCACCGACAGGGTGCGCACGGCGGGCTCGTCCGGGACCAGCAGCCGGCGCAGGACCCGCGCCACCGCGCCGCCGTCGAGCGCGCGGTGCGCCAGTACCGGGTTGAGCCGGCACCACAGGTCGACGCCGACCAGGTCCGGTGACCCGATCTGGGGAGGCTCCGCGTCCAGTCGTACGACGACCCGGCCGGCGCCGTGCCGTTCCGCGGCCCGCCGGGCACGGCCGGCCAGGTCCACGCGGCCCGGCAACCGGCCCCGGGCCTCCGCGCGGCGCCACAGCCGTGGCCAGCCGACTCCTTCGCCGGCGGCCACGCCCTCGGTCCAGCGCTGCGCCATCATCAGCTCCAGCGGACCGCCCTGGAGCACGACCGGGCCCCGGGACCGGCGCAGCCGGCGTGCCACCGCACGCCGCCACGGCACCGGGGCGGGGCCGGGGTCGGCCGCCACCAGGCGGCAGCACAGGTCGGAGAGCACCCCGAGGCAGACCCGCAGCAGCTCGTCGTCGGGCAACCGGTCGGGGGCGACCGGAGCCGGCCCGGGAGGCTCGGCCAGACCGGGCCACGGCAGCGGGGCCTCGACCCGGCCCCTGCCCGGCGCCGGAGTGTGGAGCACCAGGTCCGCGAGCCCGGGCAGGTCGGCGGCGGGCAGGCGGACGAGGCGGCGTACCACCTCGAGCTGGGCGCCGCCGGGCAGCGGGCCGGTGGCGTCGAACGGCTCCTGGCCGGTGAGGTGTGCACGCCACCGGCCCCAGGTCTCCCCGCCGCCGGCGCACAGGTGGGCGGCGTAGGCCCGCACCGCCCGCTCCCGGTCGGCGCGGGTGGGCGGCCGGCCGGGCGCCTCAGCCACCGCGCAGCCTGCGATGGGCCAGCCGGTGGACCGGGGAGGAGCCGGGCTCCCGACGCTCGCGCTCGCGGCGGTCCCACTCGGTCAGGACGACGGCGAGCGCCTCGATCGCGGCCGCGGCCACGTCCCCCGGGTCCGGCTGGTCGGGATGGGCCGCGTCCTCGGCCGGCCAGCGGGTGCTCAGGTCGGACAGGTCACCGACCACATCGATCCCCGAGCCCTCGATCCACTCGATCCACTCCCGGGTGACGCGGCGGACGAAACGGCGGTGGCCGCGCGGGACCACGGCCACCTGCCGATGGCCCTGCTGCCCGAACGTCTCGTGCGCGATCAGGTCCCGCACGATCGGGGCGTAGACGTCGCGTCCGACCGAGGCATTGCGCAGCCGCTTGTTGAGTCGCCGGATCATCGCGATCTCGGCGATCCCGAGGGAGGCGTTGCTGGCCCGTGCCTCGGCGTACTCGCCGCCGGAGTCGATGCCCAGGACCGAGCCGAACCGCTCCCACAGCTCCTCCGGCGGTGAGCCGGGGGGCGGCACGGTGACCACGTGGACCTGCCACGGCATCAGCCCCGCACTCCACCGGGACAGTACGTCGGGGAGGGACTGCACCCGCCAGAACCACATGTCGGCGTCGGTGCGCCGCGCCTTCCGCACCGCACGGATGAAGCGTCGCCACGGTCGCACCGCCCGGTGCTTGACCATCTCCTGCCACTCCGCGGGCAGCTGCCGGCCGAGGTCACGAGCGGTGACGACGACGTGGACCTCGTGGTCAGGAAAGGAGTCGAACGCCCGCCGGACCTGCTCGGGGGTGGCCGCGGCCAGGATCTCGTGGGAAACCAGCACGTCACCGCCGACCTTGCGGGCCTCGTCGACCAGGGCCCGCCACTGGCCGCGTACGTTCTCCAGCTCCCCGGCCCATGGCCGCTCGATCAGGTCCAGCGCCGCCTCGAAGTGGTCTCCGGCGCGGGTGTCGAGGTAGTGGATGCCCTGCTCCGCGAGCACGTCGCGGTTGCGCGCCAGCCGGTCCTGCAGGTAGCTGGTGCCGCTCTTCGGCACTCCCACGTGCAGCAGCACCCGCCGCCGTTGCGGTTCGCCCTGCGGCCGTCGTTCCTGTCCACGCCGCAGCGGAGCAGGCTCGCGGGGGGCGTCGGTCATGGGTCAGATTGTGCCCGAGAGCGCCGTCACCGCCCGTGAGGGGCTCGGCCGGCCGAGGACACCGGCCATCCACACGCTGGTGCGGACCAGCGCCTCGAGGTCGACACCGGTGTCGATGCCCATGCCGTGCAGCATCCAGACCAGGTCCTCGGTGGCCAGGTTGCCGGTGGCGCTCTTCGCGTACGGGCAGCCGCCGAGTCCCCCGGCGCTGGCGTCGAACGTGGTGACGCCGTGGCGCAGGGCGGCCTGGGCGTTGCCGAGCGCCTGCCCGTAGGTGTCGTGGAAGTGGACCGCGAGCGCGTCGTCGGCCAGGTCGGCGTCGTTGAAGGCGTCCAGCAGGGCGGTGACGTGGTGCGGGGTACCGACGCCGATGGTGTCGCCCAGGCTGAGCTGGCTGGCACCCAGCTCGAAGAGCTGCCGACCCACCCGCACCACCTGGTCGACCGGTACGTCGCCCTCCCAGGGGTCGCCGAAGCACATGCTGACGTAGGCGCGGACGTCGAGACCGGCGTCCCGGGCCCGGGTGACGGTCGGCTCGAACATCGCGAGCTGCTCGTCCAGGCTGCGGTTGAGGTTCTTGCGGGCGAAGGTCTCGGTGGCGCTGCCGAAGATCGCCACGTGCCGACAGCCGAGCTCCAGGGCACGGTCCAGTCCCCGCTCGTTCGGGACCAGCACGGGGTGGCGCCGGCCCTCCTCTCCGAGCAGTCCCATCAGCTCCGCGGCGTCGGCCAGCTGGGGCACCCACTTCGGGTGCACGAAGCTGGTCGCCTCCACGACCGGCAGACCCGCCGCGACCAGGCGGCGTACGAACTCGGCCTTGGTCTCCACGGGTACGACGGCATTCTCGTTCTGCAGGCCGTCGCGCGGGCCGACCTCGTAGATCGTCACGGCTTCGTCGGGCCCGACCCGGACCACCTGTGGGGTGCGCATCAGTGCTCGGCCTCCTCGTGCTGCTCCACCACGAACAACACCGCTCCGAGGGCCACCTGTTCCCCGGCGGCCGCGCCGACACGGGTGACCACGCCGTCGTGCGGTGCCTTCAGCGACACCTCCATCTTCATCGCCTCGAGCACACCCAGGGTGCTGCCCTGCTGCACCCGGTCGCCCTCGGCGACAGCGACGCTGAGCACGGTGCCCGGCATCGGGGCGACCAGCGCGTCGTCGGTGGGCCCCGCGGTGGCCGTCCCGAGGGCGTCCGGCCGGCCGAACTCGAAGGTGCTGCCCCGATGGACCACCGAGACGCTGCGGGCCCCGACACGAACCGCGGCCTCACGGATCACCCCGTCGACCTCCAGCCGCAGGAAGCCGGGCTCGCGGCCGACCAACCGGGTGGCGACGGGGCCGTGCGGCCCCCCGACCCGCTTCCACGAGACCGTCCACAGCGAGGGCTCCCCGTCGACCAGCAGCGGGATCCGCGCCGGTGCGGCCGGGCCCGCGAGCCGCCACCCGTCCGCGGTGCCGAACGGGTGGTCGGGCTGCTGCCCGATCTCGTGGTCGGCCACGGTCCAGGCCGCGAACACGGCCGCGTCGGTCGCGTCGGGCCGGGTGATCACGCCGGGGTTGCGGTCCAGCCAGGCGGTGTCGACCGTGCAGTCGCGGAACGCCTCGGACGCGGCCAGCTCGCGCAGGAACCCGGTGTTGGTGGTCAGCCCGAGCACCGCGGTCTCGTCGAGCGCGTCGACGAGTGCCTTGCGGGCCGCCTCGCGGTCGGGCCCGCCCACGATCACCTTGCCGATCATCGGGTCGTACGCGCTGGTGACCTCCTGCCCGGGTTCGAGTGCGACGTCGTTTCGTGCCCGGGGCGACCAGCGCACCACCTCGGCCGTGCCGGCCTGGGGCAGGAAGCCCCCGAACGCGTCCTCGGCGTACACCCGTGCCTCCATCGCGTGGCCCTCGACGGTGACCTCCTCCTGGGCGAACGGCAGCGCCTCGCCCATCGCCACGCGCAGCTGCAGCTCGACCAGGTCGACCGGCCGGCCCGCCACGCGCACCACGCCCTCGGTGACCGGGTGCTCCACCTGCAGCCGGGTGTTCATCTCCAGGAAGTACGCCGCCTCGCTGCCCGGGGCGTCGTCCACCAGGAACTCCACCGTGCCGGCGTTGACGTAGCCGACCTTGCGTGCGAGCGCCACCGCCGAGCCGGTGAGCAGCCCGCGCACGGTGTCGCTGATCGTGGGCGCGGGCGCCTCCTCGATCACCTTCTGGTGCCGCCGCTGGGTGGAGCAGTCCCGTTCGAACAGGTGAACCACCGTGCCCTGGCTGTCGCCGAGCACCTGCACCTCCACGTGCCGACCACGCTCGACGTACCGCTCCACCAGCAGGGTGTCGTCGCCGAACGCAGACGCGGCCTCCCGGCGGGCCGCGTCCACGGCCTCGGGCAGCTCGTCCGCTGTGCGCACCACGCGCATGCCCTTGCCGCCGCCGCCCGCGGCGGCCTTGACCAGGACCGGGAAGTCCCCGGGCCGGAGGTCGTCCGGGCTGCCGCTGGGCACCACCGGGACCCCGGCTGCGACCGCGAGCTCACGGGCGTGGTCCTTGCGGCCCATCTGCTCCATCACCGCGGCGGACGGGCCGACGAAGACCAGGCCGGCGTCGGTGACCGTCCGGGCGAACCCCGCCCGTTCGGACAGGAAGCCGTACCCGGGATGCACCGCGTCCGCGCCGGTCTCCCGGGCCGCCGCCAGGATCGCATCGATCGACAGATACGACTCGGTGGCAGGCGTCGGGCCGATGCGCACCGCGGTGTCGGCCAGCCGCACGTGCGGGGCCTGCCGGTCCGCGTCGGAGTAGACCGCGACCGTGCGCAGCCCCATCCCCCGCGCCGACCGGATCACCCTCATGGCGATCTCTCCACGGTTCGCGATCAGCAGTGTCCCGATCACGTGCTCACTCCTTCAACCCAGCGAGGCGCCGCAACCCGAACGGCGCTCAACCATGAATCCAACCGAAAAACAACCGCAACCGCAGCACCTACATCCTGAAGATTCCGTAGGAGGGCTCCGGGACCGGCGCGTGCTCGGCCACGGCGAGCCCCATCCCGAGCACCCGGCGGGTGTCGGCCGGGTCGATGATTCCGTCGTCCCACAGCCGCGCGGTGGAGTAGTACGGCGAACCCTGCTGCTCGTACTGCGCCCGGATCGGGTCCTTGAACTCCTCCTCGGCCTCCCTGCTCCACTCCTCACCGCGAGCTTCCAGCCCGTCACGTCGGACGGTGGCGAGCACGCTCGCGGCCTGCTCGCCGCCCATCACCGAGATCCGCGCGTTCGGCCACATCCACAGGAAGCGTGGGTCGTAGGCGCGACCGCACATGCCGTAGTTGCCGGCCCCGAAGGACCCGCCGATCACCACGGTGAACTTCGGCACCACGCTGCAGGCGACCGCGGTGACCAGCTTCGCGCCGTCGCGGGCGATGCCGCCGTTCTCGTACTCCCGGCCGACCATGAAGCCGGAGATGTTCTGCAGGAACACCAGCGGGATGCCGCGCTGGTCGCACAGCTCGATGAAGTGAGCGCCCTTGAGCGCGGACTCGGAGAACAAGATCCCGTTGTTGGCGATGATGCCGACCGGGTGGCCGCAGATGCGGGCGAACCCGGTGACCAGCGTGATGCCGTACTCCGCCTTGAACTCGTGCAGCCGCGAGCCGTCGGTGATCCGGGTGATCACCTCGCGCACGTCGTAGGGGATCCGGGAGTCGGTGGGGACGACATCGTAGAGCTCGCCCGGGTCGGCCAGCGGTTCCTCGGTCGGGAGGACCTCCCAGGGCCGGGGCGCGCGCGGGCCCAGGGTGGCCACGATGTCGCGGACGATGCGCAGCGCGTGCGCGTCGTCGTTGGCCAGGTGGTCGGTGACCCCGGAGATACGCGAGTGCAGCTCGCCGCCGCCGAGTTCCTCGGCCGTGACGATCTCGCCGGTGGCCGCCTTGACCAGCGGCGGGCCGCCCAGGAAGATCGTGCCCTGGTTGCGGACGATCACCGCCTCGTCGCTCATGGCGGGCACGTAGGCGCCGCCCGCCGTGCACGAGCCCAGCACCGCGGCGATCTGCGGGATGCCCAGGCCGGACATGGTGGCCTGGTTGTAGAAGATGCGGCCGAAATGCTCGCGGTCGGGGAAGACCTCGTCCTGGGCGGGCAGGTAGGCGCCGCCCGAGTCGACCAGGTACACGCAGGGCAGCCGGTTGTGCAGGGCCACCTCCTGGGCGCGCAGGTGCTTCTTGACCGTCATCGGGTAGTACGTGCCGCCCTTGACCGTCGCGTCGTTGGCCACGATCACGCACTCGCGCCCGCTCACCCGGCCGATCCCGGTGATCATCCCGGCCGCCGGGGCGCCCCCGTCGTACATCTCGTACGCGGCGAGCGGGGCGAGCTCCAGGAACGGCGAGGCCGGATCGAGCAACGCGTCCACCCGGTCGCGTGCCAGGAGCTTGCCGCGCGCCACGTGCCGCTCGCGGGCCCGTTCGCCGCCGCCCAGCGC
>JBOHDO010000130.1:0-7492 GCA_050699415.1 Marmoricola sp.
GTGCGCATGATGCGCCAGCCCCCGGAGTAGGTGCCGGCCGACAGCGCGCCCGCCGATGCCAGGATGACCCACCACGGCACGTCGAAGCCCTGGTGGTAGCCGCCGATCACGAGCGCGAGCACGATCACGCCCATCGTCTTCTGGGCGTCCTGCAGGCCGTGGCCGAGTGCGAGCGCCGACGCCGAGGCCGTCTGGGCGTACCGGAACCCGCGCTGCACCCGGTGGGGGTTGCGACGCCGCAGCACCCACATGATCGCCAGCATCAACGCGAACGCGAACGCGAACCCGACGACCGGCGAGGCAACCATCGGGATGATCACCTTGTTGACGATCTTGCTCCAGTGGACGCCGACCCCGGCCATCAGCGCCGACCCCACCAGGCCCCCGATGAGTGCGTGCGTGGACGAGGACGGCAGCCCGAAGTACCACGTGACCAGGTTCCAGATGATCGCACCGCACAGACCGCCCAGCACGATCACCAGGCCGTGGTTGCCGTGGGGCGGGACGATCACCTCCCTGATGGTGTTGGCGACCTCCTGGCCGAGCAGCGCGCCCACGAAGTTCATCACCGCGGCGATGGCCAACGCGATCCGGGGTGTGAGCGCACGCGTCGAGATCGCGGTCGCGATGGCGTTGGCCGCGTCGTGGAAGCCGTTGGTGAAGTCGAACGCCAGCGCGACACACACCACCGCCACGACGATGGCCAGGTCCACCGGTCAGGACTCCTTGACGTGAATCTGCTCGATGATGTTGGCCACCCGCTCGAACGCGTCCACCGCGTGCTCCAGGGAGTCCACCACGTCCTTGAGCTTGAGCACCTCCAGGGCTTCGTACCGTCCGCTGAACAGCTGGGCGACGGTACGGCGGTAGTACTTGTCACCGGCGTTCTCCAGCCGGTTGACCTCGATCCAGTAGTCCTCGAGGTCCTTCATGCTCTGCAGCCTGGGCATGCTCTCCGCGGTCAGCTCGGCGCAGCGCTGCAGGATCTCGATGATCTCCGACAGCTCCTCCGGGAGGGTCTCCACCTCGTAGAGCAGGGTGAGGTCGACCGCCTCCTCCATGAAGTCCATGCAGTCGTCGAGCTGGGAGGCCAGCGCGTAGATGTCCTCCCGGTCGAAGGGAGTGACGAAGGTGCTGTTGACCCGGCGCACGATCTCGTGCGTGATCTCGTCGGAGTTGTGCTCCGCGTCGCGCATCCGGGCCGCAACGGCGGGCCGGTCGCTGTCCTCGCCCAGCATCTCCGCCAGCAGCGCGGCGCCCTCGACGAGGCCGCGGGCGGACTGGGTGAACAGCTCGTAGAACACAGAGTCCACGGGCTTGAAGCGCAGGGCCACGGTGTGCTCCCGAGGAGGAGGGCCAGGACGGGCATCATGCTAGGGCCATACGGACCCCGGAGCACAACCGGGCGCGCTCAGCGGCGCCGCAGCCAGAGGGATGACGGCGGGTTGGGGTCCCGGCCCACCGGCACGTAGTCGTCGAACCGGCGGGTCAGGGTGCCCTCGTCGTCGTACCGGATCATCGGCACCGACATCAGCACCTCGAAGGCGGTGTTGAACGCCAGGAAGCTCTGCACCACCATCGCCTCGTTCCAATACACCGGCCAGCGCTCCCCGAACACCCAGGTGTCGGCCGGGTGGGGCACGTTGAACGGGAACGGCACGTCGTGGATGTGCACCAGCACCCCCGGTGCGACCCGGGGCAGCACCTCGAGGAACAGGTAGGCGACGTCGCTGTCGATCTTGAGGGCGTGGGTGGAGTCGATGAACAGCACGTCGCCGTCACCGAGCTGCTCGAACCGCTGCACCGGCACGTCCTGCACCTGCTGCTCGAGCAGGTCGATACCCGGGATCCCGCGCAGTGCGTCGTACGGGTAGGGCTCGATGCAGCCGATCTGCATGGCCCTGCCGTCACCGGCGTTCTGCCCCGCGGCGAGGCTGGCGTAGTAGGTGGAAAGTCCGGAGCCCACCTCGAGGTAGCGGGCCGGCCGGTGCTGCCGCAGGAAGTAGTAGAGCGTCCGGGCGTCGAACTGCGGGTAGCCCGGGCCGAAGCCCCGTGCGCTGTTGGCCAGATGGTCCCCGGTCACCTTGCCGAACTCCGGCTCCCAGCGATCGGCCAGCGCGAGCAGCCTGGCGCGCATCGCGGGCACGTCGACCTCCAGGCCGGCTAGGGCGCTCGGGCGGTCCCACCGGCTGCGGGTCGCGGTGATGTCGTCGAGAACCGGCAGCGTCGAGTAGTAGTCGGCACGTCGTACGACGTTGAGCCCCAGCCGCGCGAAGAGCGCGTGGACCAGCCGGATCCGCGCACGGCGCAACCGGAACACGACCCGGTCGAGCGCGTCGACGACCACACCCGGGAGGAAGCGGGCGGCCAGCTCTCTCGGACTGGGCCGAGGCCCCCCTGCGACGTTGCCCACGGCCCCGATCCTAGGACACCCGGTCAGGGCTCGGCCACGGGGAGCCGGGCTGGCCGACGGCCTACCGCGCGTCCCCGGCCGGGTCGGGCCGCAGCCCGAGCACGTGGTCGACCTGGTCCGCGGAGAGCCGGCAGTCGGCCTGGTTCGCGGCCACGATCAGGGCGGCGGTGAGCTCGACCTCGGCAAGCAGCTCCGGGTCCTCGAGCTCGACGTCGAGCGGGTCCATGCGACCGGCCTCCTCCCTCCTCGCGGTGCCGTGCAGATTCGGCAATTCTACCCGTCTGGGCTGCCCTCAAACCTCAGGTTCGGCGGAACTCCCCAACATGTCGGAGGGGCCCCGACCGTGCTGGTCGGGACCCCTCCGCAGGTTGAGGTCAGAGCGGCCGAACGTTCTCCGCCTGGGGGCCCTTGGGTCCCTGGGTGACGTCGAACTCGACCGCCTGGTTCTCGTCAAGGGTCTTGTAGCCCTGGGATTGAATCGCCGAGTAGTGAACGAAGACGTCGTCGCCACCGTTCTCCTGGGCGATGAATCCAAAGCCCTTCTCTGCGTTGAACCACTTGACGGTGCCCTGAGCCATGCTCGTTTCTCCTTATTGCGGGGCGAGAGGCCGCCACCTCGGCGGCCCCAGCAGAGTGCCGTGATACGTCGTCCCGACTCAAGCCTTGGCCTGGAAGCTGAAACGCCGTTGGCAAACTCCAACCGCGTTGGATGTAACCGCTGGATCTTGCACTCTGCTTCGGGAGACACTACCAACCGGGGCCACACCGTGCGCACGGGGAGCACCAGGCCCGGCGTGTCCCCCGGGGCATGGGCCGTCTCCGGGCACGCCCGCCGACCCTCGCAGGTCGCGCCAGCCGAGACGCCCGGCGCCGCCGGCGTCGTGCGTGGGATGCTGGAGACCAGCACGAACCGTTGGAGGAAGAGGTGGCCGACAGCCACAGCGCGGACGCCCACCCGCCCGAGGAACCGGCCGGGGACGGCTCGGCGTTGCCGCGCCCCGACCCTGCGCCCGCGGCGTACGACGACGGCACGGTCGACCCGCTCTCCGTGGCCCGGTCGGGGTTCATCGACGCCGACCAGGCGGCCCGGGAGCAGCCGGGCGGTGTCTTGGACCGGGCCCGCACCTGGCGTCCCACCCGGCCCCACCAGGCCGGACCTGCGGAGCGGCCCGGGCAGCCCGAGCCGCCCGACAGCACCGGGTCCGGCGGGGAGCCGGGGTCGACCGACCCGCTCGACGTGCTCCGCAACGCCATCAACGGGGAGGGCGCCACCGGGCGCACGGACCCGGAGCAGCCGACCCCGAGGTGGCGGCTCGCCCGACGCGGTGGCCTGCACCGTCGCGTCTCCGCCCCAGCCACCCCCGCCGCGGCTGCGGGCCCGCCGGAGGCGGCGCCCGGCAACCACGGAACCGAGTCGACCGAGGAGACCCACGAGGAGATGGCTGGCCACCCCGAGGCGGACCAGGCCATCCCCGGCGAGACCGCCGCGGGCGAGGACGACCAGGCCGCGGACCCGACCGAGGGTGACGCGGCCGAGCCCTACCAGCCCGGAGCCCCGGAGTCGTACGCCGCCGAACCCTACGAGCCCGGGAGCTACGAGCCCGCCGACGACACCGCCCCGCCGGATCAGCGGCCGCCGGATCAGCGGCCGCCGGATCAGGAGGCTGCGCCTGCGAACACTGCCCCGGAACCGGAACCGGAGCCGGCACCCACCCCCACCGATGACGGGGCCCCGGCCGGGGACGCCGGGCCCGCCACCACCGCGGACGCGAAGCCCGAGCAGCACGAGCAGGCTGCCCCGGAGGCCGACGAGCAGGGCGACGCGGCCGACCACACCGGCCGCAACGTCGCCCTGGGAGCTGCCGCCGCCGCAACGGCCGCGGCCGGCGCCGCCGCCGTCCACCACGACGGGCAGGACCAATCCGACGGCGCCGTCCCGACCGGGCAGGCCTCCGGGGAGCCGGCCACCACGAGCGCGCGCCAGGAGGGCGCGGCCGAGCCGCCGGCCGAGGACGAACCCCTGCCGGAGTCGGTGGAGTACCGCTCCAGCGCGATAGCCCGGACGCTCCTCGGCCTGATGGTCGCGGGGTTCACGGTCGCTGCCGTCATCGCCCTGTTCATCGGTGTCGGCCACGGCAGCATCGAGCCGATCCTGCTCGCGATCTGCTTCGCCCTGCTCGCGGCCGCCTGCTGGTGGCGCCTGATGAGCTGGGGACCGACCATCGTGGCCGTCGACCAGGGCCACCTGGAGATCGCGCACGGCCCCCGCAGCGAGCACTTCGACCTGCACGACCCGGACCTGCGCGTGGTCGTCGGTGACGACCCCGGTTCCTCCGCCTGGACCACCGAGCTGAGCCGGCCCGGTGGCGAGCACCACACCATCAACCGCCGCCAGGTGCGCAACCCGGAGGAGTTCTCGAAGGTCGTGCTGCGTCACCGCAGGAACGCCCTCGCCGACCGGCTCGGGCAGGGCCGGCAGCACGCCGGCTGATCCCGCCGTACGGCGCGACACCGGCACACCGGCAGCGGCCCGCGCCGGCGCTCAGGCGGCTCGCGGTCGTCGCAGCATCCGGGCCAGGTGGGCCAGCATCGCCGCGAAGACCACGACCCAGACCGCCAGGGCGAACCAGCTCTCGTCGGCGCCGATGGCCCTGACGATGGGCAGCCGGTCCGCCTCGCCCAGGAAGTGCCCGCCCACGCCGTACATGCCCAGCGGGAAGACGACGCTCCACAGCGCTGCCTCGTAGCGCAGCGGCACCCGGTGCACCCAGTGCCGCCAGATCCCCGCGGCGACCAGCGGTGGGATCAGCCAGGTGCCGAAGGCCCAGAACCCGACCGAGGCGCCGGCGACCAGCCCGCTGGTGGCCTCGGTCATCGGCGCGTCGGCCATCTGCACCACCCGGGCGCCGCCGACCACGGTGATCGCGGTCGCGCCCATCGACACCCAGTACGGCGGGGTCAGGTCGATCGGCCGCAGCCGGTGGAACAGGAACCGGGCGGACACGAACACTGCCGCGGCCGCGTACAGGAACACCCCGGTCGACCAGGAGAACACCGCCAGCAGGGCCAGCTCGCGCCGACCGGTGTCGACCAGCGGCTCCACCGCGGCTGCCAGCACGGTGACCGACTGGGTGGCCACCACCCAGATGAACCAGGTGCCGTTGACGCGCTGCAGCAGCGGTCGCTCGGCCGTGCCCAGCACCGCGGTCCACGGGATCAGGTAGCCCAGCACCAGCCAGCCCGCCCAGGCCACCATCAGCAGCACGGTCGCCACCGTCTGGTGGCCGTCCATCAGCAGCCGGGTGCCCAACACCCCGGTGCCGGCGACCACGGTGAAGAAGCCGAACGCGCGCGAGGGGTCGGCCAGGTCGGCGGCCATCGCGGCACGGAACGCGACCAGCCGCCACCCGGTGAGCACGGCCAGCACGACGTACTCGAGGATCGTCAGCCACAGCAGTGCCAGCGACAGTGGTTGCACGCCGTGGTTGTACATCGCCACCGAGACGATGCCGGTGGCCATCACCAGAGCGAAGCAGCCGGGGTTCAGGCCCGCCACGCCGGCTCGCACCCCGCCCGCCGAAAGTCCGGCGACGGGTTCAGTGCCGGACACCGGTCCGGCGCCGGGCCCGGGCGCCGATGCCGGGCTCGGGCAGGGGAACGCCTCCCCCGGGATCCGGACCCGTCGACACCACGCTCTTCCCTCGATTCTCCCCGAAGCCCGGAGAACGGGCGGCGAACCGCAACGCCATTCGACCGTAGGGGTGAAACCGGGGCGGCGTCCACTCCCCGGCTCAGCCCCGGTCGCGGCCAGGGGCGCAGCGCGACAAGGGGGCGTCAGGCGCGGTTACGCCTGAGTGACGCGATGGCCAGCCACAGCGAGAGCAGCAGGATCAGCATGCCGTCGAAGGCGTGGATCCCGCCGACCCAGGCGCTGTTGTGCCCGGCCGACGCGAGGCCGTGCTGGGCCACCTCGGTCAGCACGGCCAGCACCAGGGCACCGGCCCACTGGCGCCACGAGACGCGCGAGACCAGCGAGACCACGAGCAGTACGACCGCGAACACGCCGAGGACGTTGCCGAGCATCTCGTGCGGGTCGAAGCCCGGCCCGCCTCCGCCGACGGAACCGAACGCGCCGACCCCGGCCAGGAAGACCTGCGCCAGGACAGCGGCGGAGAACAGGCCGGCCAGATAGCCGAAGGCGACGTCGGCGCCACGGCGTACGCCGGTCAGGGCCGGCGCCTGCGGCGCCGGAGACACGGTGGTGGTCACAATTCCTCCCGGTTGGTCCGGAGCACCCGTCCGGTGCTCCCGTCGACGGTGACGACCTCACCGTCGTGCAACGTGCTGGTTGCCCTGCCGGTGCCGACGACGGCCGGGAGGGCGTGTTCGCGGGCGACGATCGCGGCGTGCGAGAGCACCCCGCCGCCGTCGGTGACGAGCGCGCCGGCGACCCCGAACAGCACCGACCAGGCGGGATCGGTGGTCGGGGCCACGAGCACCTCGCCGGGCAGCAGGGCTGCGAAGTCATCGGGTCCGCGAACGGTGCGGACCGGCCCGGTGTGCCGTCCCGGAGAGCCGGGCACGCCGGTGAGGACGGCGGTGGTGTCCTCGACCGGCCGGGGTGGCGTGGGTTGCGCCCACAGCAGGGCCGCGTTGAGCCGGCGTCCGGGAGCCGGCAGTGCCCGCACGTCGGGCGGCGGCCCCGGCGGCGGGCCGACGAGCTGGGGCCCGGGGTGCTGGATCACCCAGGCCCGTTCGGCCCTGGCCCGAGCGACGTACGCGCGCAGGTCGGCGCGCTGCGACCCGGTCAGGGCGGCCCGCAGCGTCTCCACCTCGAGCTGCGCGGCGTCCCCGGGCCGGTCGAGGTCGCCACGGGCAGCGAGCCGGCGGCCGGCCTCCAGCACCGTGAGCCTTCCCGCGCCCGCGATCTGGGCCAGCCAGAACGTGGTGTCCTCCCGCAGCGGGTAGTAGCGCAGCGCGGTGTCCAGGGCCCTCTCGAAGCGTTCCCGGGCCCCGGCCGACCGGCGCGCCAGGGCCGCGCGTGCTCGCGCGGTGGCCTGCGCCCGCGCCGCGTCCAGG
>JBOHDO010000131.1:0-20803 GCA_050699415.1 Marmoricola sp.
GTCGCGGACTCCCCGGCCGGCACGGCCAGCGCTGGAAAACCGTCACCCGAACTGGCCTCCCGAACGGGCGGTCCGCCTCCTAGATTCCTTGAGGCGGGCCGCCCGTCGGTTTCCGTGAGTGCCGGCCCTGGCATCGACAAGTAGCCCGCCGGCACTCCCCGGGCCCTACCCGGGCAACCGTCCGAGGCTGCTTTGTCCACGAGGCTCTGGGCACCACCCCAGTGGCTTCGTGGCGGTCCGGTCGGTCGACGTCTTCATCCGCGATCCGCGCGCCGCATGCCGCGGCGGTGGCGTGGCGTTGGTTTCAAAGTGCGCCCAAAGTGCGCTATCTGGGGGTTTTACGGGATTCGGTGTGGTCATGCCGATTCGCTCCGTCCCAGGTCAGAGGCTGTTTTCTCCAGCAGCGCGACGCATTCGACGTGGTGGGTCATCGGGAACAGATCCAGCGCCCGCAGCCGGGACAGCCGGTAGCCGCGGTCGGCGAAGTAGCCAAGGTCGCGGGCAAGGGCGGCCGGGTCGCACGCGACGTACGCGACCGCGCGCGGGCCCACCGCGGCCACCCGGTCGACCACGGCACGGCGGGCGCCGGTACGCGGCGGGTCGAGCACCAGCAGGTCCGCCTGCACCGGCCGGCGACGCCGCGTCTCGCGCTGCAGCCAGCGGTCCACCCGGTCGGCCACGACCTCGGCCTGCGGGAGGTCTGCGAGGTTGCCCTCGGCGTGCCGGGCCGCGGTGCGGTCGCCCTCGACCGCCACCGCCGAGCCCTGCTCTCCCACCGCGCCGGCGAGGAAGGCGGCGAACAGGCCCACCCCGGCGTACAGGTCGACCACGCGCTCCCCCGGCTGCGGCCGCAGCTGGTCGAGCACGGTCTCGACCAGCACCCGGGGCGCCTCGGGGTGCACCTGCCAGAACCCGTCGGAGGTCACGGTGAAGCTGCGGCCCAGCACCGGCTCCTCGACGGTGCCCGGCCCGGGCTCCCGCGCACCCGGCGCGGCGATGAGGCACCGTCGGACGACCACGACCTCGTGGGAGCGGTGCTTGCGCAGCCCCTTGGCGCCGTTGTGGTCGTCCGGCGGCGTCACGTACTGCATCCGGGTGCGCCAGCCGAGCCCGTCGTCGGGCCGGCCGGGCACCGGGACCGCCTCCACCTCGACCGCGCAGTCGATGCCGGCCAGCCGTTGCAGCTGCTCGCGCACCACCGCCGCCTTGAGCCGTCGCTGCTCGTCCAGCGCGACGTGCTGGAAGTCGCAGCCACCGCAGCCGTCCGGGTGCGCGAGCGGGCACGGGGGCGCGACTCGGTACGGCGAGGCCTCGTGCACCGCGACGGCGTCGGCCCGCACGAAGCGCGCACCGGCCTCGGTGACGCGGACCGTGACCCGCTCGCCGGGCAGGGCGTGCCGCACGAACACGACCTGGCCGTTCGGGGCCCGGCCCACGACATGCCCGCCGTGCGCGATCCGGTCAGCCTCGAGCTCGACGAGGTCACCGACCGCGAGGGCGTCCTGGGTGCCGGCCATCGGCTCTCAGCGCCGGGGGCGGGCGATCCGGCCACGCCGTACGTCGCCGGCGCGCAGCCGCTGCCGGTAGCGGTCCTGGCGCTCCTTGCCGATCTCCGCGCCGCGCAGCTGGTAGGGCACCGAGGTGACCATGACCCCGGGGGTGAACAGCAGCCGCCCCTTGAGCCGCAGCGCGGTCTGGTTGTGCAGCAGCTGCTCCCACCAGCGCCCGACGACGTACTCGGGGATGTAGACCGCGACCACGCCCCGGGGGTTCTCCTGCCGCACCTCGACGGCGTACTCGACGATCGGCCGGATGATCTCGCGGTACGGCGAGTGGAGCACCTTCAGCGGTACGTCGATGTGCTGCTTGTCCCACTGCGCCAGCATCTTGTCGGTCTGGGCCTCGTCGACGCCGACGTAGACCGCCTCGAGCACGTTCGGCCGGGTCGCCTTGGCGTAGGCCAGCGCCCGCATCGTGGGCTTGTGCAGGTGGGAGACCAGCACGATCGCGTGCACCCGGGTCGGCAGGACCGGGTCCTCCTCCCCGACCTGGAGCTCCTGCTCGACCCTCTCGTAGTGCCGCCGGATCGCGCGCATCATCACCCAGAACACCGCCATCGCCGCAATCGCGATCCAGGCGCCGGCCAGGAACTTGGTGATCAGGATGACCACGAACACGACCGCGGTCATGCACAGGCCGATGGTGTTGATGACGCGCGAGCGGATCATCCGCCGGCGCACCGCCGGGTCCTTCTCGGTCTTCAGGTGCCGGGTCCAGTGCCGGATCATCCCGAGCTGGCTGAGGTTGAACGAAACGAAGACCCCGACGATGTAGAGCTGGATCAGCCGGGTCGGCTGCGCGTCGAACGCGATGATCAGGATGATCGCGAAGCCAGCGAGGATCAGGATGCCGTTGCTGTACGCGAGCCGGTCACCCCGCGCCCCGAGCTGGCGTGGCATGAAGCCGTCCCGGGCGAGGATCGAGCCGAGCACCGGGAAGCCGTTGAACGAGGTGTTGGCTGCCAGCACCAGGATGATCCCGGTCATGGCGACCACGAAGTAGAAGCCCGGGGGGAAGTTGTCGAACACCGCCCTGGCGATCTGCGCGATGACGGTGTGCTCGTCGAACGATGCCGGGAAGTGGTGGCCCTGGGCGTCGGTCAGCCGGGACATCGCCGCGGGGTCGGTCGGGTCGACGTACTTCAGCCCCATCTCGCGGGCGAGCACGATGATGCTCATCAGCATGGTGACGGCGATGGCGCCGAGCATGAACAGGGTGGTCGCGGCGTTCTTGCTCTTCGGCTTGCGGAAGGCGGGCACGCCGTTGGAGATCGCCTCGACGCCGGTGAGCGCGGCACAGCCCGACGCGAACGCGCGGGCCAGCAGGAAGATCAGCGCCCCGGTGGAGATCGCGCTGTCGTACCCCGGGGCCTTGGCGATGTGGTAGCTGGCGCTCGCCACGTTCGGCAGGTCACCGCTGAGCGCCCGGAACCCGGCGTACGCCGCCATGCCCAGGACGCCGACCATGAAGCCGTACACCGGGACCGCGAAGGTGCTGCCGGACTCGCGCACGCCGCGCAGGTTCATCGCGGCCAGCAGGAGCACCAGGATCACCGCGCACACGGCGGAGTGCCGGGCCATGAACGGGATCGCCGAGCCGGCGTTCTGCACACCCGAGGAGACCGACACCGCGACGGTGAGCACGTAGTCGACCAGCAGCGCACTCGCGACGGTGGTCCCGGCCTTCGAGCCCAGGTTGACCGTCGCCACCTCGTAGTCGCCGCCGCCACTGGGATAGGCGTGCACGTTCTGCCGGTACGACGCGACCACGGTGAGCATGACCAGACCGACCAGGATCCCGATCTTCCAGCTGAACGCGTAGAGCGCCGTCCCCGACAGCGACAGCATGATGAAGACCTCGTCGGGCGCGTAGGCCACCGAGGACAGCGCGTCGCTGGCGAACACCGGGAGCGCGATCCGCTTGGGCAGCAGCGTCTCTCCCAGCTGGGAGCTGCGCATCTTCTGCCCGAGCAGGATCCGCTTCGAGACCGTCCCGACGCCCACGGGTGTCGAGGCTATCCCGGCGGAGGCGGTCCGGACGCACTCGGGCCGTCCAGCGGTCCGGCGTGGCGGATCCGGGCCGCTCTTCTAGTAGCGTTCCCTGCGTGATCCTCGCTTCGCTCGTCAACGCGATCTCGCCCACTCGATCACGACGAGCAAGCTCGTCGGACGCTCGCTGTTCGGCGCTCCGCACCTCAACGCTCGCTCGCTCGACACGAGCACGAGCAAGCTCGGCTCGGCCTCGCTCACTCGCGTAGGCTCGACGCGTGCACGTGGTGATCATGGGCTGTGGCCGGGTCGGCTCGACACTGGCGCGCCTGCTCGAGGACCGCAACCACACGGTGAGCGTGGTCGACACCAGCCCCGACGCCTTCCGGCGGCTCGGACCGACGTACAACGGCCTGAAGGTGACCGGCTTCGGCTTCGACCGTGCGGTGCTCACCGAGGCCGGTATCGAGCGCGCCGACGCGTTCGCCGCGGTCAGCAGCGGCGACAACTCCAACATCATCGCGGCACGGGTGGCCCGGGAGACCTTCGGCATCCAGCGGGTGGTGGCGCGGATCTACGACCCCGGCCGTGCGGAGGTGTACGAGCGCCTGGGCATCACCACGGTGGCCACGGTGAAGTGGACCGCGGACCAGATGCTGCGGCGGCTGCTGCCCGTGGGTGCCGAGCCCAACTACCGCGACCCGTCGGGCACCATCCGGCTCGACGCCGTGCCGGTCACCGACGCCTGGGTCGGCGAGCGGACGGTGCGCTTCCAGGAGCAGTCGGGCAGCCGGATCGCCTGGATCGACCGGCTCGGCGAGGGCATGCTGCCCAGCCGTGAGAGCGTGATGCAGGAAGGGGACGTCCTGCACCTGACGATGCGCGAGGAGAGGGCCTCGGAGGTCTACGACGTCGTCGCCCGGGGTCCGGAGGAAGGCTGATGAGGGTCGCGATCGCCGGAGCCGGCGCGGTGGGCCGATCGATTGCCCAGGAGCTGATCGACAACGAGCACGTCGTGCTGCTGATCGACAAGCAGCCCGGCTCGATCAAGCCCGACCGGGTCCCCGGTGCCGAGTGGCTGCTGGCCGACGCCTGCGAGCTGTCCTCGCTCGAGGAGGCACAGCTGCAGCAGTGCGACGTCGTGATCGCGGCGACCGGTGACGACAAGGTCAACCTGGTCACCTCGCTGCTGGCCAAGACCGAGTTCGGCGTGCCGCGCACCGTCGCCCGCGTGAACAACCCCAACAACGAGTGGCTGTTCACCGAGGCGTGGGGCGTCGACGTGAACGTCTCCACTCCGCGGATCATGTCCGCCCTGGTGGAGGAGGCGGTCACGGTCGGCGACCTGGTCCGGCTGTTCACGTTCCGCCAGGGCGACGCGAACCTGGTCGAGATGACGCTGCCCGCGGACTCGCCGTACGTCGGCCAGCCCTCCGGGCTGATCCCGCTGCCACCCAACTGCTCGCTGGTCACGATCCTGCGCGACGGCAAGGTCTACCCGCCCACGCAGGAGCAGCCGGTCGAGGCGGGCGACGAGCTGATGTTCGTGGTGCCGGCCGACGTCGAGGAGGAGCTGCAGCACCTGCTCGCGCCACGCGAGCACCGCGAGTGACGTGACCGGGCCCACGTCCATCCTGCCGTTGTCCCCCCGCCGGGTGCCGTACGCTTGTCCCAGCAGTCCGGTCAGTCTTGCCACGGGGCTGTGCGCGGTTCGTTGCCGCGCCTCGTGAACCGAGCGAGCACACGCTTCCCTTCCCGCCGCCGGCGGGTCAGCACGGTGAGACACCACCGAAAGCGACTTCCCTTGTCCACACCCAGCTTCACCGACCTCGGCGTGCCCGCACGCCTGGCCGACCTCCTCTCCGGCCTCGGCATCGAGACCCCGACCCCGATCCAGTCCGCCACGCTGCCCGACGGCCTCGCCGGCCGCGACGTGCTCGGCCGCGGACGCACCGGCTCCGGCAAGACCTACGCGTTCTGCCTGCCACTGGTGGCCCGGCTGGCCCACGGGCCGCGCGCACGGTCGGGGTCCCCCCGGGCCCTCGTCCTGGCGCCCACCCGCGAGCTCGTCGGCCAGATCGAGCAGGCCCTGGCCCCGCTGGCGCGTGCGTCCGGGCTCACCACCCGCACGGTCTTCGGCGGCGTCGGCCAGAACCCCCAGGTGCAGGCCCTGCGTCGGGGCACCGACATCGTGATCGCCTGCCCCGGGCGGCTCGAGGACCTGATCGGACAGGGCCACTGCCGCCTCGACGACGTCGAGATCACGGTGCTCGACGAGGCCGACCACATGGCCGACCTCGGCTTCCTGCCCGCGGTACGCCGTCTGCTCGGACAGACTCCGTCGGACGGACAGCGGCTGCTGTTCTCGGCCACCCTGGACAACGCGGTCGACGGGTTGGCACGGAAGTTCCTGACCGACCCCCGCAGGCACGAGGCCGACCCGGCCCGGTCGACGATCGACACGATGGCCCACCACGTGCTGCACGTACGCCGCGAGCAGCGGGTCCCGGTCCTGGTCGACCTGGCCAGTGCGCCCGGCCGGACCATGGTCTTCACCCGCACCAAGCACGGCGCGAAGGCGTTGGCACGCCAGCTGAACCGCAGCGGCGTGACGGCGGTCGAGCTGCACGGGAACCTGAGCCAGAACGCCCGGCGGCGCAGCATGGACGCCTTCCACACGGGTCGCGCCACCGCCCTGGTGGCCACCGACATCGCCGCACGCGGCATCCACGTCGACGATGTCGCCCTGGTGGTCCACGCCGACCCGCCGACCGAGCACAAGGCCTACCTGCACCGCAGCGGTCGTACGGCGCGGGCCGGCAACCACGGCACCGTGGTCACGCTGGCCACCGACGAGCAGCTGCGTGACGTGCGATCGCTCACCAAGGCGGCCGGGATCCGGCCGACGACCACCCGCGTGCACGACGCCCGCCACCCGGTGCTCGTCGAGATCGCGCCCGGCGAGCGGGCGCTGGTGCCCGGCGGGCTCGCACCCACGACCACCCCGTCCGGCCAGGGCGGGAAGCCCAGCTCCGGCAACCGGAACCGCCGCGACCGCTCCCGGTCCGGGCAACAGCGCTCCCGGACCGGCCCGGCGCCGAAGACCACGTCCGGGAACGGCGGCCGGTCGAGGAGGCGCGGCCAGGCCCCCCGAGGCACCGGCGGACGGCACAGCGCGGCGGGGTTCAGCGCCGGGGGTCACTGACCCGGCCGGAGGGTCGCGCGGAGCCAGGTGCTCGCGGTCCGGCTCACACGTGCGGGGCCGACTCGCTCGGCTCCAGCGGGGTGCGGTTGCGTCCCAGCAGCCACGCCATCGCCGCGAAGGCGGCCACCTGCAGCGGCCACCCCATCACCAGCTTGGTGGTGCCCAGCAGCGCGATCGCGGTGTCGGCGTCGGCGCCGCGCCCCGACAGGTAGATCGGGCCCTGCACCAGCACCCGGAGCACGCACGGCAGCACCAGCAGCCAGGTCAGCCGCGCACACAGCTTCACCACGTGCCGGTCGCGGTGCCAGGCGGTCGGGTCGCCGGCGACGCTGCCCACCATGAAGCCCACCACCGGCCAGCCGACCACGACCGAGAGCATCATCACCACGGTGTAACCGGCGTTGTAGAGGATGCCGGGCAGGAAGTAGGCGAGCGCCTGGTCGTTCGCGTCTCCCCCGCCCTGCGCCGCACGCCAGGCGAAGAACGTGCCGATCCCGATCCCGACCAGCGCGTTGAACGCGAACTGCGGCGTGGACCGCTGCACCAGCCGGACCGCCAGCAGGACCAGGGCGCAGGCCACGCTGACCACGATCGACAGCCCCAGCCGGTGGGTGGTCAGGAACAGCACCGTGAACACTGCGGTCGGCACCGCGGCCTCCAGCATCCCGCGGCGGCCGCCCAGCGCGGTGGCCAACTGGTGGCGTACCGCCTCCTCGACGGTGCGGGCGTCGGTGGTCCCCGACGTGACGGATGACATCGCGGGTCAGTACCTCAGGTCGTAGCGCGGGTTGTACATGATCCGCTCGCCGCCATGGTCGCCGATGCGCCCGGTGACCTGGATCCGGCTCCCCGGCTGGATCCCGGCGATCCGGCGTCGGCCGAGCCACAGCAGGGTGATGGTGCCGGTGCCGTCGTAGAGCTCGGCCTCCAGCGCCGGGACGCCTCCGCGCGGGCGCAGCGTGACCGTGCGCAGCGTGCCCTGCAGGGTCACCATCTCGCGGCTCGCGGCCTCCTCGACCGGGACGCAGCCGGAGCGTTCGGAGTCCCGGCGCAGCTCCCGCGCCTCCTCGCGATCGGGGTTCGCCCAGCGGCTGATCGACCGTCGCAGTCGGCTCTTCCCGGCCACCCTCACTCGACCCGCTGTGCGTTGTCCGGTACGGCGAGGGGGAGCGCCTCCCCCGGCGGCACGGGGTCCTTGCCCCGGCGGACCACGATCGCACGGATCGTGTCCTCCCACAGGGCGGCGGACTCGGGCTCGACCGCGGGCCGGCCGAGCAGGGTGGCCCGCAGGAACCAGCGGGGGCCGTTGCACCCGATCACCCGGGAGGGCTGCACCGCGGCCTCGCCCTCGTCGGTGGTCACCGGGACCTGGCAGAACAGCTCGGAGCCGAACGGCCCGGTGCGCTCGTCCGCCGTACCACCGCGCCGGGCGGCGTCCGCGGCGATCTCGCGCCGCGCGTCCGACCAGAGGTCACCGTTGCGGGGCGCCGCGAAGGCACGCACCTCGAGGGCACCCTCCTCGTTGATCAGCAGCACCGCCAGCACGTCGCCGCTGGACTCCTCGACCTGCATCCGCAGCTCGGAGTCCTCGAACGGCTGGATCAGCACGCTGCCCAGGTCGACGTAGATGTCCTCGGGTACGTCGACCTCGTCGATGTCGAACGGCCCGTCGATCGAGACCGCCGCCTCGTCGGCGGGCTCCGGCTCCTCCACCGGCTGGGCGGACCCGGTCGACCCCGTGGGCCGAGTCGGCTCGGCGGGCCCGGCGGGATCCGGCTCTGCTGCTGGCTCGTCGGGCCTGTTCTTGCGTCGGAACTTCACGTTGCGAATCCTCCGGTGGAACCGTACCCCCCGGCCCCGCGGGCCGAGTCGGGAAGCTCGTCGACCTCGACGAACTCGACGGCGGCGAACTGCTGGACAACCAGCTGGGCGATCCGGTCCCCGCGCGACAAGGTTATCGGCGTGTCCGGGTCCAGGTTGACCAGGCACACCTGCACCTCTCCACGGTAACCGGCATCGATGGTCCCCGGGGCGTTGACGACCGAAAGCCCGTGCCGGTGCGCCAGCCCGGAGCGTGGGTGGACCAGCCCGACGTACCCCTCGGGCAGGGCGAGGGCGATCCCGGTCGGCACCAGCCGACGCTCGCCCGGGCCGAGCACCACGTCGACGGCGGTGCGCAGGTCGGCACCGGCATCACCCGGGTGGGCGTAGGACGGCGGCGGCAGCTCGTGGTCCAGACGGCGGATGGCGACCGGGACCGTTGCGGCCCCGGTCCGCCGCGCAGGGTGATCGGCCATGACCGGCGACCCTACCGGTGCGTGCCCGCCCCCCGGATGCGAGGCTTTGCGCCATGTCCAGCAGCGCCGGGTCCAGCAGCGCCACCGGGGCCGGCTTCAGCGAGCGACTCCACGTGCCACTGCGGTGGTGGGTGCAGGCCACCATGTTCCTCGCGACGCTGTGGCTGGCCTTCGTGGTGGCGACGCCGGACTGGGTGGCCTGGACGGCCAGCGGTGCGCTGCTCGCGTTCACCTACGCGATGTTCCTGCTGGTCGGCTCGGCTCGGATCGAGGTGCGCGACGGCGAGCTGTACGCCGGGGCCGCCCACGTCCCGGTGCACCTGCTCGGGCCCGCAGAGCCGCTCGACGTCGAGGCAACCCGTCGCGCGCTGGGCGTGGACGCCGACGCCCGGGCCTACCTGCTGACCCGGCCGTACCTGAAGCGGGCGGTCCGCGTCCCGCTGTGCGACCCCCGCGACCCCACGCCGTACTGGCTGCTGGCGACCCGGCGGCCACAGGCCCTGGCGGACGCGCTGCGCACCGGCAGGGCCTAGTCTTGGGCCATGGCGAGGAAGAAGAAGGACGCCCAGCAGGCGCCGAAGGCGGCCGAGCCTGAGAACCCCCAGCCCGAGAAGTCCAGGGTGTGGACCGTGTTCGCCCTGGTCTCCTCGCTGCTCGGCGCGCAGGTGGCCAAGAAGACGCTGACCACCTCGTGGAAGGCGGCCACCGGCAAGCACCCGCCGTCGAACCCGGCGGACCCCGACGTGGCGATCTTCGAGGCCGTCAGCTGGGCAGCGGCGAGCGGCACGATCGTGGCACTGACCCGGATGGCCTTCCAACGGCGGGCGGCGAACTACTACACGAAGTCCACCGGCCACCTGCCGCCGGGTCTGGGCAAGGACGCGGACGAGGCCAGCGACAAGGCCTGACCGGCCGCTCCCGTCAGGCGCAGTCCCGGCAGATCATCCGCTTCTCGTCGGCCAGCTGGCTGCGGTGGTGGACCAGGAAGCAGCTCAGGCAGGTGAACTCGTCCTCCTGGCGGGGCCGCACCTCGACCGCCAGCTCCTCGTGGGAGAGGTCGGCCCCGGGCAGCTCGAACTGCTCGGCCGCCTCGGTCTCGTCCTCGTCGACCTTGCCGGAGGTCTTGTCGTGGCGGCGTGCCTTGAGCTCCTCGAGGCTGTCCTCGCTGTGCTCTTCCTCTGTCTTGCGTGGTGCGTCGTAATCGGTTGCCATCTCGCCCGTCCTCTTCCCAGCAGCCGTGAAGTCCTCGAAGCCTGAAGCGTGTGCGCCGCCCGCCCATGCAACGACGGCGCCCGCGATTGTGCACCACCATCGGGCAAAGTGCACATCAAATCGTTGCGTGTCGTGAACGCAGCGCGCCGCCAGGATGTTCCCCGGTCCGCGTGCTCAGAATCCGCAGGCCCGGACCAGCTCCCGGAAGCGCTCGAACGAGTGACCTGGAGCACACAGCACGAGGCGCTTCCCGGAGCGTCCGGTGACCACCTCCAGCACGGCCCCTGCCTCCCGGGCCACCAGTCCCCCAGCCGCGTCGTCCCAGACCGCGGGACCCTCCTCGACGTAGGCGTCCAGGACCCCTGCGGCCACCCCGCACAGGTCGAGGGCGCACGAGCCCATGCGACGGATGTCGCGCACCCGGGGCAGCATCCTGGCCACCGCCTCGGCCTGGCCCGCGCGCACGTGCCGCTCGTAGTTGAAGCCGGTCGCGACCAGCGACTGGGCCAGCGTCGTGGGCTCCCGTACGCCGATCGGCTCACCGTTGCGGGTGGCGCCGCCGCCGAGCCTGGCGGCGTACTCCTCGCCGGAGACGGGGTTGCGCACCACCGCAGCCACCACCTCGTCACCGACCGCCGCGGCCACCGAGACGGCGTAGACCGGCAGGCCGTAGAGGTAGTTCACGGTGCCGTCGATCGGATCGACGATCCACCGCACGCCGGACGTCCCCGGCCGGTCGGCACCCTCCTCGCCGATGATGGCGTCGTCGGGGCGGCTCTGCTGGATCCGGCTCCGCAACAGCTCCTCGGTGCTGCGGTCGGCCTCGGTGACCACGTCGATCTCGCTGGACTTCGTCCCGGCGATGCGGACGCCGCTCTCCCGCCGCCCGCGCGCGTGGTCGGCGGCCTCCCGGGCCAGCGTGCGCGCCAGCCCGAGCAGCTCCTCCGCGGGTGCGTTCATGCGCCGCAGAGGGTCGGGCGCGGACCGCGCGGGTTCGGGCAGCAGGCGGCCGGACAGCCCAGCACCGCGTCCTCGCGCAGCATCTCCCGCACCATCCCGACGAACCTGGGGTCGACACCGCAGGTCGCTGCACGCTCACAGGCCATGCCGAGCTCCTCGGCCGTGGCCCGGGCCTCGGTGTCGAGGTCGTGGACCACCTCCATGTGGTCGGAGACGAAGCCGATCGGCACCAGCACGACCGCCTCGACGCCATCCTTGCGCAGCATCCGCAGGTGGTCGTTGACGTCGGGCTCGAGCCAGGGCACCCCCGGCGGCCCGGATCGGGAGCAGTAGACCAGGGCGTGCGGGTAGGTGTGGCCGGTGCGCTCGCGGACCTGGCCGACGACCTCGTCGACGACGTGCCGGTGCTGACCGACGTAGGCGTGGCCGGAGGGGCCGCTGGTCTCGTCCATCGCGGTCGGGACGGAGTGGGTGACGAAGACCAGGTGGGCGGTGTGGCGGCCCTCCTCGGGAAGGTCGGCCAGCGCGGCCAGGGTGTTGTCCACCATCGGCGCCACGAACCCGGGACGGTCGTAGTAGGCGCGCAGCCTGCTCAGTGCGGGAGCCCCGGGCACCCCGGTGGCCGCGGCCGCCAGGTCCTCGCGGTACTGCCGGCACCCGGAGTAGGACGAGTACGCCGAGGTCAGGACGCAGGCGGCGTTCCCGATCCCGTCGGCCGCCATCTGCGCCAGCGTGTCCGGCAGCATCGGGTGCCAGTTGCGGTTGCCCCAGTACACCGGGATGTCGATCCCGTGTGACGCGAGGTCCTCCTCGATGGCCGCCTTCAGGGCGCGGTTCTGGTCGTTGATCGGGCTGCGACCGCCGAAGCCGCGGTAGTGCTCGGCCACCTCGGCCAGCCGCTGCTCGGGAACGTCCCGGCCGCGAGTCACGTTGCGCAGGAACGGCATCACGTCGTCGGGGGCCTCGGGTCCGCCGAAGGAGACCAGCAGGAGCGCGTCGTAGCGGGACGTCGCCGGTGAGTCGGGAGCCACCTGACCGATCCTAGAGAGTCGGTCGCTGCCGGGCCGCCGTACCCTCGCCCCATGACCAGCCGAGCGAGACGCTCCCCCGGCAGCTCCCACACCTGGCGCAACTGGGCCGGTCTCGCGGTCGCGCACCCCGCACAGGTGCTCACGCCCGCGGGTCCCGACGAGGTGGCCGAGGCCGTGGTCGCCGCGGCGCACCAGCACCTGACCGTCAAGATGCCGGGGACCGGCCACTCGTTCACCAGCGTCGCGGTCACCGACGGGCTGCTGCTGCGTCCGGACCTGCTGCGCGGCATCACCCAGGTCGACCGGGAGAAGATGACCGCCACCGTGCTGGCCGGCACCCCGCTGCACGAGCTCAACAGCGGGCTGGAGGGGATCGGCCTGTCGCTGCACAACATGGGTGACATCGCCGAGCAGACCGTCGCGGGTGCCATCTCCACGGGGACCCACGGCACCGGCGGTTCGGTGGCCTCCCTCTCGGCACAGGTGGTCGGCCTGGAGCTGGTGACCGGCGACGGCTCGGTGGTCCGGGCCGGCGCCGGGGAGAACCCCGACGTACTCGCGGTGGCCCGGCTGGGCCTGGGCGCGCTGGGAGTGCTCACCTCGGTCACGTTCGCGGTGGAGCCGCTGTTCACGCTCGAGGCCCACGAGCACCCGATGTCCTGGGACCGGGCGCTCGGCTCCGCCGACGAGCTCGCCGAGCGCAACGACCACTTCGAGTTCTACTGGTTCCCGCACACCGAACGATGCCTGGTCAAGGAGAACAACCGGGTCGGCCACCCGCCACGTCCGCTGGGCCGGGCCCGGGCGTACGTCGACGACGAGCTGCTGTCCAACACCGTGTTCGGGTGGGTCAACCGGCTGGCCAACGCCCGGCCCGACCTGGTCCCGCGGATCAACCAGCTCTCCGGCAGGGCGCTGTCCGCGCGACGCTTCTCCGACGTACCGCACAAGGTGTTCACCACGCCACGCCGGGTGCGGTTCCGCGAGATGGAGTACGCGCTTCCCCGCGAGACCGGGCTGGACGCGCTGCGCGAGGTGCGGGCCCTCGTCGAGCGCTCCGGCTGGCGGATCAGCTTCCCGGTCGAGGTCCGGGTCGCACCGGCCGACGACCTGCCCCTCTCCACCGCCTCGGGGCGCGAGACGATGTACCTGGCCTTCCACGTCAACGCCGAGACCGACCACACGGCGTACTTCCACGGCGTCGAGGAGGTCCTGAAGGGGTACGACGGCCGGCCGCACTGGGGCAAGCTGCACACCCGCACCGCCGCGGACCTGGAGCCGGCCTACCCCCGCTGGCGGGAGTTCCTCGCCGTGCGCGACCGGGTCGACCCCGACCGCGTGTTCGGCAACGCCTACCTGCGCAGGGTGCTGGGCGACTGATCCGGCCGCGCCGGCGAGAACACCGGCCGGCATTGCGGCGCGACCCGCAGCGATTCGCGTAGGCTCGGGGCCACAGGCAAGCGCGGGGCGAAGGAGACGACGCGGATGGAGGAGCTCACGCCCGTCGGGCTGAGCAGCGACGGCACGCGGCTCGTCCTGGCCGGCGGCGACGGGCAGCAGTACTCCGTCGTGGCCGACCGCAAGCTCCGCGCGGCGCTGCACGGCAACCAGGCCCGCTCCGGGCAGTTGGAGATGACGATGGAGAGCACGCTGCGACCGCGGGAGATCCAGAACCGGATCCGTGCCGGCGAGTCCGCGGAGCAGGTCGCGGAGGCGGCCCAGACCACCGTGGACCGCATCATGGGTTTCGCGGGGCCGGTCCTGGCCGAGCGCGCTCACGTGGCCCAGAGCGCGCAGGCCTCCTCGATCCGCCGCCAGAGCACCGAGTCGGGCCAGTCCGGCACGGCCCGCACCCTGGGCGAGGCCGCCACGGCCCAGCTGCGCACGCTGGGGCTGCACGACGAGGACGTCGACTGGGACTCCTGGCGCCGTGAGGACGGCCGCTGGACCCTGGTGGCCGACTACGTGGCCGGCGACCGGCCGCGGCGAGCAGAGTTCGCCTACGACGTCCGTGGCCGCTACGTGACCGCGGAGAACGACGAGGCCCGCGTCCTGACCGGGGAGGCCCGTCCGGCGGCCGAGCCCACGGGCGGCCGGGAGAGCCGCCGGCTCTCCGCCGTCCCCGACCAGGACGAGCTGCCCCTCGGCGACGACGCCATCGAGCTGGTCAGCGACGCCGCGCCGGCCCCCGACACCGACGGCGAGCTCGTCGCCGACCACGCCGACGCGGACTGGATCGCCGACGCGGACGCCGGGGCGCAGGCTCCGACGGACAGCGAGGAGGAGGTCACCGGGACCGCGCCCGACGAGGCTCCCGACGAGGCCCCCGACGAGGCCCCCGAGGCTTCCTCCGGGGAGACTGCGGCGGAGGATCCGGGCGCGGGCGACGAGGCTGCCGCGCAGGCACCGGAGCAGTCGACCGACGAGAAGCCGCGGGCCGCCCGGCGCAAGGGCCGGGCGCCGGTGCCGAGCTGGGACGAGATCATGTTCGGCAGCGGGCGGCCGGAGTAGCACCGTCCGCAGCTCGGGTCGCGGATGCCTCCACGACGGGTGGACGTCGAAGTTACCCACCAGTAGGCTGGCTCCGCCCGTGACCGCGGTGCAGGCCGCGAGTTGAATGGGCCAGAAGCAACGGGCCAGAAGGACCCGCGACCCGGGAGTGTGAGCACGCATGTCCTACTTCGTCACCGGTGCGACCGGCTTCATCGGGCGACACCTGGTCCAGGAGCTGGTCGACAACCGCGACGGGCAGGTCTTCGTGCTGTGCCGCGAGTCCTCGCTCCCCCGGCTCGAGGCGCTGGCCCAGCAGTGGGGTGCCGGCGACCGGGTGGTCCCGGTCGTCGGCGACCTGACGGCCGACCTGCTCGGCGTGGACCCCGACTGGGTCGAGCGGCACCGCGGCGGCGTCGACCACTTCTTCCACCTCGCGGCGGTCTACGACATGACTGCCGACGACCAGACGAACGAGCGGCTCAACGTGGGCGGCACCCGCGCGGCCCTGTCGCTGGCCGGTGCGCTCGAGGCCGGGGTGTTCCACCAGGTCTCGTCGGTGGCCGCCTCGGGTGACTTCCGCGGCGTCTTCGACGAGACCATGTTCGACGAGGGCCAGGGCCTGCCCTCGCCGTACCACCGCACCAAGTTCGAGTCCGAGCAGATCGTCCGCGAGGAGTCGCCGGTGCCGTGGCGGGTCTACCGCCCAGCGGTCGTGGTGGGCCACTCCGAGACCGGCGCGATGGACAAGATCGACGGCCCGTACTACTTCTTCCCGCTGTTCAAGCGGATGCGCGACGTACTGCCCGGGTGGCTGCCCCTGGTCGGCGTCGACCTGGGCGACACCAACGTGGTCCCGGTCGACTACGTCGCCAAGGCGATGGACCACCTCGCCCATCTGCCCGGCCACGACGGCGAGGCCTTCCACCTGGTCAACCCCGAGCCGCAGAACACCGTCGAGCTGGTCAACACCTTCGCCGCGGCCGCCGCGGCCCCGCAGTTCGCGGTGCCGGTTGACCGCACGGTGACCGGCGGGCTGCCCGCCGCCATCCTCCCGGCACCGCTGCGCCCGGGCCAGCTGCTCGGGAAGGCGCTGGCGAACCCGGTGGCCCGGATGGCGCTGAACCAGACGCTGGGCCGGCTGGGCATCCCCGCCGAGGTGCTCGGCCACGTCTCCTTCCCCGCCGTCTACGCGTCCCGCCGCACCGAGAAGGCACTGGCCGGCAGCGGCATCGCGGTCCCCGTGCTGGAGAGCTACGCCGGCACGCTGTGGTCCTACTGGGAGGGCTTCCTGGACGACTCGATCACCCGCGACCGCGCCGCCGCGGCCGCCCTCGCCGGCAAGACCGTGGTGATCACGGGGGCATCGTCGGGGATCGGCCAGGTCACGGCGGTGCAGGTCGCCAAGGTCGGGGCGGTCCCGATCCTGGTCGCCCGGGGCCGGGACAAGCTGGAGGCCACCCGGGCACTCATCGAGGGCCAGGGCGGCCAGGCCCACGCCTATCCGTGCGACCTGTCCGACCTCGATGCGATCGACACGCTGACCAAGCGGCTCTCGGAGGACTTCGAGCGGATCGACTTCGTGGTCAACAACGCCGGCCGGTCGATCCGGCGGTCGCTGAAGCTGAGCGAGGACCGGTTCCACGACTTCGAGCGCACCATGGCCCTGAACTACTACGGCGCCATCCGGCTGGTCATGGGGCTGCTGCCGAAGATGCGGGCGGCCAGGTCCGGTCACATCGTCAACATCTCCTCGATCGGGGTGCTGACCAACCCGCCGCGCTTCTCGGCGTACGTCGCCTCCAAGGCGGCCCTGGACGCGTGGAGCAACGTGGTCTCCTCGGAGGTGGTCGGGGAAGGCATCTCGTTCACCAGCATCCACATGCCGCTGGTGCGCACCCCGATGATCGCGCCGACCAGGCTCTACGACCGGTTCCCCACCATCAGCCCGGCGCAGGCCGCCCACAAGGTGGTCACCGCCCTTGTCGAGAAGCCCCACGAGATCAACACCGTGACCGGCAACCTGGGGGCGCTGGCACACACCCTGGCGCCCAAGACCGTCTTCCGGGTGCTGCACCTGGCCTACCAGGTCTTCCCCGACTCCGCGGCTGCCCGTGGCGAGACGCCCGCCGCCGGCCAGGCCGGGAGGGTCGAGAACGAGCAGATGATGCTCGCACGCCTGCTCAAGGGCGTGCACTGGTGAGGCCATCGGGCTGCGCCCGATGAGGATCTTCCACATCGCGACGAAGGCCGACTGGTCGGCAGCCCGGCGAGCCGGGCGCTACGCGGTCTCCACCCGTGGTCGCACGCTGGCCGAGGAGGGGTTCATCCACTGCGCGCTCGCCCCGCAGGTCAATGAGGTGTTCCGCCGCTACTACGCCGACGCCGATGAACCGCTGGTGGTGCTGGCCATCGACACCGACCGGCTCGGGGTGCCGTGGCACATGGAACCCGTCGACGGGCAGTCCTTCCCGCATGTCCACGGCGCGATCCCGGCGGCTGCCGTGGTCGACGTGGTGCCGATGCGCGCGGACGGCTCCTCCCCGTCGGACGCGGAGGTGTTCCTCCGCGAGGTGCTCAGACGGACCGCGGTGGCGATCGCGGTGCTGCTGGTCGGCATTTTGGGGCTGGTGGTCGGCGTGGCTGCCGCCGGTGCGCTGGCCGGCCTGGTCGGGCTGGTGGTGGGTCTGGCCGTCGGCGCAGTCGCGGTGTGGCTCAGCGTGAGTCGTCCGAGGGGTCGCTGACCCAGCCCTTCGGGCCGCAGCTGCCGGCCGGGTAGGTCTGCATCGGGACCTTGTCGGCCCGCCACGCCCGCTGCACCGGGGCGATGATCCGCCAGCACTGCTCGGCGGTGTCGCCGCGCACCGACAGGGTCGGGTCGGCCGCGATCACTCCGGCGAGCACCTCACCGTAGGACTCCATCTCGCCCGGGCCGAGGTCGGCCTCGAGCTCGGCCCAGTCCAGCGAGAAGGGGTCACCCGGGCCGTTGACGTCCATGCCGAGCATCAGACGGGTCGGGCTCATCCCGATGTGCAGCTGGGCGGGACGATCCGAACCGGTGAAGCCCGTCGGCAGGTGCTCGGGCGGCTTGAAGGTCACCACGATCTCCTTGCGGGGCTTGCCGATCGACTTGCCGGAGCGCAGCGTGACCGGCACCCCGGCCCACCGCCAGTTGCGGACCTCCACGGTCAGCTCGGTCAGTGTCTCGGTGCCCCGCCTGGGGTCGACGCCCGGCTCCCGCGTGTACGCCGGGACCGAGCGGCGTCCGAGCTTCCCGGCGGTGTAGCGGGCACGGCGCGAGTGCTTGACCGGGTCGTCGTCGTACACGTGGGTGGCGCGGATGGCCTGCGCCTTGCCGTCCCGCAGGTCGGCCTCGTGCAACGTCGCCGGCGGCTCCATCATCAGCAGCCCCATCACCTCCAGCAGGTGGGACTGGATCATGTCGACCAGGGCACCGGCGTGGTCGTAGTACCCGGCGCGGTTCTCCAGGGTGAGGTCCTCGTCGAAGACGATCTCGATGCGCTCGATGTGCGCGCTGTTCCAGACCGGCTCGAGGAACCGGTTGGCGAAGCGGGTGCCGAGGATGTTGAGCACGTCGGAGTGGCCCAGGAAGTGGTCGACCCGGTGGACCTGGTTCTCCGGCACGATCGAGGTGACCAGCGCGTTCAGCAGCGTCGCGCTGTCCTGGTCGACCCCGAACGGCTTCTCCATGACCAGGGTGAGGCCCTTCGGGTAGTCGAGGTCCTTCAGCGCCGCGCACACCTTGGCGGTCACCGCGGGCGGCAGCGCGAAATAGATCGCGGGGGTGCCCTTGCATGCCTTGAGCACGCGCTGCAGGTCCGCGCCGTCGCTGGCGTCGAGCCGGAAGTAGCGCGTCCGGTTCAGGGCGCTGTCGACCCGGCGCCCCTTCGCGCCCGATGAGGAGAACGACTCCTTCACCCGGGCCTTCCACTCCTTCTCGGAGAGGTCGGACATGCCGCCGCCGAGCAGTTGCAGGGAGGTCCCCTTCTTGCTGCCCAGGTAGGTGGCCAGCCCGGGCATCAGCAGCCGGGCGGCGAGGTCGCCGTCGGCGCCGAGGATCAGCAGCGAGTCGATGGTGTCACGTTCGTCACTCATGACCCGCAGGTTACGACATGCCCCGGGCCACCGGCCGGGAGCCGTCGGCGACCCACTCGCTCCAGCTGCCGGGGTACAGCGTCCCCTCGATGCCGGCCGAGGCCAGCGCCAGCAGGTCGTGGGTGGCGGTCACCCCGGAGCCGCAGTACGCCGCGACCGGGCCGTCGGGGTACAGCGCCCGCAGCTCCTCGGCGGGCCGGAAGGTGCCGTCCTCGCGGAGGTTCGCCCCGGTGGGCACGTTGACCGCACCGGGGATGTGCCCGGCGACCGGGTCCACCGGCTCGACCTCGCCCCGGTATCGCTCCGGTGCCCGGGCGTCGACCAGGGTGCCGACGAAGCCGGGGACACCGCCGGCACCGACCGTCGGCAGCTGCCCCGGGGCTCCGGTGAAGTCACCCGCCTCGGCCTTCTCCTCACCGGCTGCCTCCGGGCCGCCGGCTGCGCGCCAGGCGGCCAGGCCCCCGTCGAGCACCCGCACGTCGGGATGTCCGTGGTGGCGCAGCAGCCACCAGCAGCGCGCGGCCGCACGGCCCTGCCAGTCGTCGTAGACCACAACCGGCCGGTCACCGGACACCCCGGCCCGCCGCATCGCGGCGACGAAGCGCTCCGGCTCGGGCAGCGGGTGCCGGCCACACGGACCGGGAGGGTCGGCGAGCTCGGTGTCGAGGTCGACGTACGCCGCACCCGGGATGTGCCCGGCGGCGTACTCCGGTGCGCCGGAGGGGCCGCCCATCCGGTAGCGCACGTCGAGCAGCGTGACGTGCCCGGCCGTGTCGCGCAGCCCGCGGACCGGGATCAGGGGAGCGTCCATGCGATGATCCTGCCCGATGGCTGAGCTCCAGTTCTTCACCGGCACCATGGAAAGGGAATCAGAAGGCACCCAGCAAGATTTTCAGCCTGGCGGGCCGTCGTCCACGATCTCGCCGTCCACCACCTCGTCGTCCCCGCCGTCGTGGTGCGGGCTCGGGATCGACACGACGTGCCCGTCCGTGGTCTGGATCTGGACGACCGTCACCTCCGGCCGCGGCTGGTCACCGGGCATCAGCGCCGGCAGCCCCAGTCCACGCGATACGGAGACGGCCAGGCACAGGGCCGCCGCGACCTTGCCGATGCGCGGACCCCACCTGCTGCTGGCGACCCTGTCCCACAGGTCCGGCCTCGTGCGCGTCCCGCCGACCAGGGCGTCCGTCGCGGCAGCGACCCCCTCGGCGCCGGTCAGGTAGTAGTCGCGCAGCGCCCTCTCGACGCCGGCCAGCCTGACGGTCACGAACTCCCTGACATCGGGCGGCAGGTCGTCGGCGTCCGTGACGTCGCGCAGCAGCTCGCCCACCTGGTCGATCAGGACGGCGCGGTCCTCCTCGGGGATCGTCGGCTGCGGCCGGTGGCTGTGCAGGTACTCGTCTATGTACTCCAGGCCGCGGGACGCCGCGGCGTCGACCTGTCCGAGCACCTGCGAGACCTTGTACTGGCGGGACAGGGTGAAGAAGCCCACGAGGCTCTCGACCTGGCCGAAGTCCGAGAGCAGCATCGGAGGGTTCAGGTAGTCCGGAAGAAGCGCGACCTCGGAACGGACCTCCCGGCACAGGTCGGCCAGCTCGGAGCCGAGCCTCATCGTGCCGAACATGCCCTCGACCGCGTTCGGGTCGAGGTCGAGGAACCCGCACACGGCGACGACCAGGGCATCGTCCGACTTCGGCCATCCGTCGAGCTGATCGATCCAGTACCGCAGCCGCCCCGCCGCGTTGTCCATGTGCCCCATGAGGTCGATGCTCCCACCTGGCGCCGACTCGCGAGGATATTCCTCCGCGTTCGTCTTGCGCACCGCCCCCGGCCGTGCTGTGCTTTTCCCAGCCACCAGATGCGGGTCACTGAGCCGCAGTGAGTGAAGACGCGACAGTAGGCGTGAGACATCGACCCGGCGTCTTCCCCCGGCCAGACCACACG
>JBOHDO010000132.1:0-80732 GCA_050699415.1 Marmoricola sp.
GATGACGGCTGAGTCGATCGAGCCCGAGCCGGTTCCGCTGGTCCGCGACCATGCCGGCCGCCTGATGGTGCCCGAGACCCGTATCTCCCTCGATGTGCTCGTCGCCGACTTCAAGCAGGGAAAGACCCCCGAGGCGATCCATCAGGACTACGAGTCGGTTTCGCTGGCGGATGTGTACGCCGTCTTCGCGTACTACTTGCGCCACCGCAGCGAGGTCGAGGCCTACCTCGCCGAGCAGGAACGCGAAGGCGAAGAGATCCGGGCGCGCATCGAGGCCGAACACCCGCTCGATGAGGGTCTGCGCGCGAAGCTGTTGGCCCGGCTGGATTCGTGAGCCCTCGGTTCCTGGCCGACGAGAACGTTGATCCCGACCTGGTCTCGGGCCTCCAGCGCCGAATCGGCGAGGTCGACGTCGTCCGCGTGCAGGATGTGGGACTCCGCACGGCGGACGACTCCGAGGTCCTGCAATGGGCAGCCGATCAGGGTCGGGTCCTGATCACCCACGACCTCAAGACGATGCCCCGATTCGCCGGAGAACGGCTGAGTGCGGGACTGCCGATGCGGGGGGTGATCCTGCTTCGCGCAACCCTGCCGATCGCGCAGGCGATCGACGAGCTCGCCGTGGTCGCGGGCGCCACTGTCGCTGAGGAGTGGATCGGTCAGATCGCCTACCTCCCGCTTCGCTGATCACCTCTCCTTGCCACCCTCCTGATCCTCCATCAGCCTGTCCGTCTCCTACCCTGCCCAGCCCCCTTCTGCTTCCCCATATCCGGTTAGTGCCTCTCAGCCCCCGATGTCTTACCGGCGATCCCGCACCGGATCCCCATCTCGTGCTCGCCGGTAAGAACGCCCGGCACCGGGTCGGAGGATCGGCCGTCTGCGCGGTCGAGTTCATCCTGTTCGTGCTCAGCCGCACCAGTGGCCTCCCCGGCAACGACCACGAGACGTGGGCCGCGAGCACCGAAGACCTCCTTGGTCTCGCCTCACTGCTCGTCGAGATCGTCTTCCTCGGGTGCGCCCTGGCGTCTCTGCGCGCCAGGTCCCCCCGACCAGAACGGATCACGGTTGGTCGCACGACTACCGTCGCCGCACCGCACCGCACCGCTCCCGCGGCTGACTCGCCAGGCTGACGCACCGATGCCCGCCGGTCAGGCCTCGAGGTTCTCCAGGTCCGCCAGGAGGCGTGGGTGCCCGGGCTCCCAGCCGAGTGTCTTGCCGGTGTGGGCACTCGACGCGGGCTGGTCGGTGGCAAAGATGGGGCCGAGGGGGCCGAAGCTCTCCTGGTGGCCGGTCACGAGACGTTGAGCCGGCTCCTGGCCGAGGGGATCGGCGGGCAAGCTGGGCGTCCTCGCCTTCAGACGGGGCTACCTCGAGTGGCTGGGGGCCGACGATGACTCCGAGCGAGGACTGGCGTCGTACACCGTGGCGGCACTCGAAGACCTGCGGGCAGCCAGCGCGTCGCTCAGCTGAGCCAGCCTCGCGGGCCCCCGAGCCTGGTGCCGACCGGGCAGCTCGCCTCGTCGATGAGCTCTGCGCATGTGCGGACCGTCCATCACCTTCCTCGCGTCGGCATACGGGTGAGGACGGCGATGCGCAGGTTGTGCTGGCGGCTGTCGCGGGTGGTTGACGGGTGGTTGAATGGTGCTGCAGTGGTCGAGCAGCCGGCCACTGCTCAGACGCTCGTCGCGGGTGCCCGAACTGGCACGTTCGCCGGGCCCTCGTCCGGTTCTCGGGACGATCCGGTGGAAGCAGGTCAACAGGTGGCCGCAGAGTTCCTCGAAGAGTTCGCCCAGATGGCGCTGGAGCTGCATGAGGGCTCCGTCTCGGAGAGCGTCGAGACGGTGCTGGAGTACGCGTTGAAGGCTGTGGACTGCGGGCACGCCGGTGTCCTGTTCGTCCACGACGGCCTACAGGTGGAAACGATCGCTGCGACAGACCCGCTGGTTCCCAAGATCGAGGCACTGCAGGTCGAGCTCGCAGACGGCCCCGACGTGGACGTGCTCAATGACCGGACCAGCGTGCTGGTGACCGATGCCCGCGCCGAGACTCGCTGGCCGAAGTGGGGGCAGGCGGTCACCAAGGCCGGCGTCCGCAGCCTGCTGAGCGTCCGGATCTCCACCAGCTCGAACACCATCGGGATGCTCAACCTCTACGACGCGGCGCCGGACAAATTCGATGTGCCCGACCAACAGGTCGCCCACGTGCTGGCGCGGCACGCGGCGGTCGCCCTTGCCAGCATCCGGACGCAGGACAACCTGTCGCAGGCCATCGACTCCCGGAAACGGATCGGGCAGGCGCAGGGAATCCTGATGGAGCGGTTCGCGCTGACCGAGGACCAAGCCTTCGCTGTGCTGAGGCGCTACTCCCAGAGCAACAACATCAAGCTGCGCACGGTGGCGGAGAGGCTGGTGAGCACCCGCCAGCTACCGGATACGTTGCGCCCCGCGGTGCGCTAGACAGCGAGCGCCTCAGAGGTCGCTGGCTGCGACCCTCGCCCTTCGGCCGTCCTCGTCCGCGGGCCCGGTCGGCTGTTCGGCGTCGCCCGCGTCGGGCACCAGCTCCCCGGCCCGTCAGGCCTGCCGCACCCGGCTGGCGCCGATCTCGTTGGCGGGATGGGCGAAGGGTTTGCGGTCCGGCACCGCCAGGTCGGCCTCCTCGCCGACGCGCAGGTGTTCCGTGCCGTGCTGGTTCACCCAGCGGACCCGGCCGTGTAGGTGGCCAGGGCATGCTCGAGGGTGGGCGCCTGGTCGGGCAGCAGCGCGTCCGGGAGGGATCGGCGCCGTAGGATCGTGCTCGGCCGGGTCGTTCAGCGACGCGTCCGGAGCCCCACCAGCGCAGCCAGCCCGGCTCCGACCAACCCACCCGCGGTGGTGGCCAGGGTGCCGTGGTGCTGGGAGGCCCACAGCTGGCGGCTGCCCGGCCTGGCCTGGTCGTCGAACCGGCCGTGGGCGCCGTAGTCGTGTCCGTCCTGCCCGTCTGCGGGATGCCACAGGTTCGCAGGCTGGTCGTCGGGCCGCGGCTCGTCGGTCTGCTGCGAGGAGAACCCGGTCCTCGCGAGGTACCGGTCCAGCAGCCCCGGGGCGAGCTTGTCACCGATCATGGTGCCGACTGTGGACCCGCCGACCCAGTACTCCCGGCGGCGGGGGTGCTCGGCGGCGTACAGCACCGCGGCTGCGGGCACCTCCGGCTGGTAGATCGGCGGCACCGGCTGCGCCTTCTTCGGCAGCTTGGAGAGCACCCAGTCGAACTGCGGGGTGTTCACCCCCGGCATCTGCACCATCGTGACGTGCACCTTGCGGTGCTCGTGCAGCAGCTCGCACCGCAGCGCCTCGTGGAAGCCCTGGATGGCGTGCTTCGAGCCGCAGTACGCCGTCTGCAGCGGGATGCCCCGGTAGGCCAGCGCGGAGCCCACCTGCACGATCGCGCCGCGGTCACGCGGCAGCATCCGCGACAGTGCGACCCGGGTGGCATAGACGAAGCCCAGGTAGTTGACCTCCGTGACCCGGCGGTACTCCTCGGGCTCGATGTCGACGAACCGCGAGAACACCGAGGTGAACGCGACGTTGACCCAGCAGTCGATCGGGCCGAGCTCTTCCTCGACGCGGTCGGCGGCGGCCTCGAGCGCCTCGTAGTCCGCCACGTCGGTGGGGACGGCCAGCGCCCGGCCGCCGGCTCGTTCGACATCCTCCGCAGCGCCTCGGAGTCCGGCCTCCCCGCGGGCCAGCAGGGCCACGCTGGCGCCGCGGGCCCCGAAGGCGGCCGCCGTGGCACGGCCGATGCCGCCGGTGGCGCCGGTGACGACGACCACGGAGTCGGGTCCGATTCGGCTCATGTCGGGGTCTCCTTCTGGTTGGGGACGGGGGTGGGTGGTGGATCGGCGAGCCGGACCGAGGCCTCGAGCATCAGCGCGTGCACGAACGCCTGGGGCAGGTTGCCCCGCAGCTGACGCTGGTCCACGTCGTACTCCTCAGAGAACAGGCCCGGGGGCCCGCATGCCGAGCGGTTGCGCTCGAACCAGCGCAGCGCCTCGGCCCGGTTGCCCTGCTGGTGTTGGCACATCGCCATCACGAAGCCGCACAGCAGGAAGGCGCCCTCCGCGTCCGCGAGCGGCCCGGGCTGCTGTCGGAAGCGGTAGAGGTAGTGGTCCTGGGCCAGCTCGTCGACCAGCGCCCGCAGGGTTGCGACCGTGCGCGGGTCGTCGGCCGCCGGCGCACCACGCATCGGCGGCAGCAACAGGGCCGCGTCGAGTCCCGGGTCGTCGGGCGCGCGTTGCCATCGGCCCGATGGGTGCGTGCAGGTCGCGGAGGTCTCGGCCAGGATCTTCTCGGCCAGGCCCAGCCACTCCCCGATCCTGTCGGACGGGGCGCCGGCGGCGGCGACCGCCCTGATGCCGGCGACGCAGATCAGCCGGCTCTCCGTCCAGCGCCGCGGGTCCAGCTCCCAGATGCCCGCCTCCGGTTCGCTCCAGCGCTTCCCGATGGCGTCCACGGCGGTCTCGACGGCGCGCCAGCCGTCGGCGTCGAGGTGGTCGTGGCGGGCCGCCGCAGCCAGCAGCAGCAGGGACTCGCCGAACGCGTCGATCTGGAACTGTCTGGTGACGTGGTTGCCGAGGATGTCCTGCCCGCCCGGGTAGCCGGGCAGGTGCAGCGAGCGCTGGTCGGGGATGCGGCCTCCGGCCGTGGTGTACGCCGGGGACAGGTCCGGCCCGTCGTCGAGGAGCCGGGCGGAGACGAAGCCGACGGCATCGTCGAGCAGCGGGTGCGGCCCGGCGGCCGCGATCGCCTGTCCGGTGAAGGCCTGGTCGCGGATCCACACGTAGCGGTAGTCGTAGTTGCGGCCCTGGTCGGCCCGCTCCGGCAGGCTCATCGTGGCGGCGGCGACCATGCCACCTCCGGAGCTGGTCATTCCCCGCAGCACCGCGTAGGCATGCCTGGCGTCGGAGGTCGCGATTCCCCCCTCCAGGCCGGGGACGGTGGTGGCCCAGGTGTGCTCGGTGCCATCCCACGCCGCGTCCGGATCCGGAGGCGAGTCCGGGAACTGCTTCTCGGAGAGCTCCAGCACCAGGTCGTGCTGCTCGCCCGGTGCCAGCCGGACCTGCAGCGCGAGCTCGCCGCCGGCGCGGCGCCGGGCGTGCACGGCGCCGGACCACCGCATCCGCAGCGGGCCGGTGCGGCCCTCCCAGGTGCCTGCGTGCCTGACCAGATCTCCAACCCCGTGCTGCCCGAAGCCGGCACGGGGGTCGAGAGTCACCTCGACGTGGGCAGGCCCGTCGACCGCCCAAATGCGGCGAAGCAGGACGGCGTTGTCGGGATCGCCCGGGAACGCCAACGCCTCCCGGCACTCGACGACACCACCGGTCGTAACCCATCGGGAACGCCAGATCAGCGACCCCTCCTCGTAGTGGCCGCCCCAGACGAAGCGCTCGGTCGGGGTGACCGCGTAGAGGCCCCGGCCGCCGATGAGCGAGCTGAAGACCGCGTCGGAGTCCCACGCCGGTGCGCACAGCCAGGCCACGTCACCACGTGGGCCGACCAGGGCTCCCCGCTCCCCGTCGGCGAGCAGCGCGTACTCCCGCAGGACGTGCGGCGGGAAGTCGCGGACGAGGTCCCGTCCGGTCACAGCCGGCCCGCCGGTCGCTCGGCGTGGGCCTGGACAGGCGTTCGGTCGTGGCGGGACGGGCCCATGACTCACCTCTCCTCGTCACTGATCGCCCATGCCGGAGGGATGCCGACCGGGACGATGGGTACCGCCGCAGTACCCGTCGCGGGGTCGGCCAAACACCCCGCAGGCGCGTGTGGATTTTGACGATCGGAAGGCGGGCAGGATGGTGAACGGCCCCGGGAGTGGATCGGCGGGATCGAGGGCGGTGGCGGCGCTGGAGGTGGTCCGCGGCGGGTACGGCGCGCTGCAGCTGGTCCGGCCGCGGCTGGTGGCCGGCCGCCTGCTCGGCCGGCCGGACGACCGGGACGCCTCGGTCGTCGTTCGGGTCCTCGGGGTCCGTCACGTCGTCCAGGCGGTGGTGTCCGGGACACGCCCGACCAGCCCGGTGCTCGCCGTCGGCGCCGCCGTCGACCTGCTGCACGCGGCGAGCATGCTCGGCGTCGGGCTCGTGGGCCGGGACCGTCGTCACGCGGCCTTCGTCGACGCCGGGATCGCCGGCGGGTTCGGCGCCGCCGGGCTGCTGGCCTCGTGGGCCTCGTCTCCCCGCCACAGCGACTGATGCGGCAGCGCCCTGGATGCGGTGGGGCACGGGCGCGAAGGGCGGGTTCGTCGACCCGACGTGGTTCAGGTGGGGCGGCTAGGCTCGGCACCAGGTGAGCGTCTGCCAGCCCGCAACATCGCCGGCTCGTGGGCAAACTGCCCCGGAGGAGTCGACATGGGCGCACAGCCAACCGGTGCGGGTACGCCGCCGCTGGACCGGCTGCCGCGCCACGAGGCGGGGGTGGCATCTCGACCGCCGCGTGGCCAGAGCCTCTACACGGACCTGGCTCGCGACATCCGCAGCAGCGGGCTGCTGGAGCGTCGCGTCGGCTACTACTGGACCCGGATCGGCACCGCGGTCGTGGCCTTCGTGCTGCTCTGGGTCGGCTTCTTCGTGCTGGGTGCGTCCTGGTACCAGCTCCTGCTCGCGGCCGGTCTCGGCCTCTTGATGACCCAGTTCGGGTTCCTGGGCCATGACGCCGCGCACCGGCAGATCTTCGGTTCGGCGCGCTGGAACGACGGCGCCTCCCGGGTGTTCGCGAGTGTCTTCGCGGGGATGAGCCACGGCTGGTGGCGCAGCAAGCACAACCGGCACCACGCCGCCCCCAACCAACAGGGCCGCGACCCCGACATCAAACCGGGACCGATCGCGTTCACCGCCGAGGACGCGCAGGCTCGCACCCGCGGTCCGGCGCACTGGTTCCTCGTGCGACAGGGCTGGCTGTTCTTCCCGCTGCTGACCCTGGAGTCGCTGAACCTGCAACAGGCGAGCATCAGCCCACTCTTCGCGCCGGGGACCCCGTGGCTGCAGCGCGTGGAGGCGGTCCTGGTCGCCCTCCGCCTGGCGGGGTACATCGCCGTGCTGCTGCTCGTGCTCTCGCCGGCCCAGGCCGCGGTCTTCTTCGCGGTGCAGTCGGCGGTCTTCGGGCTGTGCCTGGGCGGCTCGTTCGCACCCAACCACAAGGGGATGCCGATCGTGCCGCCGACCGCGCGGATCGACTTCCTGCGCCGTCAGGTGCTGATGTCGCGCAACATCCGCGGAGGGTTCTGGGTGGACACCGCCATGGGCGGGCTGAACTACCAGATCGAGCACCACCTGTTCCCCAGCATGCCGCGGCCCAACCTGAAGCGGGCCCAGCCGATCGTGCGGGCCTACTGTGACCAGCACGGCGTGAGCTACACCGAGACCGGGCTGTTCCGGTCCTATGGCATCGTGGTGGGCTACCTCAACGAGGTCGGCCTGCGGGCCAGGGGCCCCTTCGACTGCCCGATGGTCTCGCTGATGCGCGACTGACCAGGCAGCGGCCGGACCGCAGGGCGCCCTTCAGATCCAGCGCTTGAACCAGATCCGTTGCAACCACTGGGCGTTGGTGAGCAGGCCGTTGGTGTAGATAGGCCAGAACCACGCGAAGTTCAGCACCACGGCGACCACCACCGCCCCGGCGACCCCCGCGCCGACGGTACGGCGCGGGGTGTGGCCGCGGCCCCGGCCCAGGATCGTGCCGAGCAGCATGGTGGCGCCGAGCACCAGGAACGGCTCGAACAGCATCGCGTAGTAGCTGAAGATCGGCCGGTCGTCGTACCGGAACCACGGCAGCCAGCACGCCGCGATGCCGACCACCACCAGGCCGTAGCGCCAGTCCCGTCGTCCGATCCAGCAGACCAGCGACCAGATCGCGGCGGCCGTGCCGAACCACCACAGCGCCGGGGTCCCGAGCAGCAGCACCTGCCGCAGGCAGGTCGAGCCGGTCGCGGCGGCACAGCCCTGCACCCCCGGCTGGATGTTGAGCTGTGCGTCGATCCCCACCGGACGGTTCAGCACCATCCACCCCAGCGGGTTGGACTGGTAGGTGTGATGGGCGTGGACCAGGAACTCGGTGTGGAAGGCGTACACGTCCTGGTGGTAGTGCCACAGCGAGCGCAGGTGGCGGACCAGCTCGGGGAAGAAGCCGTGGGTGTGGGCCTGCAGGTAGGAGCCCCAGTACGGCCCGTACTGCGTGTTCGACAGTGACCGCTCGAAGGCGTCGGCATGGATCAGCCAGCCGGTCCAGGAGGCGACGTAGACCACCAGCGGCACCACGACCACGTAGCCCAGCGCCGGCAGCGCGTCGACCATGGCCGACCGGACCACCGCCATCCGCACCCCGATCCGGCGGCGGGCACCCGCGTCCCACAGCCACATCAGGATCCCGAAGGCCGCAAGCGGGAAGATCGCGTCCCACTTGCTGCCCAGCGCCAGCCCCCAGCACAGCCCCGCCGCCAGCCGCCACGGCCGCCACCACAGCCGGGGGCCCCAGCCGGTGACCTGTCGCCCGTCCGTCAGCCGCTCCAGCCGGCGGCGGCCCCAGTCCCGGTCCACCACCATGCAGTGCACCGCGCAGAGGGTGAAGAACGCCAGGAAGATGTCGAGCAGGGCGAGCCGGGACAGCACCAGCTGCATGCCGTCGAAGCACATCAGCAGCCCCGCGACCAGACCCAGCAGGTTCGACCCGGTCACCCGGCGGGCGAGCCGGATCATCACCAGTACCATCAGCGCGCCGACCACCGCCGAGGCGAACCGCCAGCCGAACGGGTCCATCCCGAACGCCTTCTCGCCCAGCGCGATCAGCCACTTGCCGACGTCGGGATGCACGATCATCTCCGGGCCCTGCGACCACTGGCCCAGCACGTGCCCGTGCAGGATGTGCGCGTTCGCGTCGTCGACGTAGTTGCGGGCGTAGCCGAAGTTGAGCATCGACCACGCGTCCTTGGCGTAGTAGGTCTCGTCGAAGGAGAACGCGTGCGGGCTGCCCAGGTGCCACAGCCGCAGGAACCCCGCAAGCAGGGTCACCAGGACGGCGCCGGCCCACTCCTGCCGGGGCCCCGGGCGGAACCAGTCGCGGGTCCGGACCGCCAGCAGCCCGACACCCGTTGCAGCCCGTTCCACGCGAGCCATCCAAGCAGGTGCCCCACAGTGCGCCGGGCGGTACCTGTCATGAGGGCCTGCCATGATCGGGACATGTCCGCAGAGGTCCCGTCCGGTGTGCTGGTACTCGCCGGTACGCCGCTGGGCAGGACCGCGGACGCACCGGCCCGGCTCGCCGAGGAGCTGGCCACGGCGGACGTGGTGGCCGCGGAGGACACCCGACGGCTGCGCCGGCTGGTGTCCGAGCTGGGCATCGGGCTGCGAGGCCGGGTGACGTCGTACTTCGAGGGCAACGAGCGGGTGCGCACCCCGCAGCTGGTCGAGGAGCTGCTGGCCGGACGCCGGGTGGTGCTGGTCACCGACGCCGGCATGCCGGGCGTCTCCGACCCCGGGTTCCGCCTGGTCGCCGCAGCGGTCGAGCAGGAGGTTCCGGTGACCGTGGTGCCCGGCCCCTCGGCCGTGCTGACCGCGCTGGTGGTCAGCGGCCTGCCGGTGGACCGCTTCTGCTTCGAGGGGTTCCTGCCGCGCAGGCCTGGGGAGCGGGCGCGCCGGCTGGCGGCGCTCGCCGACGAGGAACGCACCATGGTCTTCTTCGAGGCTCCGAGGCGGACCAACGCCACGCTGGAGGCGATGGCCGACGCGTTCGGAGGTGAGCGGCCGGCGGCGGTGTGCCGCGAGCTGACCAAGACCCACGAGGAGGTACGTCGCGGCGGGCTGGCCGAGCTCGCCGCGTGGGCGGCCGAGGGGATCCGCGGCGAGGTCACGCTCGTGGTCGGCGGCGCCGAGCCGCAGCGGGGCTCGACCGAGCCGGCCGACCTGGCCGCGCAGGTGCGGGCCGAGGAGGAGGCGGGCACTCCTCGCAAGCAGGCGATCGTGGACGTCGCGCGGCGCGTCGGGGTGCCCAAGCGCCTGGTCTACGACGCCGTGCACCACCCGGCCCGCAACAATGCGGGAGCGGAAGGGCCCCGATGAGGCATCCGCCCCGGCCCGAGGCCCCCGAGCCGCTGCCGGTGCCCGTGGTCGACAACCACTGCCACCTCGACATCGCGCGCGACGACGCGCCCGCGCTCCCGGTGGGGGAGGCGCTGGGCCGCGCCCACCGGGTCGGCGTACCACGGATCGTGCAGATCGGCTGCGACCTCGAGGGCGCCCGCTGGGCGGTGCGGGCCGCGGAGCAGCACGACTCGATCGTGGCCGGGGTCGCGCTGCACCCCAACGAGGCGCCCCGGCTGGCGGCGGCCGGCGACCTCGACGCGGCGCTGGCCGAGATCGAGCGACTGGCGACGACCGGTCCGCGGGTGCGCGCGATCGGGGAGACCGGGCTGGACCACTTCCGCACCGGCGAGGAGGGCCGCGCCGCCCAGCAGGAGTCGTTCCGCTGGCACGTCGAGGCGGCCAGGCGGCTGGGCAAGACCCTGGTGATCCACGACCGCGACGCCCACGACGACGTGCTCGCGGTCATCGACGAGGTCGGTGCGCCCGAGCGCTGGGTGATGCACTGCTTCAGCGGAGATGCCGGGTTCGCCCGGGCCTGCCTGGACCGTGGCGCCTTCCTGTCGTACGCCGGCACCGTCACGTTCAAGAACGCGGCGCCGCTGCGCGAGGCGCTGCGGGCCACGCCGCGCGATCGGGTGCTGGTCGAGACCGACGCGCCGTTCCTCACCCCGATGCCGCACCGCGGCAAGGTGAACGCGTCGTACCTGGTGCCGCTGACCGTGCGGAGCATGGCCGCGACCCGCGGCGACGACCTCGCCGAACTGTGTGCGACCATCGCCGACAACACCGACACCGCGTTCGGCGGCACCTGGGGCTGAGTGTCCCGCGACGACCGTTGCGGGCGTGACCGCGGCCACGCCGTGGCCGTGAGTTGGCCCACCCGAACCGGGGGATCCACGCGTGGCGTCCACACTTATGTCGGCCCTGACTTGAGGAATCCCGACGATCCGTGCCAGTGTCGGCGGCTGGTTCGCCGCGGACACACCCGGTCCGCACCCCCGAAGCGGCTACCCCCGTCGCAGAAGCAGGAGTTGGCGTGCGCGCAATCATCACGCACCTCAAGAACAGCAAGATCCTCGCCCTCGGCCTCGCAGCCGGCCTCCTGGTGGCCCTGGTCGGCGCCACGGTCGGCTACCGGTCCCTCTCCCACGAGGTCACCCTCTCGGTCGACGGCCACCCCCAGTCGGTGCACACCTTCGACGACAGCGTCGGCAGCGTGCTGGCCGACCACGACATCCACGTCGGTGCCCACGACGTGGTGGTGCCCTCGGTCGACTCGTCGGTCGTCGACAACTCCAAGATCGTGGTCCGCTACGGTCGGCAGCTGAAGCTCGACGTCGACGGCAAGAGGACGACGTACTGGACCACCGCCAACACCGTCTCCGGTGCGCTGGACCAGCTCGGCATGCACTACAGCAACGCCGCGCTCTCCCACAGCCGCGGCAGCCAGATCAACCGAGAGGGCCTGGCGCTGCAGATCACCACCCCGAAGAAGGTCACGCTCAAGGTCGGTGCCCACAAGGCCAAGGTGCACGACGTGGCCGCGACCGACACCAGTGACCTGCTGCGCCAGCTGCACGTCAAGCTCCGCAAGCACGACAAGCTCTCCCCGCAGCCCGGTCACGTGCTCAAGGACGGCGAGCACGTGGTGGTCACCCGGATCGGCTTCCACAACCAGGCGGTGCACCACCAGGCGATGCCGTTCTCGACCGTGCACCGTGACAGCTCCTCGATGTACGAGGGCAACTCCAAGACCATCCGCGCCGGCCACAGCGGGTCGCGCAACGTGACCTACCGAGTCGAGGTGCGCAACGGCCAGGTGGTCGACCGCAACGTGCTGAACCAGGACGTGCTGCGCAAGTCGGTCGCCCGGATCGTCGAGGTCGGCACCAAGTCCAGGCCGGCGCCGGCGCCCACCTCGAACTACGCCAGCGGCGGCACCGCGTGGGACGCGATCGCCCAGTGCGAGTCCGGCGGCAACTGGGCCGCCAACACCGGCAACGGCTACTACGGCGGGCTGCAGTTCACGCTGAGCACCTGGCACTCCTACGGCGGCGCCGGGTACCCCAACGACGCCAGCCGTGAGCAGCAGATCGCGATCGCCGAGAAGGTGCGCGCCGCCGAGGGCGGCTACGGCGCCTGGCCCGTGTGCGGCGCGCAGGCAGGCTGACCAGCGGAGCGTCGCCTACGCTTCGACGCGTGAGCGAACCCACCTCGGCCGGACCGTCCCTTCTCGGTCCGGCCGAGGTGCGTTCCCTGGTCGGTTCCCTCGGGCTGAGGCCGACCAAGCGGCGTGGGCAGAACTTCGTGATCGACCACAACACCGTGCGCCGGATCGTGCGGGCCTCGGCGATCGGCGGCGATGACGTGGTCGTCGAGGTCGGTCCGGGGCTGGGCTCGCTGACGCTTGCGTTGCTGGGGACGGCCGCCCGGGTGGTGGCCGTCGAGGTGGACCCGGTGCTCGCCGGGGCGCTGCCGGACACCGTTGCGGCGTACACCCCCGACCGGGCCGACCGCCTGCAGGTCGTGGCCGCGGACGCGCTGCGGCTGCGTGACCTGCCCGGGCCACCGCCGACCGCGCTGGTGGCCAACCTGCCCTACAACGTCGCGGTCCCCGTGCTGCTGCACCTGCTGGCGCTGCTGCCCTCGCTCGAGCACGGACTGGTGATGGTGCAGTCCGAGGTGGCCGAGCGGCTGGCCGCGCCGCCCGGCTCGAAGGTCTACGGCGTGCCCTCGGTGAAGGCGGCGTGGTACGCCGACGTACGCCGGGCCGGCTCGGTCGGGCGACGCGTCTTCTGGCCCGAGCCCAACGTGGACTCGGGGCTGGTCGCGTGGACCCGCCGCGACCCGCCGGACACGACCGCGACCCGCGACCGGGTCTTCGCCGTCGTCGACGCGGCCTTCTCCCAGCGGCGCAAGGCGCTGCGCCCGGCGCTGCGGGGGCTGTTCGGCTCCCCGGCGGCCGCCGAGCGAGCGCTGCGCGACGCCGGCGTGGACCCGATGACGCGCGGCGAACAGCTCGACGTGGCGGCGTTCGCCCGAATCGCCGAGGGGCTCCCGGAGGCCGGCGGGTGAGCGGGCCCGAAGCCGTCACGGTCCGCGCGGCCGCCAAGATCAACCTGCAGCTGGGCGTCGGCCCGCTCCGCGAGGACGGCTACCACCCGCTCGCCACGGTCTACCAGGCGATCGGGATCTACGACGACGTCACGGTCACCGAAGCCGACCACTGGGAGCTGCGGGTGGCCGCGCACCAGCGCATCGACGTCTCCGAGGTGCCCACCGGCCCCGGGAACATCGCGCTGCGCGCCGGCCGCCTGCTGGCCGACCACCACGGGACCACCCGTGCGGCCGCGATCGCGATCGACAAGGGCATCCCGGTGGCCGGCGGGCTGGCCGGGGGCAGCGCCGACGCCGCCGCCACGCTGCTGGCGCTGGACCGGCTCTGGGACCTGCGGACGCCGGACGACGTACTCCTGGGGTTGGCCGGGCGGCTGGGCAGCGACGTGCCGTTCGCGCTGGTCGGCGGCTCCGCCCGGGGCGACGGCCGCGGCGAGCTGGTGCAGCGGGTGCCCGACCACGGAGGGTGGTGGTGGGTCGTGGTCGAGTCCGACATCGGGCTGTCCACGCCGCTGGTCTACGCCGCGTTCGACCGGCTGCACGGCAGTGATGTGCCGTCCCCCGGGGTCAGCCGCGACCTGCTCGACGCGCTGGAGGCGGGCGACGCCCGGGCACTGGCCGGTGCCCTCAGCAACGACCTGCAACGGGCCGCGCTCACGCTCCGCCCGGACCTGGTCACGGTGCTCGACCTCGGCGCCGGTGCGGGCGCGCTGGCCGGCATCGTGTCCGGTTCCGGCCCCACCTGCGTGTTCCTGTGCCCCGACGCGGACGTCGCGCACCGGGTCGGTGCGGACTTCGACGCCGTCGGGTTCACCCGCGTCCAGGTGGCCCCCGGGCCGGTCGCGGGCGCACACGAGGTGACCTACGAGTGAAGCAGGACGCACCACTGGTGAACCTGGAGAAGGTGACCAAGACCTACGGCGTGCGGGTGCTGCTCGACGGGCTCACCCTGGGCGTCGCCGCGGCCGACCGGATCGGCGTGGTGGGCCGCAACGGTGACGGCAAGACCACGCTGCTGGATCTGCTGGCCGGTCGTACCGAGCCGGACTCCGGACGGATCTCCGTGGGCCGGGGTCTGCAGCGGGGACACCTGCGGCAGCACGACGAGCTCGACGACCGCCACACGGTGCGCGAGGCGGTGCTCGGTGGCAAGGCGGACCACGAGTGGGCCGCGGACCCCACCACCCGGGAGGTGGTCGAGGTGATGCTGGCCGGAGTCGGGCTCGACCGTGGCGTGCGCGGCCTGTCCGGTGGGGAGTTGCGCCGCTGCGCGCTGGCCCGGCTGCTGCTGGAGCGGCACGACCTGCTGCTGCTCGACGAGCCCACCAACCACCTCGACGTCGAGGCGGTCGCCTGGCTGGCCGGGCACCTGGGCCGGCGTACCTCCGCGCTCGTGGTGGTGACCCACGACCGCTGGTTCCTGGACTCCGTGTGCCGTACCACCTGGGAGGTCCACGACGGGGCGGTGGACTCCTACGAGGGCGGCTACGCGGCGTTCGTGCTCGCGAGGGCCGAGCGGCAGCGCCGCGCCGCTGCCACGGAGGCGCGCCGACAGAACCTGGTGCGCAAGGAGTTGGCCTGGCTGCGTCGCGGCGCTCCGGCGCGTACGTCGAAGCCGAAGTTCCGCATCGACGCCGCCAACGCCCTGATCACCGACGAGCCGCCGCCGCGGGACCGGCTGGAGCTGGAGCGGTTCGCCACCCAGCGGCTCGGCAAGGACGTCGTCGACCTCGAGGATGTCGACCTGGTCCGCGGCCATCGCACCCTGCTGCACGGGGCGACCTGGCGACTGGGCCCGGGCGACCGGGCCGGCATCGTCGGGGTCAACGGGGCGGGCAAGTCCTCGGTGCTCGACCTGGTCGCCGGTGTCCTGGCCCCCACGTCCGGCCGGGTACGCCGCGGCCGCACCGTCGTGCCGGGGCACCTGCCGCAGGAGGTCGTCCCGGACGACCCGGGGGTGCGGGTGCTGGAACGGGCCGAGTCCGTCCGGAAGCATGCGCGAACCGCGACGGGGCGGGAGGTGCCGGTGACCGCGATGCTGGAGCGGTTCGGCTTCAGCGGCGAGCGGCTCACCGCCCGGGTCGGCGACCTCTCCGGCGGCGAGCGGCGCCGGTTCCAGATGCTCCTGCTGCTGCTGGGAGAGCCCAACGTACTGCTGCTCGACGAGCCCACCAACGACCTCGACATCGAGACCCTGCGCGTGGTCGAGGACTTCCTCGACTCCTGGCCGGGGACGCTGGTGGTGGTCTCCCACGACCGCTACTTCCTCGAGCGGGTCACCGACACCACCTGGGCGCTGCTGGGCGACGGCGGGCTCTCGCTGCTGCCGGGTGGGGTCGACCAGTACCTCGAGCACCGCCGTACCGGCGGGCACCGGCGGGAGGAGACCGGCGGGACCGTACGTGCCGCGACCACGGAGCCGGCGAAGTCGAAGCCGGGCGGTGCCGAGGAACGCCGCGCCCGCAAGACCATCGACCGCCTCGACCGCCGGCTCGAGCGGGTCGCGGAGCAGGAGGCCGCGCTGCACGAGCAGCTGGCCGCCCACGCCACCGATCACGAGAAGCTGACCGAGCTGGGCGCCCGCGCCGCGCGGCTGGCCGCGGAGCGTGAGGAGCTGGAGGCGGCCTGGCTGGAGGCCGCCGAGCTGCTCGAGTAGCCCGCGGCGCGGGCTCAGCCGGGCTCAGCGCAGCGGCGCCATCAGCGCCTTGAGGAGGACGGCGAGCTGTCGCCGGTCGGGTCCGGGCAGCTCCTCCAGCAGCCCCCGCTCCCGGTCCAGCAGGGCCTCGAACGCCGCGTCAACGGTGCGCCGGCCGGCGGCGGTCAGCCCCACCAGCACGCCTCGGCGGTCCCGCGGGTCGGGGGAGCGCTGCACCAGTCCCCGCTGCTGCAACCGGTCGATCCGGTTGGTCATCGTGCCGCTGGTCACCAGGGTCTCCCGCACCAGCCGGCCCGGAGTGAGCTGGTAGGGCTCCCCGGCGCGGCGCAGCGCCGTGAGCACGTCGAACTCCCAGGTCTCGATGCCGTGCGTTGCGAACGCCTCGCGCCGGGCCAGGTCGAGCTGGCGGGACAACCGGGCGATGCGGCTGAACACCTCCACCGGCCCCAGGTCGAGGTCGGCGCGCTCGCGCTGCCAGGCCTCGACCAGGTCGTCGACCTCGTCGTCTTCCATGCGACCCTCCACATGCCGAGTCTACCGGTCAAGAATCTTGACATCGAGAGACCGTGCAGGCCAAACTGTCTTGACATCGAGATAGTTGGAGGCGGGATGGCACAGCGGTGGGACCCGGAGCGGTACCTGGCCTTCGCGGACGAGCGGGGCCGGCCGTTCGCCGAGCTGCTGGCCCGGGTGCCCGCCGAGGCCCCGTCGGTGGTGGTCGACCTCGGTTGCGGCCCGGGAAACCTGACCGAGCTGCTCGCCGAGCGCTGGCCGGAGGCACGGGTGCGGGGCCTGGACAGCAGCGCGGCGATGGTCGAGCGGGCCCGGTCGCGGGGGAGCCGGGTGCGCTACGACGTCGCCGACCTGCGGGAGTGGTGCGCGACGGTCGAGCCGGGATCGGTCGACGTACTGGTCTCCAACGCGGCCCTGCAGTGGGTGCCGGGGCACCTGGGGCTGCTGCCCGCCCTGGTCGGGGCGGTGCGGCCGGGCGGCTGGTTCGCGATGCAGGTGCCGGGCAACTTCGACGAGCCCAGCCACACCCTGCGCCGGGAGCTGGCCGCGGAGCCGCCGTACGCCGACCGGACCGGCGGCGTACCGGCCCCGGACGCCCACGACGCCGCCACGTACCTGCGCACGCTGAGGGGCCTCGGCTGCGGCGTGGACGCCTGGGAGACCACCTACCTGCACGTCCTGGGCGCCACGGCGGACACCGACCCGGTGTTCACCTGGATCAGCGGGACCAGCCTGCGACCGACCCTGGCGGCGCTCGGCGAGGACCTGCGGCCGGGATACGAGGCCGAGCTCAAGCGCCGCCTCCGGCGGGCCTACCCGGACACGGCCGGACACGTGGTGCTGCCCTTCCGCCGGGTCTTCGTGGTGGCGCGCATCGCCGGCTGACGCGTCGGCGAGCCCTATCGTGTGGGGGTGAGCGCAGCCGAGCCCGCCCCGGACCTGGGGCAGCGGGTCCACAAGGCGCTCAGGGAGCTCTCACCGGGCTACTTCGCGATGGTGATGGCCACCGGCATCAGCTCGATCGGGCTGCACGACTACGGCTACACGGTGCTCTCCCAGGTCCTGCTGGTGCTCTCCGGGGCGTTCTTCGCGGGCTTGCTCGCGCTCAACGCCTGGCGGTTCGTCTCCTACCACCAGGAGATCGTGGAGGACTTCACCCACCCACTGCGCGGGTTCGGGTTCTACACGTTCGTGGCTGCGGCCAACGTGATCGCTGCCCGGATCGGTGCACGGCACCACACGATCGCGCTGGTGCTGCTGGTGGTGGCCTCGGTGTGCTGGCTCGTCCGTGGGTACGCCGTGCCCTGGACCACCCATCTGGGCGCGGGCGAGCACCCGATCGTCGCGGCCGCGAACGGCACCTGGTTCATGTGGGCGGTCGGCGGCCAGTCCATCGCGGTGGCCGCAGCCGTGATCGAGCCGTACTTCGGTGGCGACGTGCTGTCGCTGGTCGCCCTGATCGCCTGGGGACTCGGCCTGTTCCTCTACATCGTCGACGGGGTGTTCGTGGCGATGCGGCTGCTCGCCTATGACTTCTCGGCCGCGGACCTGACCCCGCCGTACTGGGTGGCCATGGGCGCCGCCGCCATCACCGCGCTGGCCGGAGCCGAGGTCGCCCACCTGCCGCCCGGCCCGTTCGCCGACATCGCACGGACCACCATCCGCGCCGGCAGCCTGCTGGCCTGGGTGATCGCGTCCTGGCTGGTGCCGGCCCTGTTCGCGATGGGATGGTGGCGCCACGTCACCCACCGGATCCCGCTGCGCTACGACGCCAACCTGTGGAGCATCGTCTTCCCGCTCGGGATGTACGCGATGGCCTGCACCGCGATCGCCCGCTACGACCACCTGCCCTACCTCGGGGCCGTCGGCCACGTCTGGGAGTGGGTGGCCTTCGCCGCGTGGCTGCTGGCCGCCGCGGCCGCGATCCACCACGTGGTGACCGTGGTGCTGCTGCCGGAACGGGCCGGGTGAGGGTCGGCACCGACCGCGAGACCCACATCGCCTTCTCCGCTGCGGATGCGGCCCACGTGCGGGCGTTCTTCGACGCCGCAGTGGAGCTCGGCGCCGAGGTGCCGCACGAGCCCCGGCTGTGGCCGGAGTACCACGATCCCTACTACGGCGCTTTCGTCCGGGACCCCGACGGCAACAACGTCGAGGCCCTCTGCCACACGGCCGGTCCGGGCGACTGGTCTCAGCCGCGACCGTGCAGAGCGGGGTCGGCCTCGAGGCCGGACAGCCCGTTCCACGCCAGGTTGACCAGGTGGGCGGCGACCGTCTCCTTGTCGGGCTTGCGGGCGTCGAGCCACCACTGGCCGGTCGTGCCCACCATGCCGACCAGCATCTGGGCGTACATCGGGGCGGCGTCGGCGGCGAACCCGCGCGAGCGGAACTCGGCGATCATGATGTGCTCCACGCGCGTCGCGACGTCGCCGATGATCGAGACGTAGGAGCCCGACACCGATCCGGGCGGGGAGTCCCGGACCAGGATCCGGAAACCGTCGCTGGAGTGTTCGATGTAGTCCAGCAGCGCCATCGCCGCCTGCTCCAGCAGCATCCGGGGAGGGCCGTCCCGCAAGGCCTCGCGCATCATCCCGAGCAGCTGGCGGACCTCACGGTCGACGACGACGGCGTACAGGCCCTCCTTGCCGCCGAAGTGCTGGTAGACCACCGGCTTGGACACCCCGGCCCGGGAGGCGATGTCCTCGATCGAGGCCCCGTCGTAGCCGCGCTCGGCGAAGGCGCCGCGGGAGATCTCGATCAGCTGCTCCCGGCGCTCCGCCGCAGTCATCCGCCCCCGCGCGGTGCGCTGGGGGTCCTCGGCGGAGCTCTTCGCGGGCATGCCTCCCATCCTCCCCTACGGTCCCGCCCTCGGAGCCGTCACCACGTATCCGCACCCGCCTGGTGCGTGTTGCGGATTCGTGGGTGGACCCGACCGGGCCGAGGTGCCGGCCCTGTCGATGATGGCGCGGACCAACCCGATCCGGCTGGTCCAGCGCAACCGGTCAGGCGGCCTTGGGCTGGTTGGCAACCAGCTTCTGCTGCACCCGCTCGCGCACCGGCCAGCGCACGTCGTGGATCCAGCCGAACTTCTCGAACAGCCAGATGACCCGGGCCGAGGTGTCGAGCTGGCCCCGCAGCACGCCGTGTCGTGCGCAGGTGGGGTCGGCGTGGTGCAGGTTGTGCCACGACTCGCCCATCGACGGGATGGCCAGCCACCAGACGTTGGCCGACTTGTCGTGCGAGAGGAAGGGCCGGGCGCCGACGGTGTGGCAGATCGAGTTGGTCGACCAGGTCACGTGGTGCAGCAGCCCGACCCGGACGATCGAGCCCCAGAAGAACGCGGTGACGGCTCCCTGCCACGACCAGGTGATCAGTCCGCCGGCGAGCGGCGGGATGAGCAGCGAGATCCCCACGAACATGGGGAACATCTTCGAGATCTGGACGATGTCGCGGTCCTTCATCATGTCCGGGGCGTACTTGCGCTGTGGTGTCTGCTCGGGGTCGAACATCCAGCCGATGTGGGCGTGCCACAGACCCTTGCACAGGGCGCGCGTGGTGTGCCCGTACTTCCACGGGCTGTGGGGGTCCCCGTCCCGGTCGGAGAACTTGTGGTGCTTGCGGTGGTCGGCGACCCAGCGGGCCACGGGCCCCTCGATCCCCATCGAGCCGCACACCGCGAGCGCGATCTTGAGCGCCCGGGTGGGCTTGAACGCCCTGTGGGTGAACAACCGGTGGTAGCCGATGGTCAGCGAGTGGCCCGTGACGGCGTACATGACCACGGTGATCACCACGTCGGTCCAGCTCAGCCAGCCTCCCCACGCGATGGGAATGGCGGCCAGGATCGCTGCGAACGGCACGATGATGAACGCCGCCAGTGCGACCTGCTCCTTCAGCGACTGGACGTCACCGCCCCATGTGGCCAGCGTGCGTTCGTCCGAATCGGCCTCGGTGCTCGTGGGGCCGGGCGTCGTCGCTGAAGTCGTCATTCCTCGGTCTCCCACCGGGTGCACGTTCCGATTTGTCCTACCTACGCAACCGTAACCTCCGCCCCGTGACGTGACAACGGCGCAGATCACGTCGCCACCCTGGTGCAGGACCCGCTGCTCTCGATCCCCGAGGTGTCGCATGTTGCAGTCCCCAGGCCGGGTGCCTGTCGGGGGCGTCCCGCCGGGCGGGCCGTGCCGGCGGGCCGTGGCCACGGTTTGCCTTGGCGGCACTTTCCCGGGTTGGGCTGTCGGCCAAGAGGGGGGCGTCCGGCCGGGCGGGCCGTGCCGGCAGGCCGTGGCCACGGTTTGCCTTGGCGGCACTTTCCCGGGTTGGTCTGTCGGCCAAGAGGGGGGCGTCCCGCCGGGCGGGCCGTGCCGGCGGGCCGTGGCCACGGTTAGCCTTGGCGGCACTTTCCCCGGTTGGTCTGTCGGCAGGGCCCGCCTGACTTTGAATCAGGACTAGCGACGTAGGTTCGACTCCTACCCGGGGAGCGAGACCGGCCGCGACCGCTTCAGCGTCACCAGCTTCTGGCCTACGCCATCGGCGTGCTCGAGGACCAGGTCGACGCGTCCGCTGCGACCGAAGAAGGACAGGCGGGCACGCAGCGCGGCGTACTGCTCCTCCCGGGCACGGCCCTCGCGCCACGCAGCGACGACAACCGGCCGGTGCCTAGCGCCGGTGCAGCCGCGCTGCCCGCCCCGGGCGCGATCGTGGCGGGGGGCGCCGTGGTTGACTGGCCGTGTCCGTGAGCAGTCCACCCGTCGTGTCGCGAGCAGAGGAGTTCGGGTGCCCAGTGACCTGACCGTCATCGTCCTGGCCGCCGGGGAGGGGACCCGGATGAGGTCCCGGACCGCCAAGGTGCTGCACCCGATCGCGGGACGCAGCATGATCGGCCACGTCATCGACGCGGTCGCCGGTCTCGACCCCGCCCGGGTGGTCGCGGTGGTGGGCCACCAGCGCGAGCAGGTGGGTCCGCACATCGGGTCGCTGCACCCGGGCGTGGTGCTCGCCGTCCAGGAGGCCCAGCTGGGCACCGGCCACGCGGTTCGCACCGCCTGGGAGGCGCTGCCGGCCGAGTGCCGGCAGGGCACCGTGCTGGTGGCGTACGGCGACACCCCGCTGCTGGAGACCGGCAGCCTGGAGCGGTTCGTCGCCGCACACGCCGGGGCCGGCGCCGCGGTCAGCATCCTGTCGGGTCTGGTGGAGCACCCGACCGGCTACGGACGGGTGCTGCGCGATCCCGACGGCACCGTCACCGGCATCGTCGAGGAGCGCGACGCCACCGAGGAGCAGCGGGCGATCACCGAGATCAACTCCGGCATCTTCGCGTTCGACGCCCGGTTCCTCGACTCCGTGCTGCCCCGGCTGGGCAACGACAACGCCAAGCGGGAGTACTACCTGACCGACGCCGTGGGCCTGGCGCGTCGGGATGACCGGGGGGTCGGAGCGTTCCCCCTCGACGACGTCCGGCAGACCGAGGGCGTCAACGACCGTGCCCAGCTCGCCGAGATGGCCGCGGAGAAGAACCGACGCATCCTCGACCGCTGGATGCGCGACGGTGTGACCGTGGCGGACCCCGCCACCACCTGGGTCGACGTCGACGTCCGGCTCGCGCCCGACGTCACGTTGCTGCCCGGGGTGCAGCTGCTCGGCGCCACGGTGGTGGCCGAGGACGCCGTGGTCGGGCCCGACTGCACGTTGAAGAACGTGGAGGTCGGAACCGGCGCGAAGGTGGTGCGCACCCACGCGGAGCTCGCCGTGATCGGGGAGCGGGTGTCCGTGGGCCCGTTCTCCTACCTGCGGCCGGGCACCGAGATCGGCGCCGGCGGCAAGGTGGGTGGCTTCGTGGAGACCAAGAACGCCACGCTGGCAGAGGGCGCGAAGGTGCCGCACCTGTCGTACGTCGGCGATGCCGAGGTCGGCGAGGGCGCCAACATCGGCGCCGGCACCATCTTCGCCAACTACGACGGGGTCAACAAGCACCGAACCGTGGTCGGCCGGCATGCCAAGACCGGCGCGAACAACACCTTCGTGGCGCCGGTCCGCATCGGCGACGGCGCCGGCACCGGAGGCGGGACCGTCGTCCGCAAGGACGTCCCTCCGGGGGGCCTCGCGGTGAGCAGCGTCCAGCAGCGCAACCTCGAGGGCTGGGCCGTGCGCCGCCGCCCGGGCACCGAGCAGGCCGCGGCGGCCGAGGCCGCGGACCCGTGCGAGAATGGGGACGCGACGGGCTCGACCTCCACCGACGAGGCTGGGAGCCCGGACAGGTCCGACGCGGCGGAGGAGCAGCAACCGTGAGCGGGATGAAGCGAACCACCGAGAAGAACCTGATGGTCTTCAGCGGCCGGGCCCACCCCGAGCTCGCCGAGGAGGTCGTCGAGCAGCTCGGCACCGGCCTGGTCCCCACGACGTACCGCAGCTTCGCCAACTCCGAGATCTACGTCCGCTACCAGGAGTCGGTGCGTGGCTCCGACGCCTTCGTGATCCAGAGCCACACCGCGCCGGTCAACGAGTGGATCATGGAGCACCTGATCATGGTCGACGCACTCAAGCGCGCCTCGGCCAAGAGGATCACGGTGGTGATGCCGTTCTACGGCTATGCACGCCAGGACAAGAAGCATCGCGGCCGGGAGCCGATCTCCGCACGGTTGATGGCCGACCTGTTCAAGACCGCCGGCGCCGACCGGCTGATCTGCGTCGACCTGCACACCGCGCAGATCCAGGGCTTCTTCGACGGTCCCGTGGACCACCTGATGGCGCTGCCGATCCTCTGCGACCACGTCAAGGCGAAGTACGGCGACCAGCCGCTGTCCGTGGTCTCCCCGGACGCCGGGCGGATCAAGGTCGCCGAGCAGTGGGCGGCCCGGCTGGGCGGCGTACCGCTGGCGTTCATCCACAAGACCCGCGACATCGACCGGCCGCACGAGACCGCGGCCAACCGGGTCGTCGGCGAGGTCGCCGGACGGCTTTGCGTGCTGGTCGACGACATGATCGACACCGGGGGCACCATCGTGCACGCCGCCGAGGCGCTGATGAAGGACGGTGCTGCGGGGGTGGTCATCGCGGCCACGCACGCGATCCTGTCCGACCCCGCGGTCGACCGGCTGAAGAACTGCCCCGCCACCGAGGTGGTGGTCACCAACACGCTGCCGATCGCCTCGGAGTGCGAGCTGGACAAGCTCACCTGTCTCTCGATCGCCCCATTGCTCTCCCGGGCGATCAAGGAGGTCTTCGAGGACGGCTCGGTCACCTCGATGTTCGACGGCCGCGCCTGATGCCGGGCAGCGGTACCCGTCAGCGCAGCCGGTAGAGCACCTCGCCGGCGTTCGGTACGACGAACGTGTCCGGGTCCGCCTGCAGGGCCGCGACGTCCACGTCGGCCGGGTCGAGGTAGCCGAGGTTCGCCCGGCGTACGACGTCCTCGGGGATGCCGGTGGCGAGGGTGACCCTGACCCGGCAGCGCTCGCCCGCGGCCTCGTCGTAGGTGCCCTGCCCGCGCAGGTGGGTGGAGTGGGCCAGCACTCCCCAGTGGAGGTTCCGGAACCTGCCCCACTGCTTCACGAAGTAGTCGCGGCAGTGGTAGCCGATCTCCTCGATCTCCGGATGCATGGCCGAGAGCTGCGTGATGTGGGGGGCGTACAGGATCACCTCGCCACCGTCGGCCACCACCGGCTCGAGCTTGTAGAAGCCCTTGGCGGCGGTCCAGATGTCGTCGTACCTCCTCGGCATCACCGAGAGCACCCGGTCGACCGGCGCGCCCAGGTAGCGCACGTGTGTCTGTGCCGACACGTCTGCCGCGGCCGCCCACGCGGCCCGGGTGTCGCCGAAGGTCACCGCGTGGAGGTCGTCGGTGCCGGAGCGGGCGACCACGCAGAGCGCGAGCTTCTCGCGGTCGATCAGCGCGGCCGCCTCGTCGATCAGGGCCCGGACGGGAGTGATGCCGCGGGTGCCGATCATCTCGGCACTGGTGATCAGCGCGCCGAGCCAGTGGGAGAGGTCGATGACGTCCTGGCCGCCCACGCCCGGGAAGAAGTACTTGTTGCCGCCGGAGAACCCGACCACCTCGTGGGGGAAGACGGGCCCGACCACGAGAGCGACGTCGGCCTCGACGACCGCGCGGTTGAGCCGGACCTCGACGGGCTCCTCGAGCAGGCCGCCGGACAGCTCCCGGACCCGCTCGGCGGGGACGCTGCCCAGCGACACGAACGTGTCGGGGTCCCACCACTCGTGGTTGCGGACCTCGAGACCCGGGTACGCCCGTTCCAGCCCGGTCTCGTCGTAGCCGAGATGGGAGGCCAGCTGTCCGGCGTCCATCGCGGCGTGTGTCCCGAGCGCCACCAGCACCGTCATCCGGCGCACCCGGCCGGCCAGCGCCGAGTGCACCGCGTGCAGCAGCAGGGGCAGCGGGCAGCTGCGGGTCCCGTCCGGGACCACCACGCAGACGCTGCGTCCGTCGAGGTGGGCCGTCCCGAGCGACTCCACGACGAAGCGGCGTACCTCGTCGTCGGTGAGGACCGACTCCGGGCCGCCGATCCGGCGCGCCTCCGCAGCGGCCTCGGCGACCGCCTGGGCCCCGGAGGTGGCGGTGGGGGTCATGCGGTCAAGCCTGCCGACCCCGGCGGGCCCGGGCAAGCGTCCGAGGCAACACATGGCAAGCGGTTGTGGTCGCAGCGGCCAAGCGCCCACGATGTCGGCATGCCGAGCGAACCCGTCCTCGCGCACCCGGACCGGCTGCTGCCGGCCGACCCCGGTGTGCGCCGCATCGCCCGCAGGCTGTACGACGCCATCCGGGACCTGCCGATCATCTCGCCGCACGGGCACGTCGACCCCCGACTCCTCCTGGCCGACGAGCCGTTCGCCGACCCCGCTTCGCTGTTCGTCACCCCCGACCACTACGTGACCCGGCTGCTGCACGCGTCCGGTGTCCCGCTCGAGGATCTTGGGGTGGGCCACGGGCCGCTGGACGAGGCCGCCTCCCGCGAGGTGTGGCGACGAATGTGCACCCACTGGCCGGTGTTCCGCGGTACGCCGTCGCGCTACTGGCTCGAGACCGGGCTGGCCGAGATCTTCGGGGTGAACCTGCGCCCGTCGGCCGCGACCGCGGACACGATCTACGACCAGGTGGCCGAGGCGCTGCGGTCGGAGGGCTTCCGCCCGCGGGCGTTGTTCGAACGGTTCCGGATCGAGGTGCTGGCGACCACCGACGACCCCGTCGACGATCTCGCGGTGCACGCGGCACTCGAGGCCGACCCCGGCCGGTCCGGCCGGGTGATCCCCACCTTCCGGCCGGACCGCTACCTGGAGCCGCTGACACCGGGGTGGGCCGACCTGGTCGCCCGGCTCGGCGAGGTCTCCGGTGAGGACACCAGCCACTACCAGGGCTACGTCACCGCCCTGGAGGGCCGACGTCGCTACTTCGTCGAGCACGGGGCGACCTCCGCCGACCACAGTCACGTCGACGTGGGCACCGAGCCGCTCGAGCCGGACGAGGCGAAGCGGATCTACGAAGCGGCCTCGAGGGGAGCCGTGACCGGGGAGCAGGCCACCGCCTTCCGACGGCACATGCTGCTGGAGATGGCCCGGATGTCCACCGAGGACGGCCTCACCATGACGCTGCACCCGGCCGTGCACCGCAACCACCACACGCCCACCTTCCGGCGCTTCGGCGCCGACGTCGGCAGCGACATCCCGGTTCGTGCGGAGTTCACCCGGGCCCTCCAGCCCCTGCTCGCCAGGTACGGGACCCACCCCGGTCTCAACCTGGTCCTGTTCACGCTGGACGAGACCGCCTTCTCCCGGGAGATCGCGCCCCTGGCCGGCTTCTACCCCTCGGTGTACGCCGGCGCACCCTGGTGGTTCCTCGACGCGCCCGACGCCGTCCGCCGCTACCGGGCCGCCATCACCGAGACCGCCGGCTTCTCCCGCACCTCCGGGTTCATCGACGACACCCGTGCCTTCTGCTCCATCCCCGCACGGCACGACATGTCGCGCCGGCTGGACGCCGGCTTCCTGGCCGGGCTGGTGGCCGAGCACCGCATGGACGAGGACGAGGCGCTGGACACCGCGACCGAGCTCGTGGCCACCAACCCGCGCCGGGCGTTCAAGCTGTGACCACGACCGGCGCCCCCGGGCCACGACTCGCCCGCTCGTCCGGTGCCGGACCCGCCCGACGGCCGGTGCGCATCGCCCATCTCGGGCTGGGGAGCTTCTCCCGCGCCCACCTCGCCTGGTACACCGAGCACGCTCCGGACTCGGACGACTGGGGGATCGCCGCGTTCACCGGTCGTCGGCCCGACCTGGCCGACGCGCTGGCTCCCCAGGACGGCCTCTACACGCTGGTGGTCCGGGGCGCCGAGGCCGACAGCTTCGAGGTGGTGAGCAGTCTCTCCGCGGTGCACGCCGCCGCGGAGCACGCAGCCTGGCTGGGCCGGGCCCGGTCACCGGGGCTTGCCGTGGTGACGCTGACGGTCACCGAGGCCGGCTACCGGCGTGCCGGTGACGGGTCGCTCGACCTCGGTGATCCGGAGGTCGCCCGGGACGTCGAGGCGCTCCGGCACGACCCCACCGCGCCGGTGACCACCGTGCCGGCCCGGCTCCTCGGCGGCTTGCTGGCGCGGCACCGGGCCGGCCGCGAGCCGGTCGCGGTCGTGCCGTGCGACAACCTGCCCGACAACGGCGGGGTCGCTGCGCGCGTGGTCCGTGACGCAGCCCGCGCGGTCGACCCGGCACATCTCCCGGTGGTCGGGCAGATGGCGTCCTTCGTGACCACCATGGTCGACCGGATCACCCCGGAGGCCACTGCCGCGGACGCGGACCTGGTGGCCCGCGCGACGGGACGGTCCGACGCCGCCCCCGTGGTGACCGAGTCCTTCAGCGAGTGGGTCATCAGCGGTCGGTTCCCGGTCGGGCGCCCGGCGTGGGACCGGGCCGGAGCGCTCGTGGTGGACGACGTCGTGCCCTTCGAGCAGCGCAAGCTCTGGTTGCTGAACGGCGCCCACTCGCTGCTGGCGTACGCCGGCTCCGTCCGCGGCCACCTGACCGTCGCCGACGCGATCGCCGATCCCGTGTGCCGCACCTGGGTGGAGGACTGGTGGGACGAGGCCGGGCGCTACCTACCGCTGCCGGCCGACACGGTGACGTCGTACCGGCAGGCCCTGGCGGAGCGCTTCTCGAACCGCCGGATCCGCCACCTGCTGGCGCAGATCGCGGTCGACGGGTCCCAGAAGCTGCCGGTCCGGGTGCTGCCCGCGCTGCGTGCGGCGCGCGCGGACGACCGGCCTGCCACGGCGTCGGCCCGGGTGCTGGCCGCCTGGGTGTGCCATCTGCGTGGCCGGGGCGCTCCGGTGCAGGATGCCCGGGCAGACGCAGCCCGGGCCGCTGCGGCGGGCACCGTTGCCGAGGCCGTGCGCGGCGTACTGGCGCTGCTCGACCCGGAGCTGGCCGCCGATCCGGGGCTCCGCGACACGATGGCCGCCGAGGTGTCGCGCCTCGAGGCCTGAGCCAGGGCAGCCTCCCGCGGGGGTTGTGCCCGGTGACGCCGGGGGAGCAGGGTGAGCACAGGTATCACTCGTGCCACGCGTGGCACTTGGCCGAAGGGACGCCGATGCGTACTCGGATGCACGGCCACCGTCGTCAACTCGCCGTCTCGGCCGCCCTGCTCGGGGTCTGCACCTTCGCAGCCTCGGGGCCGTCGGCGGCGACGCCGACCACCGTGCCGACCGCACGGCCGGGTACCCGGCACGCGCTGCCGGTGGCCACCGGCAGCGGCGGAGCCGTCTCCTCGGTGGACCTCGACGCCTCCCGGGCAGGCATCAGGGTGCTGCGGCGGGGCGGCAACGCGATCGACGCCGCGGTGACGACCGCCTCCACGCTCGGGGTGACCGAGCCCTTCGTCGCGGGGCCCGGTGGCGGCGGGTTCATGGTGGTCTACCTGGCCCGGCAGCACCGGGTGATCACGATCGACGGCCGAGAGACCTGTCCGGCCGCGTGCACCCGGGACCTCTTCGTCGAGAACGGCAAGCCGCTGCCGTTCGAGGAGGCCCGCCACTCCGGGCTCGCGGTCGGCGTACCGGGCATGGTGGACACCTGGGCCCAGGCGGTACGCCGCTACGGCCGGCACGACTTCGCCACCGACCTGCGTCCTGCGATCGGCCGCGCGGAGAAGGGCTTCCGGGTCGACGACACGTTCGTGCAGGAGACCAGGGAGTCGCTGGCCGACCTGCAGGCCTTCACCTCCAGCCGGAAGCTGTTCCTGCGGCACGGGCAGCCGCTGCCGGTCGGCACGACCCTGCGCAACCCGGACCTCGCGTACACCTATCGGATGATCGCGCGCCGCGGCCCTCGCGCCCTGTACGACGGCCCGATGGCCGCGGCGATCGCGCACACCGTGCAGCACCCGCCGGTGTGGAACGGCACGCCGCTGACCGTGCGGCCCGGGATCATGACGACCGGTGACCTGGCCGGCTACCACGCCGGTGAGCCGGCCCCGACACACGTGGACTACCGCGGCTACGACGTCTACGGCATGCCGCCGCCGTCGTCGGGCGGCTCCACCACCGGCGAGGCGCTGGACATCCTCGCGGGCTACGACATGTCCGGTGACCGGGTCGAGGCGCTGCACCACTACCTGGAGTCGCTGCGCTACTCCTTCGCCGACCGCAACCGCTACGTCGCCGACCCGGCGTACGTCGACGTGCCGCTGCACGCGCTGCTCGACCCCGACTACGCGGCCACCCGCCGTTGCCTGGTCACCGACCAGGCCGCGGACAGCCCGGTGGCTCCCGGCGACCCGTACCCGCCGTACACCGGCTGCCCGAGTGGCGCGCACGCGGTCACGAGCCCGGACCACGAGCAGTCCACGAACAACATCGTCACCGCGGACCGGTGGGGCAACGTGGTCGCCTACACCAACACCATCGAGCACTTCGCCGGCACCGGGATGACCGTGCCGGGCTACGGCTTCCTGCTCAACAACGAGATGACCGACTTCGACTTCGCCCCGGCCGCCCCCGGCGTGCCGGACGTGAACCTGCCTGACGGGGGCAAGCGGCCGCGGTCGAGCATGAACCCGACCATCGTGCTGCGCGACGGGGCGCCGGCGTTTGCCGTGGGCAGCCCCGGCGGGGCGACGATCATCACCACGGTGCTGCAGATCCTGCTCAACCGCATCGACTTCGGCATGCCGCTGGAGCAGGCCATCGCCGCGCCGCGGGTCGGCAACTTCAACACCCCGACGAGCTCCGCCGAGCAGGCGTTCCTCGACTCTCCGGAGGCGCAGGCGCTGCAGCAGCAGCACGGGCAGCGGTTCAGCCTGGTCACCGGACCGCAGCAGATCGACAAGGAGATCGGTGCCGCCACCGGGGTCGAGCTGCTCGGTCCGAACCGGTTCCTGGCCGCGGCCGAGCCGCAACGCCGGGGCGGCGGCTCCGCCCTGGTGGTCCATCCCCGGTGACGTGTTGCGGCCCGCCGGTAGACCACCTGCGGCTAGCCTCGGGACGTGAGCAATCCGGCCCGTGCGGCCGCAGCCGTCGTGGCGATCGTCGCCGTCACCGTGGGTGTGAGCGGTTGCGGCACCTCCGGCCAGGGCCCCAGCGCCGGCCGGCAATCGGCCACGGCCGGCCCCACGCCCGGATCCTCGGCCTCGACGCATGCGACCCCGGCCACCGGGACGTCTGGCAGCGCGAGCTCCTCCCCGAGCCGTCCCGCGCACGGCGCGGCTCACCGCGGCTGCCTGACCGCCGACCTCGCCTTCCACGTCAAGACGCTCGGCGGTGCGGCAGGCAGCGTGTACAGCCGGATCGTGATGACCAACCGCGGGTCGGCTCCCTGCGTCACCGGCGGGTACGGCGGTGTCTCCTTCGTGGGCGACCACGGCAACCAGCTCGGTGTGGCTGCCGAACGGGACCGGTCGGTGCCGGTCCGGCGGATCGTGCTCCGGCCGGGCGAGAGCGCCGTGGCGCGGCTGCAGGTCAGCGAGGCGCTGAACTACCCGAGGCGCACCTGCCACCCGGTCCGGGCGCGGGGGCTGCGGATCTATCCCCCCAACGAGACGCATGCGGCCGTCGTCCGCCATCCGGAGACGGCCTGCCGTTCCCATGGGGTTTCGCTGATGACGCTGCGGCCCTACCGCGAGCGGCGCTGACCGTGAGGACCCGGATTAGTCGCCCAGGCAAGGGATTCGCTAGGATGGCGCGGTTGCCTCGGCGAGGGAGACACCAGCTCCGTGATCGACGCGGCCGGTTTGCAGGATCCATGCACCGTGCTGCGTCTCGCGCGGTGCATGTGTCGTCTCCGCCGCGGGCGACCCGAGACCGCTGACCACTCCCGACGTACGAGCCAAGGAGCAGCACCCACATGTCCGAGGACCTGATCAAGGCCGAGCAGCGCACCGAGTTCGGAAAGGGCGCCGCTCGCCGGATCCGCCGTAGCGACAAGATTCCCGCAGTGATCTACAGCCACGGCAACCAGCCGGTCCACCTCAGCCTGCCCGGCCACGACACGATGCTGGCGATCAAGCACCGGGGCGTCAACGCGGTGCTCAACATCGAGATCGAAGGCAAGACCCACCTCGGTCTGACCAAGCAGGTCCAGGCCGACCCGATCAAGGGCTTCATCGAGCACGTGGACTTCGTCGAGGTGCGCCGCGGCCAGAAGGTCACCGTCGACGTGCCGGTGCACCTGAGCGGCGAGGCGAAGTCCGACGCCCTGGTCGTGACCGAGTACTCCGAGGTGAGCGTCGAGGCCGAGGCCACCCACATCCCCGAGTACATCGAGGTCTCGGTGGAGGATGCCGAGGTCGGCTTCCAGGTGTACGCCTCGGACCTGCAGCTCCCGACCGGCAGCACGCTGCTGACCGACCCGGAGACGCTCATCGTCAACGTGACCCACGCCCCGACGGCGGAGGAGGTCGAGGCCGAGCTGGAGGAGGCCGAGGCCGAGGCCGGCATCGAGCACGAGGAGGCCGAGGAGGTCCCCGAGGAGGGCGAGGAGGCCGAGGCTCCTGCCGAGGAGGGCGCCGAGGACGAGGCGGAGTCCTCCGAGGACTGAGCCCCGGTCGGCCGCGGAGATGTCCGAGGACGGAGTCTGGCTGGTCGTCGGGCTGGGCAACCCTGGTCCGACGTACGCCGCGACGCGGCACAACGTCGGCTACCTGGTCGCCGAGGAGCTGGCCCACCGGGTCGGCTCCGGCTTCCGGCGGAACAAGTCTGGCCGTGCCGACGTGGTCGAGGGACGGCTCGCGCTGGGCGGGCCGCGGGTGGTGCTCGCGCGCCCGCACACCTACATGAACGAGGTCGGCGGACCGGTCTCGGCCCTGGCGAGGTTCTACAAGGTGCCCACGGGCCGGGTCATGGCGATCCACGACGAGCTCGACATCGGCTTCGGCACCCTCCGGGTCAAGTACGGCGGCGGCGACAACGGCCACAACGGGCTGCGCTCGATGCGCCGGTCGTTGGGGACCGGTGACTTCTACCGGATCCGGTGCGGCATCGGCCGGCCCCCGGGGCGCCAGGACCCGGCCGACTTCGTGCTCTCGGCGTACTCCGCCGCCGAGCGCAAGGAGCTGCCCTTCCAGGTCGGCACCGCCGCCGACGCGGTCGAGTGCCTGGTCGACCACGGCCTGGCCGAGACGCAGCAGCGCTTCAACTCCTGACGCCCCGGCGTTCACTAGGGTGATCCCGTGACCGACTTCGACCCGGGGACCCCGCCCGACAACGCCGACGACCATCAGTTCGCCGCCTGGGCCGCCACCGTGGCAGGCGAGCTGCTGCTGCGAGTGCGCGGCGAGGGGCTGGAGGGCAGGGAGCTCAAGGACGCGGGTGACCTGGCCTCCCACGAGCTGCTGATGAAGCTGATCGCCGAGCATCGACCGGACGATGCCGTCCTGTCCGAGGAGGAGCACCGAGGCACCGGGTCCCGCCACGACCGTCGTACGGCGAGCCGGGTCTGGATCATCGACCCGCTGGACGGCACCCGGGAGTTCTCGGAGCCGCCGCGCGAGGACTGGGCCGTGCACGTGGCCCTGTGGGAGAAGGGCGACCTGGTTGCCGGCGCGGTCGCCCAGCCGGGACTGGACCGGACCTTCCACACCGGGAACCCTCCGGTCGTGCCCCCGTGGTCGACCGACAAGCCCCGGCTCGTGGTCTCGCGCACCCGGCCCCCGGCGTTCGTGGAGGCGCTGGCCGGGCACATCGGCGGGGAGCTGGTGCCGATGGGGTCCGCGGGCGCCAAGGTGATGTCGGTGATCCGCGACGTCTCCGACGCCTACGTGCACGCCGGCGGACAGTACGAGTGGGACTCCGCCGCCCCGGTTGCGGTCGCCCGGTCCGCGGGCCTGCACACCAGCCGGGTCGACGGCTCCCCGCTGGAGTACAACAAGGACGACGTCAAGCTGCCCGACCTGGTCGTGTGCCGCCCGGAGCTGGCCGAGGCGATCCTCGCCTTCGTCGCCGAGCACGGCACCGACTGACCGGACCGGTCGTGTCCGAGCCGGTCGAGGTCGAGGTCGACGACAAGGTCGTCCGGGTCACCAACCCCGAACGGGTCTACTTCCCGGCCCATGGCGCGACCAAGCTCGATCTGGTCGAGTACTACCTCGCCGTCCGCGGGGGCATCGTCAACGCGTTGTACGAGCGGCCCTGCATGCTGCACCGCTTCCCCACCGGGGTGACGGGGGAGAAGGTGCACCAGAAACGGCTGCCGAAGGGGGCGCCGAACTGGATGGAGACCGTCCAGGTCTTCTTCCCGCGCTGGGGGCGCACCGCCGATGAGCTGTGCGTCACCGAGGTCGCCCACGTGATCTGGTGCGTGCAGATGTCCACGGTCGCGTTCCACCCCTGGAACAGCCGCCGGGCCGACACCGAGAAGCCCGACGAGTGGCGCGTCGACCTCGACCCGGGCCCGGAGTGCACCTGGGCGACGGTGCGCCGAGTGGCCCATGTGGTGCAGGAGATCCTCGACGAGCTCGGCGCGATCGGCTACCCGAAGACCAGCGGCGGCCACGGGATGCACGTCTACGTGCGGATCCCGCCCGACCACGGGTTCGCCGAGGTACGGCGTGGCGCACACGCCTTCGCCCGCGAGGTGGAGCGGCGTACGGCCGAGGTGACCACCACCTGGTGGCGCAAGGACCGCGACCCGACCCAGCTGTTCGTCGACTACAACCAGAACGCTCGCGACCACACCATCGCTGCGGCGTACTCCGTACGCGGTAACCCCGACGCCACCGTCTCCACTCCCATCCGCTGGGACGAGGTCGACGACTGCGAGCCGGGCGACTTCACCATCGCCACCGTCCCGGCCAGGTACGCCGAGCTCGGCGACCTGCACCACGACATCGACGAGCACCCCTTCGACATCACCCCGCTGCTGGAGTGGGCCGACCGCGACGACCGTTGAGTTCCGAGAAATGCCCCGTTGGGATCCAGGAAATGTCCCGTCGACCTCCGGGAATTGGGGCCTCGAGTTCCGGCAAGTTGTCCGCTCGACCGGGACCTCATTGGCCTCGCGATCCGGAATCCTGCGGTTCCTGCCCGGTGCCGACGGGGGAGGGTGCCCTTGTCCCCGGCTCACCGGTGCATTGTCCGGGACTGAACGGGGCATAATGCCCAACTCAACGACCCGTCCGCTTTACAAGACGGGCGATTGTGTCAAGCCTCGGCGGCTGCGTAGGGTCGGTGCATGAGCCAGCAGCCAACACCCGAGGGGCGCTCCGGCGGCCCGTCGACCGAGTTTCCGCACGACCCCGAGCACGACCCGACCGCGTCGTACGCGCTCGAGCCCGGCTACGTCCGGACACTGACCGAGCGGGTGATCTCGTCCACCGGTGCCGTCGCCACGACCCACGCGCCGGCCACGGGGCAGCCGCTCGCGTCGATCCCTCAGTCCAGCGCCGACGACGTCGCCGAGGCATTCAGCCGCGCACGACGCGCCCAGCTGGCCTGGCAGCGGGTCTCCCTCGACGACCGTGCAGCGCTGCTGCTGCGGCTGCACGACATCGTGCTGGACCGGCAGGACGAGGTCCTTGACCTGATCTGCCGGGAGTCGGGCAAGGCCCGCAAGCACGCCTTCGACGAGCCGCTGCACGTCGCGCTCACCGCCCGCTACTACGCCCGTACGGCGCACCGGCACCTCGACACCGAGCGGCGGCTCGGCGTCCTCCCGGGGCTGACCCATGCCGAGGTCAACCACATCCCGAAGGGCGTCGTCGGCATCATCTCGCCGTGGAACTACCCGTTCACCCTCGCGCTGTGCGACGGCCTGCCCGCCCTGCTGGCCGGCAACGCGGTCGTGATCAAGCCGGACGCGCAGACCATGCTGAGCGCCCTGCTGGCCGCGCAGCTGCTGGAAGACGCCGGCTTCCCGCGGGATCTGTGGAACGTGGTCGCGGGTCCGGGCCGGGAGATCGGCACCCCGATGATCGAGCGGTCCGACTACATCTGCTTCACCGGATCCACCGCGACAGGCAAGCACATCGCCAGGCAGTGCGCCGACCGGCTGATCGGCTGCTCGCTCGAGCTTGGCGGCAAGAACCCCTTCGTGGTGCTGCGCGACGCAGACCTCGACAAGGCGGCCGAGGGCGCCGTCCGCGCCTGCTTCTCCAACGCGGGGCAGCTGTGCGTGTCCGCGGAGCGGGTGTTCGTCGCCGACCAGGTCTACGACCGGTTCAGGCAGAAGTTCGTCGAGCAGACCAGGGCGCTGCACCTCGACGCCGGCATCGGCTGGGACGCCGACATGGGCACCCTGATCAGCCAGGACCAGCTCGACACCGTGACCGCCCACGTCGACGACGCGGTAGCGCACGGCGCCATCGTGCTCGCCGGGGGCAGGCCGCGGCCCGACCTGGGCCCGTACTTCTACGAGCCCACCATCCTCGAGGGTGTCGAGCCGTCGATGACCTGCTTCGGCCACGAGACCTTCGGCCCGGTGATCTCGCTGTACCGGTTCCACGACGAGTCCGACGCGATCGCCCGCGCCAACGACGGCGAGTACGGCCTGAACGGCTCGGTCTACACCCGCAACCTCGCCCGCGGCCGTGAGATCGCGCGCGAGATCCGGTGCGGCACGGTCAACGTCAACGAGGCGTTCGGGGCGACCTTTGCCAGCGTCGACACCCCGATGGGCGGCATGCGGGAGTCAGGCCAGGGCCGGCGGCAGGCTGGTGATGGCATCCTGCGCTACACCGAGACCCAGTCGGTCGCCTCGCAGCGGTTGCTGCGGTTCAGCCCGCAGTTCGGCCTGAGCCACGAGCAGTACGCCAGGATGATGACCGCGTCGCTGCGGGTGATGAAGAAGCTGGGCCGCCCATGAGCCCGCAGGGCGACTATGACGTCCTGGTGATCGGCTCCGGCTTCGGTGGGTCGGTGACCGCGCTCCGGCTGACCGAGAAGGGCTACCGGGTGGGCGTGCTGGAGGCCGGCGCGAGGTTCGACGACGAGGACTTCGCCGACACCTCGTTCGACCTCAAGCGGTTCCTGTTCCGGCCGGAGGTCGGCTGCTACGGCATCCAGCGCATCGACCAGGTCAAGGACTGCCTGATCCTCGCCGGGGCCGGCGTCGGTGGCGGCTCGCTCAACTACGCCAACACCCTCTACGAGCCGCTGGACGCCTTCTACCGCGATCCCTCGTGGTCACACATCGCCGACTGGAAGGCCGAGCTGGCGCCGTACTACGACCAGGCCGAGCGCATGCTCGGGGTGGTCAGGTACCCCGGGACCACACCCTCGGACGAGGTGATGCGCAAGGTGGCCGACGACATGGGGGTGGGGGACACCTTCCACCCGACCCCGGTCGGGGTGTTCTTCGGCGGCCCGGACGCCGCGCCGGGGGACCGGTCCGCCGACCCGTACTTCGGTGGTGCGGGGCCAGAGCGCAACGCCTGCCTGAACTGCGGCGAGTGCATGACCGGGTGTCGTCACAACGCGAAGAACACCCTGGTCAAGAACTACCTCTACCTGGCGGAGAAGAACGGCGCCGAGGTGCACCCGCTGACCACGGTCACCCGCGTGCGTCCGCTGGAGGGTGGCGGCTACCGCGTCGACGCGCGCTGGACCAAGGCGAAGTACCCCCGCAAGGGTGCCCGGAAGACCTTCACCGCCCAGCACGTGGTCTTCGCCGCAGCCGCGCTGGGCACCCAGAAGCTGCTGCACCGGCTCAAGGCGACCGGCGACCTGCCCGGTCTCTCCGACCGGCTCGGCGAGCTGACCCGGACCAACTCCGAGTCGATCCTGGGAGCGCTCGCGCCCGACCTGTCCACCGACTACAGCCACGGCGTCGCCATCACCTCCTCCTTCCACCCCGACGAGCACACCCACATAGAGCCGGTCCGCTACGGCCACGGCAGCAACGCGATGTCGCTGCTGCAGACCGTGCTCACCGACGGCGACGGCGACGAGCCCCGCTGGCGCACGTGGCTGCGCGAGCTGTGGGCGAAGCGGTCCGAGGCGCTCGACCTCTACGACTTCCGGCACTGGTCGGAGCGCACCGTCATCGCCCTGGTGATGCAGACGCTGGACAACTCGATCACCACGTTCCCCAAGCGCACCCCGCTGGGCTGGATGCTCTCCTCCCGCCAGGGGCACGGAGCCCCGAACCCGACCTGGATCCCGGTGGCCAACGAGGCGGTACGCCGGATGGCCGCGCTGCTGGGCGGCACGCCGGGCGGGTCGATCGGGGAGCCGTTCAACCGGCCGCTGACCGCACACTTCATCGGCGGCTGCACGATCGGCGACTCGCCCGAGACCGGGGTGGTCGACCCGTGGCAGCGGGTCTACGGCTACCCGGGCCTGCACGTCGTCGACGGGTCGGCGATCTCGGCCAACCTCGGCGTCAACCCGTCGCTGACCATCACCGCCCAGGCGGAGCGGGCCATGGCCCACTGGCCCAACAAGGGGGAGCCCGACCCGCGGCCCGAGCCGGGGTCGGCGTACCACCCGGTCGAGCCGGTCCGGCCGCTGGCCCCGGTCGTGCCCGAGGACGCGCCCGGCGCCCTGCGGCTGACGATCACCCCGGTGAGCTGATCGCCTTCCCAGGTTGAGAAGCCATGGTGGAACTTCCCATGGGATATGCCTCGTGTGAAGAGACACCCGCCATTCTTGACCCGGGAAGGCGTCTCGTCACACCCAGCGCCAGGTGACGGCGACCGACACCAGGAACAACAGCAGGGCCCACAACGCCACGGCAGGTGCTGGCCAGGTTCGGCTTGGCCGGTGGCGGACTCGGACGGGAGGTGAGGCACCGGCCATCGCGTCGTCGAGTGCGCGGGCGAACTGTGCCGCTGAGCTGAACCTGTCGTCGGGATCGGTGGCGGTGGCGGTGGCGAGCACGTCGTCCACGGCGAGCGGCAGGCCGACCTCCCGGGCGATGGGGGGCACCGGTGCCCTCGCACGGTCGGGCAACCGACCGGTGAACATCTGGTGGGCGACCACGCCGAGTGCGTAGACATCCACGCGCTCGTCGAACCTGCCTGCCACGACCGCCTGTTCGGGGGCCATGTAGGCGGGGGTACCGGCCACCATGGTCAGCACCGACACCTCGCCGAGCAGCTTGGCGCTGCCCAGGTCGGCCACCAGGATCTGCTCCACCTCGTCGCGGTCATCGATGAGCAGGTTGCTCGGCTTCACGTCCCGGTGAATCACACCGGCCTCGTGCAGCGCCTGAACGGCCGCGGCGGACCTGATCACCGCGTCGCCGGCCTGGCTCGGGCTGAGCGTCCCGACCCGGTCGGTCAAGGTGCCGCCAGTGACGTGGTCCATCACCAGATAGGGCCGACTGATCCCGTTGATCACCGAGACGCCGACATCGTGCACGCGCACGACCGCGGGGTGCCTGATCCGGCGCAGCAGCTTGGCTTCGGCGAGGAAGCGTTCGTGGACCTCCGCGTCCAGCGCCCAGTTCTCGGCCAGCACCTTGACCGCCACCGGGGTCTCCAGATCGGGGTCGTACCCGCGCCACACCGTGGCGAATGCTCCCGAACCCAGTGGTGCTTCGAGAAGGTATCGTCCCAGAGGTGTCACGATCTTAGTGTGACCGAGACGGGGGGACACGATGCGCATTGGTGACGACGAACGCCTCGAGGAGCTGGTCGTGCAGGCGCGGGGAGGAGATCCCGCCGCACTCGAGGAGCTGCTGACCAGGATCCGGCCCATGGTGGTGGGCCGTTGTCGCAAGTTCCTGCCGTTCAACGACGACGCCGACGAGGCCGCCCAGGATGCACTCCTGGCGATCGCCACCAAGCTCGACCAGTTCTCCGGACGCGGTTCCTTCCGCGGCTGGGCGGTGGCCGTGGCCTCCAACAGCGCGCGCGACACCTACCGGTCGCTGACCCGACGTGCGGCCGCGCGGGCCACCGCGGTGCTGCCCGAGCGACCAGACGCGCGCACGACCAGCGTCATTGCGGGCGTCCGGCTCGACGTACTCGAGGCCCTCGACGAGCTCGAGCGCAGGTCCCCGAAGCTGGTCGAGCCCTTCATGCTCCGTGACCTTGGTGGCCTGCCCTACGACCAGATCGCCGCACTGACCCAGATGCCCGTGGGCACCGTCAAGGCCCGCATCCATCAGGCACGGACCTTCATGCGCTCCGCACTCGTCGAGCACGGGCCGGTCTGAGTGGGGCGACGTCTGGGGATCCTGCCGACGGTGTTGGTGGCCGCGGTGGCCATCGGGCTCGGTGTTGGTGCGGGTGCCCTGATCCGCGGCTGGGCGCCACCACGTTCGCGGACCGCTGCCCAGGCGAGCTCCTCCCCGGATGCAAGGCCCGCCGTCCGGAGCGCGGTGATCGGTGCGCGCAACGTGTTGACCACCAATGACCTGGCCGTGGCCGGCTGGACCGGGGCTCACCTGGACTCGGTGGGCAACGGCACAGCGCAGTTCGCCAAGGCCTGCGAGCATGGCTCGGAGCGAGGGATGGGGGACGGCGAGGTCACCGCGGTCTACGTGCGCGGCCCCGACGGCGCCGACGAGTTCGGGCAGCAGAGCACCTTCTCCTTCGGCATACCTCCGCAGGAGAGGGCGGCGTACCGGCGCATCAACGGCTTCTACCGCGACTGCCCGCGCAGCACCGTGCGACGGCTGCCGACTCCGGCCGGCGTCGATGGAGACGTATGGCGGATACGAGCCGGACAGCCCGGTGGTGATGCCTACGCCGTCGTGGTGCGCGTGGGGGACCGAATCGGCTGGGCAAGCCTCTACGACCTCCGCAAGCCGGTGGCCCCGTCGCAGGTGCCGTCTCTGGCGACGGCGCTGGATCGCCGACTTCGCCGATGATCCAGGGTCCCGGACCGGTCCGTGATCGGCGCCGGCCCGGGCCCTGAAAGTAGTCCAGGGCCCGACCGGGGAGGGAGGGGGTCGGGCCCTGGTGAGTCCACTTGCCGCGGACCAAATGAGATCCGGCCTGGGAGGGAGCTGTAGCACCGGATCTGTCACGGCTCAACGACCGGCCCACACCGGGGTTATGCCCGTGCCGGCTTTTTTCCCGTCCGTCGTGCGACCGGGAGGTGCGGGCCTGCGAAGAGACCGGGCGACCGTAGACTCGGCGCATCCCACCAGCGAAAGGCGACGATCTGTGAGCGACCACGACCTCGTCCTCGTCGTCGACTTCGGAGCCCAGTACGCCCAGCTGATCGCCCGCCGGGTGCGCGAGGCGAAGGTCTACTCCGAGATCGTGCCGCACTCGATGCCGGTCGAGCAGATGCTGGCGAAGCAGCCGGACGCGATCATCCTGTCCGGCGGTCCGTCCAGCGTGTACGCGCAGGGTGCTCCCCGGGTCGACCCCGCCCTGTTCGAGGCGGGAGTTCCCGCGTTCGGGATCTGCTACGGCTTCCAGGCGATGGCGCAGGCGCTCGGCGGCGACGTGGCCCGCACCGGCGTCTCCGAGTTCGGCCGTACGCCGGCCCGGGTGACCGAGCCCGGCACGCTGCTCGCCGACGTACCGCCTGGTCACCGGGTGTGGATGTCGCACGGCGATGCGGTCGCCCGGGCCCCCGGGGGGTTCACGGTCCTGGCCGAGACCGACGCCACTCCGGTCGCCGCCTTCGAGGACACCGATCGCCGCTTCGCCGGCGTGCAGTGGCACCCCGAGGTGCTCCACACCGAGCACGGCCAGGCCGTGCTCGAGCACTTCCTGCTCGACATCGCCGGTTGCCGGCCCACCTGGACGATGGTCAACATCGTCGAGGAGCAGGTGGAACGGATCCGTGAGCAGGTCGGGGACGGCCGGGCCATCTGCGGCCTGTCCGGCGGGGTGGACTCCGCGGTCGCCGCGGCCCTGGTGCAAAGGGCGATCGGCGAACGGCTGACCTGCGTGTTCGTGGACCACGGACTGCTGCGCCAGGGCGAGGTCGAGCAGGTCGAGCGCGACTTCGTGGCAGCGACCGGGGTCGAGCTGCACGTCGTCGACGCCGAGAAGCGGTTCCTCGACGCGCTGGCCGGGGTGACCGACCCGGAGCAGAAGCGCAAGGCGATCGGGCGTGAGTTCATCCGCGTCTTCGAGGCCGCCGAGGCCGAGGTACTCGGCGATGCCGTGGCACAGGGCGAGAAGGTCGCCTTCCTGGTCCAGGGCACCCTGTACCCCGACGTCGTCGAGTCCGGCGGCGGCAGCGGAACCTCGAACATCAAGTCCCACCACAACGTGGGCGGCCTGCCCGAGGACCTCGAGTTCGCGCTGGTGGAGCCACTGCGCACCCTGTTCAAGGACGAGGTCCGGCTGGTCGGCGAGCAGCTGGGCCTGCCTCCCGAGATCGTGTGGCGCCACCCGTTCCCCGGCCCCGGGCTGGGCATCCGGATCATCGGCGAGGTCACCCGGGAGCGCCTCGACATCCTGCGGGCGGCCGACGCGATCGCCCGGGAGGAGACCACCCGTGCCGGCCTGGACCGCGACATCTGGCAGTTCCCGGTGGTGCTGCTGGCCGAGGTGCACTCGGTGGGGGTGCAGGGGGACACCCGCACCTACGGACACCCGGTCGTGCTGCGCCCGGTCACCAGCGAGGACGCCATGACCGCCGACTGGGCCCGGCTCCCGTACGACGTGCTCGAGCAGATCTCCACCCGCGTCACCAACGAGGTGCGCGAGGTCAACCGGGTCACCCTCGACGTGACCAGCAAGCCCCCCGGCACCATCGAGTGGGAGTGACAACGGCCCAGGTCACGGTCCGGTAACTGCACCCCTGCCGGGCGATAACCCCGACCGGGCCTGCTGCGTTGGACCTTCTGGAGGATCACGCCCGCCACGCCTCTCGGTGCGCCGGCCCCGACGACGGCGGGCGGTGGGCGACAATGAGGGGAGGGCGGGTTTGCCGGGCGGTGAGCGAGTGCGGTCGGAGGCGCACATGACCAGGCAGCGCTATCGAAGGCTCATCCTGGTGGTCACGCTGACCGTTCTCAGTCTGACGGCGGCCGCCTGCGGCGGCTCCCAGCTCTCCCCGGCCACCGTGCGCGCGGCGAACCAGGCCATGCAGGGCCAGGCCGGCGGCAGCGCCGGCACCGGCACGGTCCCCGGGACCGGTACGACGCCCGGAAGCTCCAGCGGGCCCGGCACCGGCGCGACCGGCACCGGCGCCACCGGCGGCACCACCGGCTCGGGTGCTGGAGCGGGCTCGGGCTCGACCGGGTCGTCGAGCGGCAGCACCGGGGCGGCAGGCGTGAACGCCGCCACCGGCGCCGGTCACCATGCGTCGTGCAAGGGCTTCCACAACTCCACCGGCATCACCGACAAGACGATCACGGTCGCGAACGCCTCCGACATCAGCGGCCCGGTCCCGGGCATCTTCACCTCGGCGCAGCAGGCCGCCAAGGCCTACATCGCCTACTTCAACGCCACGTCGAGCATCTGCGGCCGCAAGCTGCAGCTGCTCGGCCTGGACACCCGTACCGACGCGGGCGCCAACCAGCAGGCCTACGAGAAGGCCTGCCACCAGACGTTCGCGGCGGTCGGCTCGATGTCCGCCTACGACTCCGGCGGCGCGAGCACGACGCAGGCCTGTGGCCTGCCCGACATCCGGGCGATGGCGATCTCCGACGCGCGCAACGCGTGCTCCACCTGCTTCGGCGCCCAGGCCACCGAGCTGAACTCCTTCGAGAACGCCGTCCCGGACTTCTTCCGCAAGCACAACCACGCCGCCACCCAGAGGGCGGCCGAGCTCTACGTCAACGCCGCCGCCTCGGTGGAGAACGCGAAGAACCAGCAGAAGGTCGAACAGATGCGCGGCATGCACTTCGTGTACTCCGCCTCCTTCGACGTCGCCGAGTTCAACTACGGCTCCTACGTGCAGGCGATGAAGGACAAGGGGGTGCGCTGGGTGCAGTTCGTCGGCTCGACGGACGAGGCCGTCCGCTTCGCGCAGGCGATGCAGAGCGCGAACTTCCACCCCGACGTGTTCCTGCTCGACCCGACCTCCTACAACCCCCAGTTCGTCAAGACCGGGGGCAGCGCGGTCGACGGGGCCTACGTCTTCATCGACTTCACCCCGTTCGAGGAGGCCTCGCACAACAAGGAGCTGCAGCTGTACGAGCAGTGGCTGCAGCAGGTTGCGCCGGGGTCCTCGCCTACGTACTTCGGGCTGTTCGCGTGGTCGGCGACGCGGCTGTTCGTGCAGCAGGCCGTGGCCCTGGGGGGCAAGCTGACCCGGTCGGCGCTGGTGGACCGGATCCGGCACGTCAACAGCTGGACGTCCAACGGCCTGCACGCACCCCAGCCGGTGGGCTCCAAGCACACCTCCAGCTGCTGGCGGTTCATCCGGCTGCAGCACGGCCGGTGGGTCCCCGTCGGCGGCACCCGATACCTCTGCCACGGCGTCACCAGGATCGGGTGAGCCATGGGCGCGTTCCTGTCCTTCACGGTGATCGGGTTGTTCACCGGTGCGGCGTACGCGATCGCGGCCAGCGGACTGGTGCTCACCTACAGCACCAGCCGGGTGTTCAACATCGCCCACGGCGCCTTCGGGATGGTCTTCGCCTTCGCCTACTGGGACATCTCCCAGCGGCAGGGGATCCCGACCTGGATCTCCCTGGTGCTGGTCCTGCTGGTGCTGGCGCCGCTGAGCGGCATCTTCGTGCAGCGCGTGTTCGCCAAGGGGCTGGGCCGGGCTCCGGTCAGCGTCGCGCTGGTCGTGACCGTGGGCCTGCTGGTGGGTCTGATCGGCATCGCCACCCAGGTGTGGCCCCCGGCGGCGCGCTCGCTGCCGCAGTTCTTCGCCGGCCACCTGCTGCGCGTCGGCGGGGTCACCGTGACCTGGCACCAGCTGCTCACGATCGCGCTGTCCGGGGTCGTGGCAGGCGGGCTCTACCTGCTGCTGAACCACACCCGCACCGGCACCGCCATGCGCGCCAGCGTGGACAGCCCCGAGCTGCTCGAGCTGTACGGCGGCCGCCCGGAGCTGCTGAACGCGCTCGCGTGGGCGATCGGCGTCTCCCTGGCGGCGCTCGCCGGGATCCTGCTCACCCCGGTCATCGGGCTGGACTACTACCAGCTCACCCTGCTGGTGATCAGCGCTTACGCCGCGGCGATGCTGGGCAAGCTCACCAACCTGCCGCTGACCTTCGTCGGCGCGATGGGGCTCGGGCTCGCGCAGTCCTACTCGGTCGGCTACCTGCCCAGCGACGGCGGCCTCTCGGCGTTCCGTGCGGTGGTGCCCACCCTGTTCCTGTTCGTGGTGATCGTGCTGCTGCCGCAGGTGCCGCTTCGGGTCGGTCAGGTGCGCGGCATCGTCGCCGCGCCCCTTCCCCGGTTGCGGGACGCCCTGGGCTGGGGAGTCGGCCTGGTGCTGGTCGTGGCGGTGCTGACCACGTTCCTGCAGGGCAGCACGCTGCTGCTGATCGGCACCGCGGCGACGTACGCGATCGTGATGCTGTCCCTGGTGCTGCTGACCGGGTACGGCGGCTTCGTCTCGCTGGCCCAGTTCAGCTTCGCCGGCGTCGGCGCGCTGGCCTATGCCAGGATCGACGAGCCGAACCTGTTCGGCCTGCTCCTCGCGGTGCTGGTCACGGCCGCGGCGGGCGCGCTGGTGGCGCTGCCGGTGCTGCGGCTGACCGGGCTCTACCTCGCCCTGGCCACGCTCGCGTTCGCCGAGCTGATGGACAAGCTGGTCTTCCAGGCCTCGTGGGCGTTCGGCTTCAACGACACCCTGCCCGCCAGGCGGCTCTCGATCCTGGGGTTCCACCCGGACGGGACCGGCTCCTACACGGTGATGATGACCGCGTTCTTCGTGCTCGTCGCGCTGCTGGTGCTCTGGCTGCGCCGCGGCCGCTACGGCCGGGTCGTGATCGCCGCCCGCGACAGCGAGGCCGCCGCCAGCATGCTCGGGCTGAACCTGCGCTCCTTCCGGATGGTGCTGTTCGCCCTGTCCGCGGGGATCGCGGGGCTCGCGGGCGCGCTGTACGCCGGGCTGCGCGAGACCGTCGGTGCGGTGGACTTCCAGTTCTTCACCAGCCTGCTGCTGTTGTTGATGGCGGTGATCTGGGGCGTCACCTCGGTCACCGGCGCGCTGCTCGGCGGCTCGTTCATGATGTACCTGCCGGTGGCCCAGTCCGACCATCCCGCCCTGGCCGGGGTGGCCTTCATCCTGCTCGGGTTCGGCGCCGTCGCACTCGGTCGCGACCCGAACGGCCTGGCCAACCGGGTCTTCTGGCTCGGCCGTCGGGCGGAGCATGCCGCCGTACCCCTGCTGGAGCGGCGCTTCCCGCGGCTGGCCATCCGGCTCGCCGACGACGCGGAGGAGGTGGGCGAAGGTGTCCCTGCTGAGCGTTGAGGACCTGGTCGTCCGCTTCGGTGGCATCACCGCGGTCGACCAGGCCAGCTTCACGGTGGAGGAGGGCAGCGTCACCGGCCTGATCGGGCCGAACGGGGCCGGCAAGAGCACCTGCTTCGACGCGATCACCGGGCTGCGGCGGCCCACCTCGGGCCGGGTCCGGTTCGACGGCCGTGACGTGACCGGGATGCGGGTCAGCCGCCGCTCCCGGATGGGGATGGCACGCACGTTCCAGCGGCTCGAGGCGTTCGGGTCGCTCACCGTGCGCGACAACGTGCGGGTCGCCCTCGACATCCGGGACGGTCGGCGGGAGCTGTTCCGCAACCCCGGACGCCGGGTGGACCAGCTGCTGGAGCGCGTGGGCATCGCGACGTACGCCGACGACCGGGCCGACTCCGTGCCGACCGGCGTGGCCCGGCTGCTGGAGCTGGCCCGGGCGCTGGCCTGCAACCCGCGGCTGCTGCTGCTCGACGAGCCCTCGGCGGGCCTGGACGACCAGGAGACCGACGAGTTCGGCGGCCTGGTGCGGCAGCTGGCCGGACACGGCTGCACCGTGCTCATGGTCGAGCACGACATGGACCTGGTCATGGCGGTGTGCGACCCGGTGCTGGTGCTCGACTTCGGAGCGGTGATCGCCGAGGGCAGCCCGGCGCAGGTCCGAGCCGACCCGCGCGTGCAACAGGCCTACCTCGGCCGGTCCGGCGGCGACGAGGAGTCGGCCGGACCCCTCGACCCGGTCACCCGGGTGCTCCCGGCGGTGCGACCGTGAGCCACACCCCCAGGGACGCCCCGATCCTCGAGCTGGTCGACGTGCACGCCGGCTACGGCCGGATCGACGTGCTGCGCGGGGTCGACCTGCGCATCCCGAAGGGTGCCGTGGTGGCGATGCTCGGCCCGAACGGCGCCGGGAAGTCGACGCTGCTGAAGGTGGTCAGCGGCGCGTTGCAGCCCACCTCCGGAGACGTCCACATGGCGGGTGTGGCGGTGCAGGCGGCGCGCCCCGACCAGCTCGCCCGGGCCGGGTTGACCACGATCCCCGAGGGCCGCGGCATCTTCCCGAACCTGACCGTGCAGGAGAACCTCACCCTGATGAGCTACGCCGGGGTGCCGCGACGACAGGTGCTGGAGACGGCGTACGCGTACTTCCCGCGGCTGCACGAGCGGCGCTCGCAGCTGGCCGGCCGGCTGTCGGGGGGCGAGCAGCAGATGCTCGCGCTGTCCCGGGCGCTGACCTCCGACCCCGCCCTGCTGCTGCTCGACGAGCTGTCGATGGGGCTGGCGCCGCTGGTGGTGGAGGAGCTGTACGAGACCGTCGCGCGGATCGCCGCCACCGGGGTGTCGATCCTGCTGGTGGAGCAGTTCGCGCGGACCGCGCTGCGGGTCGCCGACCACGCCGTGGTGATGACGGGAGGCCGGATCGTGCGTCGAGGCGACCCCGACGAGGTGGATGCCGTGATGGCCGACGTGATGCTCGGAGGTGTGTCATGACGTGGACGGGAACGGGCAGGCACGGCCTGGTGGCCGCCGGCTTCAGCGTGGTGCTGCTCGCGGCCGGTACGCCGCTCGCCGCCGCGAGCGCCGTACCGACGTCCGGGCAGGCGTACGGCGGGTTCTCCAGCGGGGCCACCGCCACGCCGCTGCGCATCGAGGTGCACGACCCCAGCATCCCGATCCCCTCCGACCCGCAGGTCGAGCTGAACGCCTTCTACTCCCACGTGCAGGGGACCTCGGGCCCGGACGCCTCGGCTCGCGCCTCGGCGCTGTGGCCCGGCGACGCCGTCGGCACCGGGTTCAAGACGATGGGTGACCAGTTCGGGCTGCCGTCCCAGCTGACCGCCCAGGGCTACCCGCTGCAGGCCAACGCCAGTACGCCGGGCGGGCCCGGCCACGCCTCCCAGGAGCCGATGCCGGGGCTGGTCACCCGCACCAGCTCGGACCGGCAGCACAGTCGGGCGATGGCGGGGATCTCCCCGGACGGCGACTCCTCGGGCCAGCCCTCGTCGTCGCCCTCACCCGCCCCCGGGCTGCCGCAGCTCCCCGGCGGGCCGGGCGGCACGAAGGGGTCGCTCGGAGGCCTGTCCGGCGGCGGCCTGTCCGCGCTCGGGAAGGCGCTCACCGGCAGCTCGTCGGCCGGGGCGAGCACCCCGACGACGCCGAACCCGTTGGGTGCCCTCGGCGTGCTGGCCAGCGCCGACGAGGTCAGCAGCCTCAGCAGCACCCACTACTCCGGCCACACGGTGACCTCGCGCGCGACCAGCACGATCCAGGACCTCCGGCTGCTCGGGGGAGTGGTCACGCTGCACGACGTCCGGGTGGTCTCCGGCACGACGAGCAGCCTGAAGGGCTCGCGAACCAGCCACCAGGCCCGCTTCGCCGGTCTGAGCATCGGGGGCCAGTCGTTCACCGTGGGTCCCGACGGCGTCCGGGCCGCGGGGAAGCGCACCGCGCTGCCGGGGCTCCCCGACTCCCCGGCCAAGGCGCTGGAGGCGCTGGGGATCTCCTTCGGCGCACCCAGGGCGAAGAAGTCCGGGCACGGCTCGCAGGCCTCGATGTCGGTGCGCGGCCTGCGCATCACCGTGGACACCTCGGTGCTGCGCGCGAAGCTTCCCAGCCTGCCCCTCGCCCAGCTGGTCAACCAGATGCCCGACTCCGCCGCCCAGCTCAAGAGCGTGCTGGGGCTGGTGGTCACCGCGGCTCCGCGGTTCGTGATCTACGTCGGCAACGCCGAGAGCTCCGCCGACACCGTGGCGGCGCCGCCACCTCCGAAGGTGTCCTCACCGGCGACCGGGTCCCCCTCGCCCGGCGCGGGTGCCGGCACCGGCCACTCCGGTGGCGTGACCGGCGGTGGCAGTCCCTCGACCGGTGGCACGTCCCCGTCGACCGGGGGACTGGGGAGCGGCACGCCCGCGGGCGCGGCTCCGCCACCGACGGTGAACACCGAGGTGCGACCGGCCAGCGCCAGTCCCGGAATGCCGCCGCTGGGCAGCATCCCGACCCTGCTGTGCCTGGCCGGACTGGCCCTGGCCGGTGGCGCCGGCTGGGCGCTGCGACGCACCGGCATGGTCCTGCTCGGTGCGAACACCACCTGCTCCCACGGCCTGAAGTCCGGCGTCCCCGACCTGCGGAAGATGTGAGATGAGCAGCACTCCCCGGCCGCCAGCGGCCTCGTCCGGTTCGACAGCAGCAGACCGTCCCGCGACGCCCGGGCGCGCCCAGCCGCCCGGCATGCCGCAGGCCCGTGGCCGGAGCCGGCGGGGCGTGGCGCCGGTGCGCGGCAACGGGCCGCAGGTGCTGTACCGGATCCTGTTCATCGCCGGTGCGGTGCTGCTCCCGCTGGGGCTGGTCGTCATCGGCCTGGGCTGGTACGGCGTCGCGCACACGCCGTACGTCTACGACCAGCTGGCCTACCTGGTCTCCGGCGGGCTGCTCGGCATCGGGATCACCGTCTGCGGCGGCTTCCTCTACTTCGGCTCGTGGCTGGCGCGGATCGCCGCCGACCAGAAGGAGGCCTCCCAGCGGCTGTCCGACACGTTGCTCGCGCTCGGAGACGTGCTGCCGCAGGGCCGCGCGGACGACCGACGTCCGCGCACACCGCGACCCGGGCCGGGCGAGGCCCTCGTGGTCGCCGGCGGCGGCCGGACCGTGCACCGGGCCGACTGCGAGCTGGTGGCGGGCCGCAACGACCTCACTCCCGCCGGGCCGGACGCCGGCCTGGTCGCCTGCCGGATGTGCCGACCCGGTGGCGGCGCGCATTGAGCTGACCTCGCGGGCCGGACGACGATGCGTGTGGGAGGGGAGAGCCGTGGCCAACCGTGCAGCGGTCATGACCGGACTCGACACGATCGAGCTCCAGGACCAGCCCGAGCCGACGCCCGGGCCGCGGCGGGCCGTGGTCGGCGTGGAGGCGGTCGGGGTCTGTGGCTCCGACACCGCCTACTTCACCGTCGGCCGGATCGCCGACTGGGTGGTGGACGGCCCGTTCATCCTGGGCCACGAGGCGGCCGGGGTCCTCCGGGTCGGCACCGAGGTCCGGGAGGTCGCGGTCGGCGACCGGGTCGCGATCGAGCCCGGTACGCCGTGCCGGGACTGCCGCGAGTGCATGGCGGGGCGCTACCACCTCTGTCCGGACCTGGCCTTCCTCGCCACTCCGCCGTACCACGGCGCGCTGGTCGAGCAGATGGCCATCGACGCCCGCAACCTCTACCGGATCCCCGACGACATGGGCTACAGCAGGGGGCGCTCCTGGAGCCGCTGTCGGTGGGCATCTGGGGGTGCCGGCGTGCGTCGCTGCAGCCGGGTGACGACGTGCTGGTCACCCGGGGCCGGGCCGGTCGGCCTGCTGGCGGGCGCCAGCGCCCGCGCGCTCGGCGCCGGATCCGTGACCCTCACCGACGTCTCCGACTTCCGGCTGGGGCTGGCCCGCAGCCTGGGGTTCGTGGTCGAGCGGGGCGACGCCCCGGGCGAAGGCGCGTTCGACGTCCTGCTCGAGTGCTCCGGCGCTCCGGGAGTCCTCGCCGCTGCGCTCGGCCGGCTGCGTCCCGCCGGCCGGGCGGCGATGATCGGCATGCCCAGGCAGGAGTCGGTCGGCCTGCCGCTGCCGCAGCTCACCGCACGCGAGATCTCACTGAGCCTGGTGCACCGCTACAACCACACCTGGCCGCTGGCGATCGACCTGGTCTCCTCGGGCCGGGTCGACGTACGGCCCCTGGTGACGCACCACTTCCCCCTCGCCGGCACCGCGGAGGCGCTCACGCTCGCCGGGCGGGTGCCGGACTCGGTGAAGGCGGTCATCCACCCCCAGCAGTGACCTGCCCGGTCAGCCGACCGTACGTCGTGGTGCGCTGCACCACGGGCCGTCCGATGGGTTCGGCGATCTCCTCCAGCTCGGCGACGGTCTTGGCCGAGCCGTACTCCGAGCCGGCCATGCGGGAGATGGTCTCCTCCATGAGCGTGCCGCCGAGGTCGTTGGCGCCGGCGCGCAGCATCGCCCGGGTGCCGTCCACGCCGAGCTTGACCCAGCTGGTCTGGATGTTGTCGATCCGGCCGTGCAGCATGATCCGGGCCAGTGCGTGCACCGCGAGGTTGTCGCGCAGGGTGGGGCCGGGGCGTGCCACGCCGGCGAGGTAGATCGGCGCGGAGTTGTGCACGAACGGAAGCGGCACGAACTCGGTGAAACCACCTGTCTCGTCCTGGATGCGCGACAGCACGCGCAGGTGGTTGACCCAGTGCCGCGGGTTGTCGACGTGGCCGTACATCATCGTCGAGGACGACCGGACGCCGACCCGGTGTGCGGTGGTGACGATCTCGATCCAGGTGCTGGTGGGCAGCTTGCCCTTGGTGAGGATCCAGCGCACGTCGTCGTCGAGGATCTCCGCCGCCGTACCGGGGATGGTGTCCAGGCCGAACTCGCGGGCCTTGATCAGGAAGTCCTCGAAGGACAGTCCGGTGCGCGAGGACCCGTTGACGATCTCCATGGGGGAGAAGGCGTGCACGTGCATGCCGGGCACGCGCTGCCTGACCGCCGCGGCGATGTCGAAGTACGCCGAGCCCGGCAGCTCCGGGTCGATGCCGCCCTGCATGCAGACCTCGGTGGCGCCGAGCTTCCACGCCTCCTCGGCCCGGTCGGCGACCTGGTCCAGGGACAGCGAGTAGGCGTCCGGGTCGCTGCGCCGCTGTGCGAAGGCGCAGAACCGGCACCCGACGTAGCAGACGTTGGTGAAGTTGATGTTGCGGTTGACCACGTAGGTCACGTCGTCACCGACCGTGTCGCGGCGCAGGTCGTCGGCCAGCCGGCACACCTGGTCGAGCAGCTCACCCTCGGCGGTCATCAGGGTCAGTGCGTGCTCGTCGGAGAGGTTGCCGGGGTCCTTCTCGGCAGCGGCCAAGGCGGATAGTCCCTCACGTTTCGGTCGTGATCTCACCCTCGAGGGAGCAGATTCGTGAGGGACTACCGCCGCCCGCAGCTCGTCCCAGTCGCCGTACACGGTGTCGAAGTCGCCCCGGCGGTCCGCGGCCCGGCCGACCGTGTCGACGTCGCGGTGCAGCTCGGTGTGGCCCACACTGGCGAAGCCGCCGTCGGGCTCCTGCCAGGGCCGCCCGGTCGGGCGTACGCCGTCGCGCAGCAGGCCGTCGTCGCCGGCGAGCGCGGCGACGTGGCCGGAGACCCGCGGGTCGATCCACGGCTCGCCGGCCAGCACGTACGGCGGGTGGGCGGTCAGTCGCGCGCGCAGGTCGAACCCGGCCGACGCGGTCACCGACCGCAGCCGGTCCAGCGACGGCCACGGCCGCTCGGGGTTGACGTGGTCGGGGGTCAGCGGCGACACCCCGCCCCAGTCGTCGATGCCGGCGGCCAGCAGCCGCGCGCACTCGGTCGAGCCCTCCGAGCTGTCCACCAGGTTCGGCGGCGCCTGCAGCCGCACCTTGGGGCCCAGCACGATCCGGGCGACGGCGATCGCGGCGACGTACTCGTCGAGGGCGAGGTCGTCGCTGTGCCGCATCGCGGTGTCGGGCTTGGCCCGGAAGTTCTGGACGATGACCTCCTGGATGTGGCCGTACTGACGGGCCACCTTGCGCACCGCGAAGATCGACTCCGCCCGCTCGGCCAGGGTCTCGCCGATGCCGAGCAGCAGGCCGGTTGTGAAGGGGACCGACAGCCGGCCGGCGTCCTCCAGCACCCGCAGCCGCACCTCCGGGTCCTTGTCCGGCGACCCGAAGTGCGCTTGCCCCTTCTGCTCGAAGAGCCTCCGTGAGGTGGTCTCCAGCATCATCCCCATCGACGGGGCCACCGGCTTGAGCCGGTTCATCTCCTCCCACGACATCACACCGGGGTTCAGGTGCGGCAGCATCCCGGTCTCCTCCAACACCCGCACCGCCATCGCGCGTACGTAGGCCAGCGTGGAGTCGTAGCCCTGCTCGTCCAGCCAGGCCTGCGCCTCGGGCCAGCGGTCCTCGGGCCGGTCGCCCAGCGTGAACAACGCCTCGGCGCAGCCCAGCTCGGCACCGTGAGCGGCGATGGCGACGATCTCGTCGGGGGACAGGTAGGGCGCCCAGTCAGCATCGCCCTCGCGAGCCGCCTGCCTGCGTCCTTGTTGGGGCGTCTCCACGAACGTGCAGTAGTGGCACCGGTCCCGGCACAGTCGCGTCACCGGGATGAACACCTTGGGGGAGTACGTCACGGTCCTGGTCCCGCCCGCGTCGGCCAGACCGGCGTCGCGCACCCGCGCCGCGATCACGCTCAGCCGCTCCAGGTCATCGCCGCCGACGCTGAGCAGCACCTCCGCCTCCGCGGGGTCCAGCGCCGCACCACGCTCCGCCCGGGCCAGTGCCCGGCGTACCTGCTGGGGAGTTGGCGTCATCGTCTCAGGCTATCCAGCCACGTGCCGTCCACGACGTGCCCCCCGTGCCACCCGACCCGCACGTCAGGAGACCCACTCCTTGAGCTGTCGCACCAGCCCGGCCGGGTCGTCACTGGCCGGGGCGACCTGCAGGTTGGTGACGCCGGCCTCCTTGAAGGCCGCGATGCGCTCCTTGACGTAGGACTCCGGCCCGACCAGGTTGACCTGCTCGAGCAGCTCCAGTGGCACCTCGGCCTCGGCGTCGCGCTTGTGGCCGTCGAGGTAGAGGTCCTGGATCTTCGCAGCCTCCGCCTCGAAGCCGTACGCGCAGGCCAGGTCGTTGTAGAAGTTCTTCTCCCGCGCGCCCATGCCGCCGATGTAGAGCGCGAACATCGGCCGGGCGAGGTCGAGCATGCCCTTCACGTCCTCGCCGACCGCGACCATGCCGCCGGCCGCGATCTCCAGTGGCGCCAGGCTCTCCTGCCGCTTCGCCCTGCCCGCGGCCAGCGCGTCGCCCCACACCGGGGCCGCTCCCTCGGGGCTGAACATGAACGGCAGCCAGCCGTCGGCGTACTCCGCGGCACCCTGCACGGATTTGGCCCCGAGGGCGGCGACATAGAGGGGTACGGCGGGCCGCTCCGGCTTCGTCAGCATCTTCAGCGGCTTGCCCAGCCCGGTGCCCCGGTCCGCCGGGAGCGGAAGCGTGAAGATCTTGCCGTCGTGCCGCAGGGTCTCCCGGCGCAGTGCGGCCCGGATGATCTCGACGGTCTCGCGTGTGCGGGTGAGTGGCTTGCTGTAGGGCAGGCCGTGCCATCCCTCGATCACCTGGGGGCCGGAGGCACCGAGCCCGATGACGGCCCGCCCCTGCGAGACGTTGTCGAGCCCGGCTGCGGTCTGCGCCAGCGCCGACGGGGTGCGGGAGAAGACGTTGAGGATCGCCGCCCCGATCTCCACGGTCTCGGTGCGCGCTGCGAGGTAGCCCATGAGGGTGGGGGAGTCGAAGCCGTACGCCTCGGCGACCCAGACCGTGTCGAGGCCCGCCCGCTCGAGCGCGACCACCTGGTCGGCTGCCTCGCGCGGGTTGCCGGCGTACATCAGCATCGTGGAGAGCTTCATCGTGGTCCTCCGGTGCGAACTGGCTGGATGATGATCGTGACAGTATCGCTGTCACGATCGCGTTGCAGTGGCAGCAGTCACAGCGTCTGGCATGGGGGGATCGCCCGTCCCCGGGGCGCGACACGGGCTCTATGCTGCCGCGGTGGGCCTGACGATCGAGCTCGACCCCGCGCGGGCGGCGTTCATCGACTCGGTGACGGCCTTCGTGGGCACGGTCGCGGCGGTCGCCGAGTACGACCTCTTCGGGCCGTCGCTGTGCTGGGGCTGGTCCAGGCTCGATGTGGTGAGCCATGTGATCGCAGGCTGGCACGAGATGCTGGGCGGGATGGTCTCGCGGGTGGAGCGAGCCCCCACGGTCGACGCCGCCACGTACTGGACCGCCTTCGCCCGGGAGTACGGCGACGGGGACCCGGTGGAGGTGCTCGGCTTGCAGCGCCGGCGCACGGCGGCGTTCGCGCGGCCCGGGTCAGCAGTTGCCGAGCTGCGCGACGTGGCGGCCGCCCTGACCAGGGGCGCCGGGACGATGCCCGACGAGCCGTGCCTGTGGCAGGGGCACGTGTTCACCGCCGGTGACTTCCTGGCGGTCTGGGCGGTGGAGGACGCCGTGCACCACCTCGACCTCGGCCTCGACCGGGATCCGTCGCCGGACGCGCTGGGACTGGCCCGACGTACGGTCGAGGCACTCGCCGGGAGGCCGTTGCCGGAGTCGTGGCCGGATCGGGAGGCAGTCCTCGTCGGGACCGGTCGGCTGCCCGTCCCCGAGGACGCCGGAGATCTCAGGGACCGGCTGCCGGCTCTCGGCTGAGCGTTTCGGCGGCCGGTTGCCCGACGGCCGGCCCGCCACGGTCGAGACGGCTCGGCCACCAGATCCGGGAGCCCAGGTCGAGGTTGAGCGCGGTGACCAGCACCGAGCGCACCACGATCGTGTCCAGCAGCACCCCGAGCGCGACGGCGAGCCCGACCTCTGCGAAGGCGACCAGCGGCATGGTGGCCAGCACCGCGAAGGTCGCGGCCAGCACCAGGCCCGCGGACGTGATCACCCCACCCGTGGTGGCGAGCGCGACCAGTGAGCCCTCCCGGGTGCCCTTCGCGGCCGTCTCCTCGCGCACCCGCGTCATCAGGAAGATGTTGTAGTCGATGCCCAGGGCGACCAGGAACACGAAGACGTACAACGGGAAGCTGGCGTCGGCGCCGGCGAAGCCGAGCAGGTGGCGGAACACCAGCGAGCTCAGCCCCAGCGCGGCACCGAAGGACAGCACCACCGTGCCGATCAGCAGCAGGGGCGAGGCAACCGCCCGCAGCAGCACCATCAGGACGATCAGCACCACCGCGAGCACCAGCGGGATGATCACCGCGTTGTCACGGGCCGAGGCGTGCTCGATGTCGGCGTTGATCGCGGTGCCGCCGCCGACGAGCGCATCCGCGCCGTCGACCGCGTGCACCCGGTCCCGCAGTCGGTCGACCGCGGCGTACGCCGCCGTGGACGTGGGGTCGTGCTGCAGCGTCGCCTTCAGGAAGGCGACACGGTGCTTCGCGACCGGCCGGCTCGGCGGGTCGACCCCGGTGATGCCGGTCATCGCGGCCCGCACCTGCCTGGCCCTGTCGGCGTTGGCGACCACCATGACCGGGTCGGAGGTGTCGGCGAGGTGGTGGGCGGCCAGCACCTTCTGGCCCTTGATCGAGTCGAACTGCCGGGTGTAGGAGTCCGCGGTCGACAGGCCGTGCGCGTTGAGCTCGACCATGCCGATGCAGGCCACGCCGAGGAGTACGGCGGTGACCACCCACACCGTGCGCGGCCGGACCGCGATCCGCCGGCCGATCCGGGCCCACAGCCCGCTCGCGGTGGGCTCCGGGGTGCCGAACCCCGGCCGGGCGGGCCAGAACACCCACCGGCCGGTGATCACCAGCAAGGCGGGCAGCAGGGTCACCATGACCAGCAGTGCGACCACCACGCCGACTGCCAGCACCGGACCCATACCCGCGGTGGAGCTCATCTCGGCGGCCAGCAGGCACAGCATGCCCAGCACCACGGTGAGCGCGCTCGCGATGATCGCCGGTGCTGCCCGGTGCAGCGCGAACGCCATCGCCTCGTGGCGGTCCTGGTGGCGGCGCAGCTCCTCCCGGTAGCGGGCGACCAGCAGCAGGGCGTAGTCGGTGCCGGCGCCGAACACCAGCACGGTGAGGATGCCCTGGCTCTGCCCGTTGACGGTCATGCCGGCGTCCCTGGCAAGGAAGTAGACCGCTCCCTGCGAGACCGCCAGCGCGGTGCCGGCGGAGATCACCGGCAGCAGCCACAGCACCGGGCTCCGGTAGGTCAGCAGCAGGATGAGGATGACCACGCCGATCGTGGAGAACAGCAGCTTGCCATCCAGCCCGGAGAACGCCTCCGCGGAGTCGGCCGCCTGCCCGCCGGCGCCGGCCAGGTGGAACGTCACGCCCTTGATCCGGGCGATCTGGTGGATCCGGTCGGCGACTCCGGGCAGCTTGTTCCAGCCGTCGCTGCCGAGGTTGAAGTGCACGGTGGCCTGGGCCGCCTCGCCGTCCTTCGATCGCTGCACCAACGCCGCGGCCGGCACCGGCCGGCCCTGCGGTGTGGTGACCGGGACCGCGCCGTGCAGCCGCTGCACCCGGTCGACCTGCCGGGCGATCCTCGTCAGGTCAGCCCGGGTCAGCGCGCCGTCTCGCTCGTAGACCAGCGTGGTCGGGATGTCGTTCTTGTCGCGGAACGCGTCCAGCTTGTCCAGCGCCCGGGTGGACTCGGCGTTCGCCGGCAGCCAGGACTTCGCCTGGTTGTCCTCGACCCCGGTCAGCTTCCCGGCGAACGAGCCCAGGCCCACGACGGCGATGACCCAGAACAGCAGGACCAGCCACTTGGTACGCCGCCCGGTGAGCTTGCCGGCGATCCGTCGATGCATGGGGAGAACTTCACCACGCCGACCGGTGCGGCGCATCAGGAAATCCCCCGATGCCGGCGCCCGTGCTCCGCCGGTGGACCTGTCGTTCGGGCAGGCCCGCAGCTCTCGCGCCAGCGAGCGAACGAGGCCGGGATGCCTTCAAGTACGCGGCGCGCCTCTCGGCACCCCGAGGCCATGAGTCGAGAGCGACGAACGGCCGGGCGCATGCGCGGCATGTCGTGCGTGCGCTACTTGCGTGGCGCCCACGCTGACTTGCGTGGCGTCGCCGTGGGGGCCGGGTCAGCCTTCGGGTCAGCGGTCATCCAGGCCTCGAATGTCCTCAGCAGACGTGGCATCACCACGATCGGGAGCAGGAGTGGGAGCAGCAGCAGCTTGATCCAGTCCCACGCGGTGTTCCCGGTGAACCCAGTCCACCCCCACGGCACGAGATAGCCGGCGACCACGACGGATGCCGCGACCACGACCGCAACGGCCAGTAGCTCCACGTGTCGCCCCTTCCAGTGCGGCGGTGGTCGCCACAGGGTCGAGGTGGCAAGGACGAGGGGGAGCAACGCCAGCGTGAGCCAGTCCCACAGGGTGTTGCCCGTGAACCCTGTCCATGGCAGGGGGACGAGGTAACCAGCCAGGACCAGCGCGGCGAATCCGAGCAACCCGGCCGAGGCTGTCGCCTTGTGGCTGCGGCGCAGCCGTTGGCGATGGCGCAGCATCAGTGGAAGCAACCCGACTGTGACCGGCAGGGCGAGGGCGTTCAGCCAGTCCCACAACGCCACCCGAGACGACAGGCCGGTCCATGCCCACCCGGCGGCGTACCCGCCCCCGACCAGGATCGCGAACGCCGCGAGAGCGGCAACGCCGCACGCGACGAGCCATCGGGTCGGGGCCCGGCCGTTCACGCCATCATTGTGCGCCCTGGCCGACCAGGAATGGCGTCGAGAAGCGTCCTGGGCGTTAGCACGTGGACGACCAGCCGCCGGCCCTACTGGTGCCAGGCCTCCCACAGCGCGGCGTACGAGCCGCCCGCGGCGACCAGCTCGTCGTGGGAGCCGAGCTCGGCGATCCGGCCGTCCTCGACCACGGCCACGCGGTCGGCGTCGTGCGCGGAGAACAGCCGGTGGGCGATCGCGATCACCGTGCGCCCGTCGAGTACGGCGGCTAGGTACCGCTCCAGGTGCCGGGCCGACCTCGGGTCGATCAGCGAGGTGGCCTCGTCGAGCACCAGGGTGTGCGGGTCCGCGAGCACCAGCCGGGCCAGGGCCAGCTGCTGCGCCTGGGCGGCGGAGAGCGGCGTGCCCCCGGACCCGACCACGGTGTCCAGGGCGTCGGGCAGCGCCGCGACCCAGCCCCGGGCGTCGACCGACTCCAGGGCGGTGAGCAGCTGCTCGTCGGTGGCCCTGCCGTCCACGGCGAGGGCGAGGTTGTCCCGCAGGGTGCCCACGAAGACGTGGTGCTCCTGGGTCACCAGGGCCACGTGTCCGCGCAGCTCGGGCAGCGGCAGCTCGGTGAGGCCGACGTCGCCGACGGTCACCGCCCCGGTCCGGGGCGGGTGGATGCCGGCCAGCAGCCTCCCCAGGGTCGACTTGCCGGCACCGGAGGGACCCACCATGGCCAGCCGCTCCCCGGCGGCCACACCGAGGTCGACACCGTGCAGCACGTCCCTGCCCTCGAGGTAGGCGAACCGGACGTCGTGCGCGTCGATCCGCTCGCCGACCGGCACCGCTCCGGTCGGCGTCCGGTCGTCGGGGACGTGGGCGACGCCGAGCAGCCGGGCCAGCGATGCCGACCCCACCTGCAGCTCGTCGAGGATGCCGATCACCCGGTCCACCGGGTCGATCAGCATCTGCACGTAGAGGGTCGCCGCGGTCACGTCGCCGATCGAGACGTGCCCGTGCAGGTGCAGCCAGCCGCCCAGCACCAGCGTGGCAACGGTCGGGATCAGCTGGGCGATCTCGACGGTGGGGAAGAACCGGGTGCGGAGGCCGAGCGTGTAGCGCTCAGCGGCGTACGACGAGGCGATGTCGGCGTCGATCCGGCCGATGCGATGCCGTCCCAGGCCGAGCGCCTCGATGGTGCGGGCACCCTCCACGGTCTCCGTCAGCGACGCGTTCATCACCGAGTAGGTGGCACCCTCGCGGAGATAGCCGTCCTTGGCGCGTGCGAGGTACCAGCGCAGTCCGACCGCGATGATCGGGACGCCGAGCAGGCACGGGAACAGCACCCACCAGCCGACGACCAGCGCCGCGACGATGGTGACCACCGCGCTGATCAGCGCGATGATCCACTCCGGCATCGCCCAGCGCACCGACCAGCCGAGCTGGTCGATGTCGCGCGAGGTGCGGGTGAGCAGGTCGCCCGAGCCGGCGCTCTCCACGGTCCCGACCGGCAGCGCCAGGGAGTCTGCGACGAACGCCTCCCGGAGCTCGGCGAGCACCTGCTCCCCGAGCACCGCGGAGCGGTAGCGGGCCTGCCGGGTCAGCACGGTCTGGGCAGCCAGGAACGCGGCCAGGACGAGCGCGACCCGGTCGACGTGGCCGGCGGTGGTGCCCCGGGTCACCGCCTCGACCAGGTCGCCGAGCAGCCGCGGGCCGGCCAGTCCGGCCAGGGCGGCCAGCACGTGCAGCCCGGCAGCGGTCCACAGTGCGCGGGGGTGCCGTCGGGCGAGGGAGCGGATGTAGCCGCGGATTGCGGGGGTGTCGGCGACGGGGAGTGAGGTGGTCACGGCGCCGCAACCCCCTCCACGTCCTGCACATCCTCGCCGATGTCCGAGATCTTCTCCGCAACGTCCCGGGTCACCACGGCGCGGTAGCCGGCGCAGGTGTCGAGCAGCTCCGCGTGCGTGCCGGCGGCGACCACGTGCCCGTCGTCGAGGAACAGCACCCGGTCGACCCGGTCGAGCAGCAGCGGACTGGTCGTGGTCACCACCGTGGTCCGACCCGCGCGGGCGTGCCGCAGCCGCCCGGCGATCCGGGCCTCGGTGTGCGCGTCCACGGCACTGGTCGGCTCGACCATCACCAGCACCTCGGGGTCGGCGGCCAGGGCGCGGGCGAGCACCAGCCGCTGCCGCTCGCCGCCGGAGAAGCTGCGCCCCTTCTCCGCGACCACGGCGTCCAGCCGGCCGGGGAGGCCGTCGAGTACGTCGCGCGCACTGGCCACCTCGATCGCGTCCCGGACGGCGTCGTGTCCGCGGCCGCGGATGTCGAGTTGCTCTCCGAGGCGTCCCGAGAACAGTGCGGCCGCGGTGTCGGAGACCAGGATCCGCTCCCGCACCAGCATGCGCGGCAGCGCCGCGAGCGGTACGCCGCCCCAGAGCACGTCGCCGTCGCGGTAGCGGCCCAGCCGGTCGGCCAGCGTGGCGGCCTGCTCCGGCGGCTCGGAGACCAGCGCGGTCAGCAGCCCCGGCTCGATGACCGCACCGGAGTCGCGGTCGTCCAGCACCGAGCCGGGCGCCGGCGCCAGGGCGGCCGCGTCGGGGTCGTCGATCTCGGGCTCGAGGTCGAGCAGGCGCACCACCCGGCCGGCCGCGACGTACGCCCGGATCAGCTTGTTGGCGAACTCGGTGGCGGTGCGAAGCGGCATCATCAGGAACGCGGCGTACCCGTAGAAGGCGACCAGGTCGCCCGCGCTGACCCGGCCGGTCACCGCGAACCGGGCACCCAGCCAGACCACGAACACCACGAAGATCCCGGGGAGCAGCACCTGCAGGGCGTCCAGCACCGACTGCAGCTTCGCCACCTCCACGCCGGCGCCGCGGACACGCTGGGACTCCCGGGCGTAGCGGTCGTGGAAGACCCGCTCGCCGCCGATGCCGCGCAGCACGCGGAGACCGCTGACGATGTCGGTGGCGAGGTTGGCCAGCCGGCCCATCATCTCCCGCTGGCGCAGGTTGCGGGCCTGCAGCGGACGCAGCATCGGCCCGATCGCCACCATCAGCAGCGGCACGCCGACCAGGACCACCAGCCCGAGCATCGTCGAGGTGTGCAACAGGATCGCGGCGACCACCACGAACGAGACCACGGCACCGGCCATGCGGCCGGTGACGTCCATCAGGTTGCCCAGGTACGCCTGGTCGTTGGCGCCGATCGCGACCACCTCGCCGGTCGAGACCCGCTTCGGCAGGGTGGCGCCCAGATGCGCCGCCTGGCGGGTGACCAGCTGCACGGTCCGGTACGCCGCGGTCAGCCAGTTCGTCACCGCGAACCGGTGCCGCATGATCCCGGTGACCGACTGCACCACGCCGAGACCGAGCAGCACCAGCGCCCACCGCACCAGCGCGCCCTCGTCCCGTGCGGTCACCCCGGCGTCGATCGCCCGCCCGATCGCCGCCGGCATGAGCGCCCCCGCGCACATCCAGACCACGCCGAACCCCATCGCCGCGAGCAGCGTGTGCGCCTGCGCTCGGGCGAGCCACCACAGGTAGGCCCCGGGCGACCGGTGGTCGGCCGTCCCGGGGTCGTCGAGGGGGAGCTTGCGCACCGTTCGAAGGTACGGAGCACCTCGACCGGCCGCCACTGGTTTTGCGGGCCCGGGAACTGAGGCCGATTCGCGACCTCGAGACCCTGCGGGGCGGGCCGCGAAGGCGGTACCTTCTGCCCATCAGCGGCTCACCCGGGAGACAAAAGTGAAGACTCGAACCCCCATCGTTGCGGCAGTCTCGGTCGCCTCCCTGGCGCTGGTCGGTGCCTGCGGCACCGCGCCGCCCTCCAGCTCGGGCGGATCGGGCTCCGCTGCCGCCAAGGCCACCTCCGCCAAGGCGATGGGTGGCATGTCCAAGCTCGTCGCCGCGGCCAAGAAGGAGGGCCAGCTCAACGTCATCGCGCTGCCACCGGACTGGGCCAACTACGGCAACATCATCAAGGACTTCTCCAAGAAGTACGGCATCAAGGTCAACTCGGCCCAGCCCGACGGGGCCAGCCAGGACGAGATCAACGCCGCCAACCAGCTCAAGGGCCGCCAGACCGCGCCGGACGTGTTCGACCTCGGGCAGAGCGTGGCGCTGGCCAACACCAGCATGTTCGCGCCGTACAAGGTCACGGGGTGGCCCACGATCCCGGCTCAGTTCAAGGACCCGAAGGGCACCTGGGTCAACGACTACGGCGGCTACATGTCGGTCGGCTACGACGCGAAGAAGGTGCCCGCCGTCAAGAAGCTGTCGGACCTGCTCAAGCCGGCGTACAAGGGCAAGGTGGCCCTCAACGGTGACCCGACCCAGGCCGGTGCCGCGTTCTCCGGCGTGGTGATGGCCTCGCTGTCCAACGGCGGGACGGCCGCCGACGTCGCTCCGGGCGTGAAGTTCTTCCAGCGGCTCAAGCAGGCCGGCAACTTCATCCCGGTGGACCCGACCCCGACCACGATCCAGTCCGGCCAGACACCGGTGGTCATCGACTGGGACTACAACAACGCCGCGGAGACGGCGAAGCTGCCCAGCTGGAAGGTGTTCGTTCCGGGCAACGCCGTGGTCGCCGGCTACTACTTCCAGGCGATCAACAAGGACGCGCCGCATCCGGCCGCCGCGCGCCTGTGGGAGGAGTACCTCTACTCCGACGTGGGCCAGAACCTCTACCTTCAGGGCGGTGCGCGTCCGGTGCGCGCCGACGCGATGTCCAAGGCCGGCAGCATCGACAAGATGAAGTACGCCACGCTGCCCAAGGTCTCCGGCAAGCCGGTGATCCCGACCAACGCCCAGACCGAGAAGGACGCGAAGTACCTGAGCACGAACTGGGCGAAGGCGGTCGGCTAGGGCCGGGGCGTTAAATGAGCTCGACCGGGATCGGGATCACCCGGGTACGGCGCCGCCTGGCGCCGGCGCTGGGGCTGGTCCCGTTCCTGGTCTACCTGGCCATCTTCCTGCTCATCCCGACCGTCGTCGTCCTGGTCGGGGCGTTCCGCGAGGGTGGCGGCTGGGACCTGGGCAACCTACAGGCGCTGGGTGACTCCGCGACCCTGTCCGCCCTGGGCAGGTCGGTGATCCTGTCGGCGAGCACCGCCGCGATCGGGGCCGTCCTCGGGGCGGTGCTCGGTGCGCTCATCCTCGGCGCCGCACCGACCAGCCTGCTGCGCCGTGGCGTGATGGCGCTCAGCGGGGTGTTCGCGCAGATGGGCGGCGTCAGCCTCGCGTTCGCGTTCATCGCCACGGTCGGCTTCAGCGGCAGCGTCACCGATCTGCTGCGCCACCTGGTGGGCGTCAACCTCTACGGCAACGGCTGGCTGTACGCGCTGCCGGGCCTGATCCTGGTCTACTGCTACTTCCAGATCCCGTTGATGGTGATCGTGTTCATGCCGGCCCTGGAGGGCATCCGCCCGCAGTGGCGCGAGGCCGCTGTCAGCCTCGGCGCCAGCAGGTGGCAGTACTTCCGGCAGGTGCTGGTCCCGTTGCTGCGACCGGCGTTCCTGGGTTGTGCGCTGCTGTTGTTCGCCAACGCGTTCGCCGCCTACGCGACCGCCGCGGCCCTGATCAGCCAGGGCAGCTTGCTCTCGCCGCTGATGATCCGCTCGGCACTGACCAGCGAGGTGCTGCTGGGACGCCAGCACCTCGGCTACGCACTGGCACTGGAGATGGTGGTCGTGGTCGTCGTGGTGATGAGCCTGTACGCCCTGCTGGTCCGGCGTTCGTCGAGGTGGCTGCGGTGAGCCGCGCGTCGAAGGGGGTCGGCGGCAGCGCGGTGCGCTGGCTGCTCCTGCTGCTGTTCGCGATCTACTTCTTCGTCCCGTTGGTCGCGATGGTCGACTTCAGCACCCGGACGGTCGGCGGGAACGGCCGCAGCGGCCGGGCCTGGGCGGCGCTGGGGGAGAACTCCCAGGTGCTCTCGGCGATCCTGTACTCGCTCGGGCTCGCCGTGTGCACCGTGGCACTGATGCTGGTGCTGCTGCTGCCCACCATGGTGTGGGTGCGGCTGCGGCTGCCGCGGCTGAACCGGGTCGTGGAGTTCCTGTGCCTGCTGCCGCTGAGCATCCCCGCCGTGGTCACCGTGGTCGGAGTCTCCGGGGTGTACGCCTGGGTCAACTACTTCTTCGGCTACTCCCCGCTGGTGCTCACCTTCGCCTACGTGGTGCTGGTGCTGCCGTACTCCTACCGGGCCCTGGACGCGGCGCTGTCGACGCTCGACGTGCACACCCTGGCCGAGGCCGCCCGCTCGCTGGGAGCCGGGTGGTTCACCGTGATCGTCCGGGTGGTGGTCCCCAACGTGTGGTCCGGGGTGCTGTCGGCGGCGTTCATCTCGGTCGCGCTGGTGCTGGGGGAGTACACCTACGCGAACCTGCTGGGCAACTACAGCACCCTGCCGGTGGTGATCGCCCTACTCGGCAAGTCCGACACGGAGGTCTCGACGGCGGCCGCACTCGCGTCCATGCTGTTCGCCGCGCTGCTGCTGCTCCTGCTCTCGTTCGTCGGTGGGCGGCGGCGCACCGCAAGGCTCGGCACGGGAGGAGGACGACGGTGACATCTGGAACGCCCGTCACCCTGGACCGCCTGGAGCGGCACTACGGCGACGTGCACGCCCTCGCCGGGCTGGGCCTGGAGATCGAGCCGGGGGAGCTGGTGGTGCTGCTGGGGCCCTCCGGGTGCGGCAAGACCACCGCGCTGCGCATCCTGGCGGGCCTGGAGACCGCCGATGCCGGACGGGTCCTGGTCGGTGGGGACGACGTCACGGACGTGCCGGCCAACAAGCGCGACATGGGCATGGTCTTCCAGGCGTACTCGCTGTTTCCCCACCTGACCGTGGTGCAGAACGTCGGCTTCGGGCTGAAGCTGCGCGGCCGCGCCTCCGCTGCCCGGACCACGCGCGCCCGGGAGATGCTGGAGCTGGTCGGGCTGACCGCGCAGGGCGACCGTTATCCCGCGCAGCTGTCCGGCGGCCAGCAGCAACGGGTCGCGCTGGCCCGGGCACTGGCGATCGAGCCCGCCGTGCTGCTGCTCGACGAGCCGCTGTCCGCGCTGGACGCGAAGGTGCGCGTGCAGCTGCGCGAGGAGATCCGGCGGATCCAGCTCGACGTCGGCACCACCACGCTGTTCGTCACCCACGACCAGGAGGAGGCGCTGGCGATCGCCGACCGCGTGGGCGTGATGAGCGAGGGCAGGCTGGAGCAGATCGCCACCCCGGTCGAGCTGTACTCCACGCCGCAGACCCCGTTCGTCGCGGAGTTCGTCGGCCTGAGCAGCCGGCTGCCCGCGCACGTGGACGGCGGCACCGCAACGGTGCTGGGCAACCGGCTGCCGGTGCTGCCGGGGTCGGTGTCGGGACCCGGGCGAGCGCTGGTGCGGCCGGAGGGGGTCCGCCTGGCGGCCGATGCGAGGGGCCGGGCGACCGTGGACGCGGTGAGCTTCCTCGGCTCGGTCTCGCGGGTGCTGTGCTCGATGGGCGACGGCACGACCGTGCTGGGCCAGATGGGGACTGCCGAGGCAAGCGCGCTGGCGGTCGGGGCCCGGGTGCGGGTGGAGCTCGACCCGGTCCCGGTGCTGGTGGTGGCCGACTCCGGGGCACCGGCCACGGAGGCGCCGGAGGGCGAGCCCGGCGTACCGGACCGGGCATAGGCTGTGCGTCCATGACCGGACCACTCGAACCCCTCGACCCCTCCCAGCACCGGGTCTCCGACCAGGACCGCCACCGGGTCGCGGAGCAGCTCAGGGAGGCAGCGGGTGACGGGCGGATCGACTTCACCGAGCTCGACCAGCGGCTGGAGGCCACCTACGCCGCGAGGACCTACGCCGAGCTGGTGCCGGTCACCGCGGACCTGCCCGACACGGACCCGCAGGCTCGGCCTTCTCCGCGGGAGTCCCCGGCGTCCCAGGCTGGGAAACCGGAGCGCCACGTCGCGATCATGAGCGGCGTCGAGCGCAAGGGGCACTGGGTGGTCCCGGCCCGGATGACCGTGGTGGCGGTGATGGGCGGCGTCGACCTGGACATGCGCCGGGCCGACTTCGCCGCCCGTGAGGTGGTGCTGACCGTCAACACGGTCATGGGCGGCGCCCACATCAAGGTCGCCCCCGGAGTCACCGTGGTGATGGAGGGCACCGGCATCATGGGCGGGTACGCCGGCCCCGGCGACTCGGGTCCCGCGGACCCCGACGCGCCGACGCTGCGGGTGCGGGGAGTGGCGGTCATGGGCGGGGTCCACGTGGAGCGCAAGGGCTGAGGGCGCGACGCGCCGCATCAGGTGCCGGGTGGCCGCGGCCGGGACCCACGCTCCCCATGTAACGCGGGGTTAGTGTCGCGACACGCCGGCCAGAGCCCATGTCTGCAAGCAATAACCCCGCGTTACATGGCTGGCGCCGGACCGGCCAGGCCCTCGACCACCTCGGCGCCGGGGAGCTCGGCGAACAGGGGTCCGGGCAGCAGCAGCTTGGATCCGCGGATACCGCTGCCGATGATCGCGACGTCGATGTCGACGACCCGTTTGTCCAGCAGCAGCCGCCAGTCACCCGGCAGCCCGATCGGGGTGATCCCGCCGTACTCCATCGAGGTCTCCTCGACCGTCCGGTCGTGGGACAGGAACGAGCACTTGCGTACGTCGAGCAGCCGCTTGACCCGGTTGTTCACGTCGGCGCGGGTGTCCGCCCGGACCACGCAGGCGGCGGCCCTCTCCTCGCCGGCGCGCCTGCCCATGACGACCACGCAGTTGGCGCTCGCGGTCAGCGGCACGTCGTACGCCTGTGTCATCGCCGCGGTGTCGGCCAGCTCCGGGTCGATCTCGACCACGCCCACCGCGGCGGCGTGCTCCCAGCCCTGCAGGGTCCGGCGGACCGGCTCGGCCAGCAGGTCGGGACGATCCAGTGCGGGGACGGTGGCGAGCGATCCGATGGTCGGCGCGGTCATGCGGCGATTGTGCCAGCGCAGGTCACCGCGCCGGCGGGCGCGTGCGTGAGACTGGGCTCATGCAGGCGCCGCACGAGCTCGTCGACGGCGCCGTGCTGCTCGACGGCGGGATGTCCAACGCCCTGGCCGACCGGGGCCACGACCTCTCCGACCCGCTGTGGACCGCCCGGCTGCTCCGGGACTCACCGGGTGAGGTCGCGGCGGTGCACGAGGCGTACTTCCGGGCCGGTGCACGGGTCGCCACGACGGCCAGCTACCAGGCCAGCGTGGCCGGGTTCGTCGACGCCGGGATGGACAGGGCACGTGCGGAGGACCTGCTGCGCCGTAGCGTCCTGCTCGCGCGCGAGGTTCGTGACCGGCTGGCCGGCGACGGCGTGCAACGGTGGGTGGCCGCCTCCGTCGGCCCGTACGGCGCGGTGCTGGCCGACGGCTCGGAGTACCGCGGTCGCTACGGACTCACATCCGCTCAGCTGCGCGACTTCCACGGCCCGCGGCTGGAGCTGCTCGCCTCGGCCTGTCCGGATCTGGTTGCGGTGGAGACCATCCCGGACGCCGACGAGGCCGCGGTGCTGGTCGCGCTTCTCGACCAGCTGGACATCCCCGCCTGGCTGTCGTTCTCGGTCGACGGGCTGAACACCCGTGCCGGCCAGCCGCTGGTCGACGCGTTCGCCGTCGCGTCGGGAGCGGCCGGCCTGCTGGCCGTCGGGGTCAACTGCTGCCGGCCCGCCGATGTGCTGCCTGCCGTCGAGATCGCGGTCGAGGTCACCGGCCGGCCCGCCGTCGCCTACCCGAACAGCGGTGAGCGGTGGGACGCGGAGACGCGGGCCTGGGCCGGGGGAGCCTCGTACGACGTCGGGCTGGCGCCCGCGTGGGTCCGCGCCGGGGTGGCGTACGTCGGCGGCTGCTGCCGCGTCGGTCCGGAGACGATCAGGGCGCTGGCCGAGACGCTCAGTCCGCCGGCTTGACCGCCCGGATGATCGCGGCGTGCATGCCCGGGGCCACCTCGTGGGTGAACTCCACCTCGGGGTCGGCGAACCCGGCGGCGCCGAGCCCGTCGAGGTACTCCGACCGGGACAGCGCACCCGCGATGCAACCGACGTACGAGCCGCGCTCGGCGCGGTCGGCCGGCGTGAGCTGGTCCTCGGCCACCACGTCGGAGATGCCGATGCGTCCACCTGGCACCAGCACCCGGGACATCTCCGCCAGCACGGCCGGCTTGTCGGTGGACAGGTTGACCACGCAGTTGGAGATCACCACGTCGACCGCGGCATCGGGCAGCGGCACGTCCTCGATGCTGCCCTGCAGGAACTCCACGTTGGTCGCACCGGCGCGCTCGGCGTTCTCCCGCGCGAGGCCGAGCATCTCGTCGGTGAAGTCCACGCCGTAGGCGAACCCGGTCGGCCCGACCCGCCGTGCCGAGAGGAGTACGTCGATGCCGCCGCCCGAGCCCAGGTCCAGCACCCGCTCGCCGGGCCGCAGCGCCGCGACCGCGGTCGGGTTGCCGCAGCCCAGGCTGGCCGCCACCGCCTCGGCGGGCAGCTCGCCCTGCTCGTCGGCGGCGTACAGGGTGGACCCGAAGGTCGCATCGACCGCCGTCCCTCCGCCGCAGCAGGACGCATTGGCCTCGGCCACGGACGGACTGCAACAGCCCTCGGCCTCCACCACGGCCAGGGGGTCGCGCGTGGACGACGCCACCCGGGCCGCCTCTGCGTAGCGGCTGCGCACCTCTTCACGCCTGTCAGCTGTTGACGACATCATCTCTCCCATCGATGAACTCCGATGCGTTGACGCTAGCAGATGCATAGATGGTCATCAATGGATATGGCACACTCGTGGCATGAGCACAGTCCCGGCCACCGTCGCCGACCTCGCCGCATGCTGCTCGCCGGTGACCGGGGGTGTGCTGGACGCCGGCTCCGCGGAGCGCCTGGCCCGGGTGTTCAAGGCCCTCGGCGACCCCACCCGGGTGCGGCTGCTCTCCCTGATCGCCGCCCACGAGGACGGGGAGGCGTGCATCTGCGACCTCACCGGCCCGGTCGCGCTGTCCCAGCCAACGGTCTCCCACCACATGAGGCAGCTGGTCGAGGCCGGGCTGGTCACCCGGGAGCAGCGGGGCAAGTGGGCCTACTACCGGGTCGTCCACAGCACCCTGGCTGCGCTGGCCGAGGCGCTGGAGGCCGGGCAGCCGGACACGCCGGAGCGCGTTCAGGCGTAGAGCTCGTCGAGCACGTCGGCGTAGCGGGCGTGCACCACCCGGCGCCGCAGCTTCAGCGTCGGGGTGAGCTCGGCGGACTCCGCGGTCCACTCCACCGGCAGCAGCCGCCACTTCTTGACCTGCTCGGGCCGGGAGAGCCGCCGGTTGGCGTCGTCGACGGCCTGGTCGACCATGCCGAGCACGGCCGGGTTCTCCGCGAGCGAGGACAGCCCGGTGTCGGAGATGCCGAGCTTCGCGGCGACCACGGGAGCGACCTCGGCGTCGAGGGTCAGGATCGCGACGACGTACGGGCGGCTCTCGCCGTAGGCCAGGGCGTGGCCGACGAGCGGGCTCTCCTTGAGCAGGTTCTCGATGTTGGACGGGGCGATGTTCTTGCCCTGCGAGGTGATGATCAGCTCCTTCTTGCGGTCGACCACGGTCAGGAAGCCGTCCTCGTCCAGGGAGCCGATGTCACCGGTGTGCACCCAGCCGTCGTGGTCGACCAGGTCGGCGGTGGCCTCGGGGTTGCGGTGGTAGCCGGTCATGGTCACCGGGCCGCGGGTGAGGATCTCGCCGTCCTCGGCGATGCGCACCTCGATCCCGGGCTGGGCGCGGCCGACGGTGCCGAGCCGGAAGTGGTCCGGTCCGCAGGCGGTGACCGAGCCGGTGGTCTCGGTCATCCCGTAGATGTCGTAGATCGACAGGCCCAGGCCCGCGAAGAACCGGGCGGTCTGGGCCGGCATCGGTGCCGAGGCGCTGCCCGCCCAGGTGACCCGGTCCAGGCCGAGCATCGCCTTCATCGGCGCCAACACGGCGGCCTCGACTGCCTGGTAGCGCTCGCGCAGCTCCGGGCTGGTGGTGTGCCCGGTCTGCAGCGACTCGACGTACTCCAGCCCGGTGGCCATCGCGTCGGTGACCGCCTTCCGCTTCGCCTCGTCGCTCTCGCCGGCGAGCAGGCCGGTGATGCCGGTCTGGATCTTCTCCCACACCCGCGGCACCCCGAAGAACGCGGTCGGGCGGACCTCGGACAGGGCTCCGACCAGCAGCGCGGGGTCACCGACGAGGTGCACGTGGCCGCCGTCGATCTGGGGCAGGTAGAGGCCCAGCATCCGTTCGGCGATGTGGGCGTAGGGGAGGTAGGAGAGCGTGCTGCGCTCACCCTCGATCCGGGACGTGCGGCCGGTGCTCTCGGCCTCGAACATCACGTTGTGATGGGTGATCACCACGCCCTTGGGGCGGCCGGTGGTGCCGGAGGTGTAGAGGATCGTGGCCGGGTCGTCGGCCCCGATCTGCTTCCGGCGGCACTCGACCTCCGCGGCATGCTTCTCCCGTACGGCGTCCGCGCGCTCGGTCAGCTGCGACCAGGTGAGTGCGCCCTCCGGCGCCGCGCCCGCATCGAGCACCACCACGACCGGGGTCGGGTCCGCGGCGGCCAGTGCCTCCCGCCACCGGGCCACGTGGTCGTCGTTCTCCAGCACCACCAGCCGGGGCGTGGAGTGGTCCGCGACGTAGGCCACCTGGTCGGCCGAGAGCGTGTTGTAGATCGACATCGCGACCGCGCCGGCGTGCATCGCGGCCACATCGGCCAGCACGTGCTCGAGCCGGTTGCTCGCCATGATCGCGACCCGGTCGCCGGGCTCGACCCCGAGATCGACCAGTGCGGCGGCGAGCGCCAGCCCCTGCTCGCGCAGCCCGGCCCACGTCAGCGTGCGCCAGCCGGCCCCCTCGACACCGACCTTGTCGGAGAACGCCGGCTCCTCGCCGTGCTCGGCGACCCTGGCGGCCAGGGCGTCGGCGATGCTGCGCCCGGCGATCACGCCGTCGATCCGCTCGCGCTGCTCGAGAACGTCGCTCACCGCTGTCACCCCACCATCCCTGCTCAGAAGCCCAGCGACCGGCCGATGATCTCCTTCTGGATCTCGGTGGTGCCGCCGTAGATCGTGGCGATCCGGCTGTCGGTGAACGCCTTGGCGATCGGGTACTCCATCATGTACCCGTAGCCGCCGTGCAGCTGCACACCCTGTCCGGCGAGCTTGTTCTGCAGCTCGGTGGTCCACCACTTCGCCATCGACGCGTCGACCGCGTCGAGCCTGCCCGCCACGTGCCGGCGGATGCAGTCGTCGATGAACGTGCGGGCGATCCGGACCTCGGTGGCCATCTCCGCGATCAGGAACCGGTTGTGCTGGAACTTGCCGATCGGGCGGTTGAACGCCTCCCGGGTCTTCGCGTAGTCCAGGCACATCTCCAGGATCGCCTCACAGGCAGCGGTCGCCTGGACCGCGATGGCCAGCCGCTCCTGCGGCAGGTTCTCCATCAGGTAGACGAAGCCCTGGCCCTCTTCGCCGAGCCGGTTCTCCTTGGGCACCACCACGTCGTCGAAGGAGAGCTCGGCGGTGTCCTGCGCGTGCAGCCCGACCTTATCGAGGTTGCGGCCCCGCTCGAAGCCGTCCATGCCGCGCTCGACGACCACGAGACTGATGCCCTTGTGACCGGCCTCGGGGTCGGTGCGGGCCACCACGATCACCAGGTCGGCGTTGATGCCGTTGCTGATGAAGGTCTTCGACCCGTTGAGGACGTAGTGGTCCCCCTTGTCGACCGCGGTGGTGCGCACCCCCTGCAGGTCGCTGCCCGCTCCCGGCTCGGTCATGGCGATCGCGGTGATCGTCTCGCCGGTGACGCAGCCGGGCAGCCAGCGCCGCTTCTGCTCGTCGTTCGCGATCCGGACCAGGTAGGGGACGATGATGTCGGTGTGCACCGAGAACCCGGGCCCGCTGGCGCCGGACCGGACCTGCTCCTCGGCGACCACGGTGTTGTAGCGGAAGTCCTCGACACCGGGGCCGCCGTACTCCTCGGGGACGTCGAAGCACAGCAGGCCGGCCTCGCCGGCCTTGAGCCAGACGTCCCGCGGGACGATGCCGTCGGCCTCCCACTGCTCGTGGTGGGGGACAGCCTCCTTCTCGAGGAAGGTCCGCACGGTCTGGCGGAAGTCTTCGTGCTCGGTGGTGAAGATGTCGCGCATGGCAGTCCCTCCGGCGGCGCGTGCCGCACTTGGCGATGGGCCCAGGAGATGGCAGGATCAGTGTGCCAGTCCTACTGTCACAGTCAAGCACGGGGTTGGGAGGGTGCCGGCGATGGCGACTGCACAGACCGAGCCTGCCGAGGGGCTGCTCACCGTCGACGAGCTCGCCGCGGCCACGGGCATGACGGTGCGCACCACCCGCTACTACGCCGGCCGCGGGCTGCTGCCCCCTCCGGAGCGCCGCGGACGGATCGCCTACTACGGGCCGGCGCACCGCGCCCGGCTCGAGCTTATCCGGGCCCTGCAGGACCACGGGTTCACGCTGTCGGCGATCGAGAAGTACCTCGGCCGGGTGCCGCTGGACGCCTCGGTGGAGGACCTCGCGCTGCAGCGGGCCATGCTGACCTCCTGGACCACCGGGCGGCGGGAGTCGCTGACGCGCCGACAGCTCGACGCCCGGGCCGGCCGCCGGCTGACCGAGCACGACGTGGAGATGCTCCAGGTGATGCAGGGCATCGAGCGCTGTGGCAGCCGGTTCGAGCCGTTGCCCGCGTTCGACCTCGCCGTGCAGACCCTCGAGCTGGGCCTGCCGGTGGAGTCCATGGTCGCGGCCACCGAGGCGATCACCCGGCACATGGACGCACTCGCCGATGAGCTCACCGACATCCTGCGCCACCAGGTGCTGGCGCCGTACCGGGAGAAGGAGCACACCGCGGCGGACAAGGCCCGCTTCGAGCAGACCATGTCGCGGCTGCGGCGGCTCACCCTCGAGGCGGTGGTCGCCGGCTTCCAGCGCGCCGCGAACCACGTCATCACCCGGTCGCTGGGCTCCTGAGGCCACAGTCGAACCCGCGGGTGCCGCCGTTCGCCGGATCCTCCGAAGGGCGATGATGGGGCATGGACATCCTCGACCGGCTGCGCCTGGACGTTGCGGTTCTGCAGGCCGGCATGGGCGGCGGAGTCGCGGGTCCGGCCCTGGCCGGCGCCGTGGCCGCGGCCGGTGGGTTGGGGACTCTCGGCCTGGCTTCGCCGCCGGGGTTGCGGCGCGGCATCGGTGGTGTTCGTGAACGCGCGCCGGGCCGCGCTGTCGCGGTCAACCTGCTGATGCCGTTCGTGCGACCCCGACACGTCGAGGTGTGCCTGGCCGACCGGATCGACGTCGCGGTGCTGTTCTACGGCGGTGACCGCGAGCTGGTGGCCCGCCTGCGGGATGCCGGTGCGTTCGTGGTCGCCCAGGTCGGAACCGGGCCTGAGGCCACCCGCGCGGTGGGGTGGGGAGTCGACGCGCTGATCGCCCAGGCCCGCGAGGCCGGCGGACACCTGCTGGGCAGGTTTCCCGCGACGGAGGCGATGGCGTCGGTGAGCGGCGTTGCCGACGGACGTCCGGTCTTCCTGGCCGGGGGCATCGCGACGCGACCTGACGTCGAACGGGCCCTGGACGCCGGCGCGGCCGGTGCCGTGGCGGGGACGAGGTTCCTGCTCACCGGCGAGTCCGGTGCGCACCCGCTCTACCAGCAGCGGGTCCTGGCCGCGCGGCACACCATCGAGACGTCACTGTTCGGGTTCGGCTGGCCGGCCCGGCACCGGGTGGTGCCGAACGCAGCGACCGATCGCTGGCTGCGGCCCGACGGCACGCCGCGCCGGCTCCCCGCCACGATCAACCGGCTCAGCACACCGATGGCCCGGGTCGTCCCCGACGCGATGATCGACGCGCTGCCGCGGCTGCAGCAGGCCCGGCTGCCGATGCTCTCGCCCACACCACCACTAGCCGGGATGCCCGATGCCGCGGTCGACAGCACACCTTTGTACGCCGGCGAGTCCGCGCTGCGCATCGAGACGATCGTCCCCGCAGCCGATGCCGTGCGCGTGCTGGGCGGGCTCGACGTCGCGGCGGAGGCCTGACGGGTCAGGCACCCCGCCGGCGGCGTACCAGATGGCGTGCGACGAGCGCCACGATCGCCACCGCCACCGCGATGGCAACGTAGATCGAGTAGTCGTGCACCTTGCCGTAGATCGCGTCGATGTGGCTGCCGGAGTAGTAGCCCACGGCCGACCAGCAGCCCACCCACAGCGCCGCGCCGAGGGCGTTGAAGGCGAGGAAGTCACGCCAGCGCATCTGGGTGATGCCGGCGATCAGGCCGTTGGCCTGCCGAAGTCCCTCGATGAACCGCGCGACAGTGACGACCTTGCCACCGTGGCGGGCGAAGAAGTCCTCGGCCTTGTCGAGTCGCTTCGGGGTGAGGAAGACGTACCTGCCCCAGCGCTCCACGAGGCGGCGACCGCCGTACCGCCCGATCGCGTAGCCGATGTTGTCGCCGACGACGGCGGCGACGAACGCCACGACCACCACCAGGGCGATGTCCAGGCGCCCGGCACCGGCGTAGACCGCGGCGGCGATCAGGATCGTCTCTCCCGGGACGGGTACCCCGAAGTCCTCCAGGAGGACGAAGCCGCCGACAGCCAGGTAGCCGTAGTGGCCGAGGACCGGCGCCAGGCCGGCCAGGACGCCAGGGAGATGCGCTCCTCCGCCTGCGCTCATCGGGCCTCAGCGCGCGGGGCGACGTGAGCTACGCGCGCGGATGCCGACGAGGATGAGGTCGAGCACGAAGACCGCGATGCCCACGTAGAGCAGGTAGAACACCCCGGCGACCAGGACACCGATGAACCCCAGCGCCACCGCGATGACCAGCAGGAGGAGGTACCAGGCCATGTCTCACCGCCGGCCCAGGCGGCGCTCGCCGCCTGCACCGGGACGGTAGTCCATCCCGTAGTGGGTGAAGACCGACTCCTCGTCGCCGGCGGGCAGCTCCCCATCGGTCGGGATCGAGGGAGCGTCCTTGACCAGCTTCTTCTCGTGCGCGACCTGGAGGTAGTCGGGGCCGACCCGTGCGCTGTCCAGCGGCACGAACACCAGTCGGCGCCGGCCGGGCAGGCCGATCTGCACGGTGCCGAACGACGGCTGGTCGGTCGCGGTGTCGACGTAGACCGCCTCCAGCTCGCCAATCCTGTTTCCTGACTCGTCCCGGACGTCGTGGCCGCGCCACTCCCGGATGTCGGTGGCCTCGAACATGCCAGAAGGCTACAGCCCCGACCGGCGAAACGCGGTCAGCTGCGGCGGGTCATCCCCAGGAGCGGCGGTCCTCGGGGATCACCGCCCACAGCACCAGGTAGACGATGCCGGCGGCCGGGAAGGTGAAGATCAGGGCCAGCACGGCCAGCACCCGGATCACGGTCGGGTCCACGTGCAGGTAGTCGGCCATCCCGGCGCACACCCCGGCGACCATGCGGTCCTCCGCGGACCTGGTGAGGCGCTGGTCCGGTCCGGCCGGGCGCCGCGGCTGCGATGGGGGCGGAGGGGGTGGTGGCTGGCTCGTCATGAGATCTCCTCGTTGTCGTGGGAACCGGTCGGTGTGCGCAGACCCTGCGGGGCCTCGCGGGGCTGGGGAGGAGCGGGTGGGGGAGCCGGTCGGTCCCGGTGGCGCGAGGCGGTGACCAGGGCGGCGGCCAGCCCGATCGCTCCGGCGACGATGAGGACCAGCGGCAGCAGCACCGGGACGTCGCCGGGCTGCACCAGGTCGTGCACGCCCAGCCCCCACACCAGTATCAGGCCCAGGAAGAACAGGCCGAGGACCAGGTGGGCGACCTTGACCCGCTGTCGCGGGGCGGAGGATGTACGCCGGCTCATGGGAGGCTCCTCTCGGTGGCGGCGGGTCGGGCTGCGGCCACGGCGGCGGGCGCCCGGTGGACCTCGATCTCTCCGGCGCGTGCCCGCAGCACCAGGTCGACCACAGTACGGGCATGCGGCGGCCCGAACCGGCCGTTGTAGGTCGAGCGGAAGCCGTCGTGGGCGTGGGGCCCGACCACGATGTCACCGACGTACAGGCCGGCGTCGACGTTCGCGGCCACGCCGGGCGGCAGCAGCACGTCGACCTCACCGACGTCGGTGTTGGCGTAGACGGTGCGCCCGTCGAGCGCGGCCGGGTCGCGGACCTGGGAGAGGTCGACGAGCAGGGTGCCGTTGGACAGGTGGTAGCGCGGCGCGACCGCGGCCGCGGAGACTGGCGTGAACGTGCGCTTCTGGTCGGGCCAGCCCCCGGGCCCCAGCACCGCGGTCACCACCAGCGCGGCCGCGAGCAGCAGCCCGAGCGGGATGAGGCCACCCGGCCGGCCCACGAAGGCGCCGACCAGGAGCATCACTGCGGTGATGCCCAGGGCCACGGCCGGCCAGTGGGCGGGGCCGACCGGGTCGACCATGTCGAACAGGCCGAGCGCTCCCCAGCCGAGCGCGATCAGCGCCAGCGTGGGCCAGAACAGCACCAGGCCGGTGCGGCGGGGCCGCCGGGGTGGCGGCGGCGCGTACGCCGGGACGCTCGGGGGCTGCCACGACGACGGGGACGACTCGGCCCCGGTCGTGGGTGCGTCGTACGCCGGCGGCGGTGCCCCGCGGCGGGAGCGGGCCACCAGCGCGACCACCAGCACCACCACGCCGAGCGGCCACACGAAGCGCCAGCCGTAGCCACCCCAGGCGCTGCCGACGAGGCCGACGCCCGCGAGCGCCGCCACCACGACCACCGCCACGCGCCTGGCGTCGGGCCCGAGGCGGATCGGGGCGTGGTCGCGGTCGTCGGACGGCACCAGCAGCCACAGCGCGACGTAGAAGAACAGGCCGGCGCCGCCGAAGAAGCACGCCGCCACCAGCACCACCCGGACGATCACCGGGTCGATGTCGAGGTGTCGGCCGATGCCGCCGGCCACGCCGGCGAGGTAGCGGTCGGTGCTGCTGCGGCGCAGCCGGTCGAGGTCGTGCAGCTGCTCGCGGCCGAGGCGCGGGCCGTCGTCGGCCGGTTCCTGCCGGGGCGCAGTGGCGCTGTCGGGGCTCGAGGTCATACCCACGATCGTGTCCGGTCGGGGCGGCGGGCGCCATCGGGGAGACCCCTGACCCTGCCCCGGAACGGGTCGGGCAGTTTCCCGATGTGGCCCCGGTCCGGGTGATGGGACCATGGTCGTGCCATGACCAGCCGACCCGTCCCCGCCGTCGCCCCCCGCGCGCCCCGGCGCGCGTGCCGGGCGACCGACGAGGCGCTGCTCGGCGGCGTGGCGGCCGGGCTGGCCCGGCACCTGCACCTGCCGGTTCTCCGGGTGCGGATCGCGTTCCTGGTCGCCGCCGCGCTGAGCGGGTTCGGCGTGGTGGTCTACGCCGGGCTGTGGATGGTCCTGCCCGACGCGGCGCACTTCGCGGACACCACCCCCGGGCTCGCCGCGGCCAGCCGTCAGGGCCGGCGGGCCGGACGGGTCCGGCCGCTGGCCGACTACGGGCCGCTGGTGGCGCTGGCCGCGGTCGCGATCGGGGTGCTTGCGCTGGTCACCGGGCTGACCGGCCGGACCTCGGTGATCTGGCCGGCGATGCTGGCGGTCGCGGGCGTCGCGGTGCTGTGGCGGCAGGCCGACGAGGCCCAGCGGGAGCGCTGGGTGGACAGCACCGGGCGGATCACGCCGCTGCGGGCCCTGCTCGGGTCCGGTGGCTGGGCGGCGTACGCCCGGATCCTGGCGGGCGTGGCTCTGCTGGTCGGCGCGATCACGGTGTTCTCGGTCCGCACCGACAACGTGCGGATCGCGCTCAACGTCGGGCTTGCGGCGCTGCTGGGCATCCTGGGGCTGGCGTTCATCCTCGGCCCCTGGCTGTTGCGGCTGAGCTCCGACCTGTCCGAGGAGCGCGCCGAGCGGATCCGTTCCCAGGAGCGCGCCGACGTCGCCGCGCACCTGCACGACTCGGTACTGCAGACGCTGGCGCTGATCCAGCGATCCGCGGCCGACCCGGCCCGGGTGGCGCAGCTGGCCCGCGCGCAGGAGCGCGACCTGCGCGCGTGGCTGTACGACGCCCCCGCCGGCGACGCCACCACGCTGGCCTCCGCGTTGCGGGCCGCCGCGGCCGAGGTCGAGGACGCCACCGGTGTCCCCGTGGAGGTGGTCTGCGTCGGCGACCGGCCCCTGCCCGAGGAGACCCGCCCGCTCGTGCTCGCCGCGCGGGAGGCCATGGTGAACGCCGCCCGGCACAGCGGCGCGGCGAACGTGGACGTGTACGCCGAGGCCGGGCCGGACGCCGGTGAGGTGTTCGTCCGCGACCGGGGAAGTGGGTTCGACCCGGCCGCGGTCGCCGCCGACCGGCACGGCATCCGGGACAGCATCATGGCCCGGATGCACCGCCACGGCGGCTCCGCCGAGGTCGTCAGCCGCCCGGGCTCGGGCACCGAGGTCCGGCTGCGGCTCCCCCACCCCGTCGAGGAGGACCGATGACTCACCCAACGACAGGCCCCACGACCGGCCCCGCGAGGCGCACCGTGGTCGTCGTGGACGACCACGGGATGTTCCGGACCGGTGTCCGGTCCGAGATCTCGGGCCGGGTGGACGTGGTCGGCGAGGCGGCCGACGTGGACGAGGCGGTCGCCGCCGTACGCGAGCACCGGCCCGACGTGGTGCTGCTCGACGTGCACCTGCCCGGTGGGGGCGGTGCCGAGGTGATGAGGCAGGTCACCTCGTCCCCGGCCTCTGCGGGGGCGGGGGCGAGCACCCAGTTCCTCGCGCTGTCGGTGTCGGATGCCGCGGAGGACGTGATCGGCACGATCCGGGCCGGGGCACGAGGCTACGTCACGAAGTCGATCACCGGCCCCGAGCTGGTGGACGCGATCGAGCGGGTGGCCTCGGGCGATGCGGTGTTCTCGCCGCGGCTGGCCGGTTTCGTGCTGGACGCCTTCGCCGGCACCGTCGAGGTCGCGCAGGTCGACGAGGACCTCGACCGGCTCACCGAGCGGGAGCGCGAGGTGATGCGGCTGATCGCCCGCGGCTACTCCTACAAGGAGGTCGCACGCGAGCTGTTCATCTCGACCAAGACCGTGGAGACCCACATGGGGTCGGTGCTGCGCAAGCTGCAGCTGTCCAGCCGGCACGAGCTCACCCGGTGGGCGAGCGACCGGCGGCTGCTGTAGGCAGCAGCCCGGTCCACGGCGGGCACCAGCCCGGTTGTCGCTGCGCCATCTCCGCGGCCAGGGCTTGCAGCGAGGGGCCGTTGCCGGCGTACCACGGCGGCCAGTGGGCGTGCCAGGCCACGAACGTCGCCCGGTCGCGGCCCAGCAGGTCGTGCACCGCGTCCGAGGTCGCCCAGCCCGGGATGCCGGTCCACCCGGCCAGCGGCGTCGCCCGCGGGTCGGTGCCCCACAGCACCGAGCGGCCGCCGTACAGCCGCTGCATGCGCAGCCGGACGCCGTCGTGGGCGTCGTGGGTGAGCAGCACGGGCCGGGGCTCGAAGGACCACACCGGCTCGGGCTCGTCGTGGTGCAGGGCTGCCAGCACGGCGAAGGGCCACCACAGCCGTTCCGGAGCGGGGAGGGCGTCCACGTCCAGGCCGCGATTGTCCCCGCTCGTGTTCAGTCGGCCAGCCTCAGGAACGACAGGTCGACCAGCCACTCGACCGGGGCGCGGTCGTCGGTGTAGACCGTCCCGCCGCGCAGCGGTGAGGCGAGCCGGGCGGCGACCCGGGAGGCCAGCGACGCCAGGTCGGTCGGGACCGCGGTGCCCCGCAGGCCGGCCGCGGGTGCGGTCGGTCCCGCCACGAGCACGGTGTTGGTGGGGTCGGCGGGGTCGCGCCGGAGGTGGTCGCGACCGAACACCGAGGCCATGGTGGCGGTCAGCACCCTCTCCAGGGACCTCGAGCCCGCGGGGTGGCCGACGTTGACGATCACGCGTCCGCCGGGCGCGAGGCGCTGCTTCGCCAGCGCGAAGAACTCGCGCGTGGTCAGGTAGAACGGGATGTAGGGCTGCCGGTAGGCGTCGACCAGGATCGCGTCGAACCGATGGTTCGTGGCTCGCAGCCAGGGACGCGCGTCGGCGGTGTGCAGGTGGAGCCGCGGGCCGTGCAGGTCGAACAGCCGCCGTCCCACCTCGGTCACGTCGGGGTCGAGCTCGACCGCGTCGACGACGGTCCGCGGTGAGAAGTGCCCCAGGGCCCGGGCCGTCGTACCGGCGGCGGAGCCGAGGATCGCGACGCGTCGCGGCCGGCGCTGCCCGGCGTAGCACAGTGCCAGCATGTCGTCCCAGTAGCCGCCGGTGAGGTACGTGCCCGGCTGGTAGACCGAGTGCACGGCGTGGCCGGCGTCCAGCTCCAGGGTGCGCCTGCCGCTGCGGTCCTGCACCACCCTGGCGTACTGGTAGGTGGTCTCCCGCTCCCAGATCACCCGGCCGCTGCCCGACTGCGACTTGACCAGGCCCTCGGGCATCAGCACCAGCCCGAGCACCACCGCGGGGACGGGCAGGGCGAGCAGGCGGCGCTGCAGCCCCGGCAGCGCGGCCAGGGCCAGCGAGAGCGCGAACAGCAGGAAGGTACGGCGGGTGCCGACGAACGGGATCAGCACCAGCGCGGCCAGGAAGGTGCCGACCAGTGAACCGACGGTCGAGATCGCATAGAGTCGCCCGGTGGTCCGGCCGGCGCCGGCCACGCCGGTGACGCTGAGCCGGACGGCGTACGGGGAGACCATGCCCAGCAGCAGGATCGGGACGGCGACCAGGATGCAGACCGCGGCAAGCGAGCCCAGGAACCCACCCAGCGACAGCGCGTCGAACGCATCGGCCGACAGCGGCAGCAACGGCTCGGCGGCGAACGGCACCGCGGCCAGCAGGACGGCGGCGACCAGCACGATGCGGCTCAGCGCCGCCGTGGTGGGGTACCGGTCGGCGACCCGGCCGCCGACGGCGTACCCGACCGAGAGCGAGACCAGCACGGTCGCGATGGTGTTGGCCCACACCACCGTGCTCTCCCCGAACCACGGTGCCAGCAGCCGCGCCGCCGCGATCTCGGCACCCAGGCAGGCGGCCCCGACGACGAAGACCAGGACCCGCAGGCCGGCGCCGCGCACGGGTCACCCCTCCTTGCCGGGCTGGCAGGTCGGGCACCACCAGGTGTCCCGCTCCTCACCGACCGGCCCGAGCCGGTCGTGGCGGATCGCAGTGCCGCAGCGCAGGCAGGGCCCACGACGGCCGTACACCCAGGTGCGCCGACCGTGGCGCAGGTCGCCGGTGGTCACCCGTTCCACGCGGTCCCTGTTCGCCTGCAGCAGTCGACGGGCGAGGGAGACGACCCGGTGGAGGTCACGCGTCCGGGCGACCGGTGTCCTCGGGTCGGTGCCGGTCAGGAAGCACAGCTCGCACCGGTAGACGTTGCCGATCCCGGCCAGGTTGCGCTGGTC
>JBOHDO010000133.1:0-8765 GCA_050699415.1 Marmoricola sp.
CCCCCGCGGCCGCGGCCCCCGCGGCGAGCGTCCGGGGCGGGGCAACCGGCCCTCTCGCTCCGACCGGGGCCAGGCTGCCTCCGCGTCGACCGGGCCGCGTGCCGCCGAGACCCCGGCGGCCCCGGCCGGCGAGGCAACCACGGCCGGGGACGGTCGTACGGCGACGTCCGCGGGCACCACAGGACAGGAGGGCTGAGACGTGTTGATGCCTCGCAGGGTCAAGCACCGCAAGCAGCACCACCCCACCCGGCGTGGTGTCGCCAAGGGCGGCACGAGGCTGGCCTTCGGTGACTACGGCATCCAGGCGGTCGAGGGCGCCTATGTGACCAACCGCCAGATCGAGTCGGCACGTATCGCGATGACCCGTCACATCAAGCGTGGCGGGAAGGTGTGGATCAACATCTTCCCCGACCGCCCGCTGACCAAGAAGCCCGCCGAGACCCGGATGGGTTCGGGCAAGGGGTCTCCGGAGTGGTGGGTCGCGAACGTCAAGAGCGGCCGGATCATGTTCGAGCTGTCCGGTGTCAACGAGGACGTGGCACGCGAGGCGATGCGCCGCGCGATGCACAAGCTGCCGATGAAGTGCCGCTTCGTCAGCCGTGAGGCAGGTGAACTCTGATGCCCAGCGTGAACGCCGTCAACGAGCTCGACGAGCTCAACGACGTCGACCTCGAGACCAAGCTGCGTGAGGCCAAGGAGGAGCTGTTCAACCTCCGGTTCCAGAGCGCCACCGGTCAGCTGGAGAGCCACGGCCGGCTTCGGTCGGTCAAGAAGGACATCGCCCGGATCTACACCGTGGTGCGTGAGCGTGAGCTCGGCATCCGGACCGCTCCGGGCACCGCGCCCACTGGGAAGGATGGTGCCGCGTGAACACCGACATCGACACCGCAACAACCGCGGCCTCCGACGCCGTGGCCGAGCGTGCACAGCGCAAGTCTCGTGAGGGCCTGGTCGTCAGCGACAGGATGGACAAGACCGTGGTCGTGTCCGTCGAGGACCGTGTGAAGCACGGGCTGTACGGCAAGGTGCTGCGCAAGAACGTCCGCATGAGGGCCCACGACGAGGCGAACGCCTGTGGCGTGGGGGACCGTGTCCTGATCATGGAGACCCGCCCGGTGAGCGCGACCAAGCGCTGGCGCGTGGTGGAGATCCTCGAGAAGGCCAAGTAGGGCCGGGAGGGGAACAGCCATGATCCAGCAGGAGTCGCGCCTGAAGGTCGCCGACAACACCGGCGCCAAGGAGATCCTGTGCATCCGGGTTCTCGGTGGCTCCGGCCGTCGTTACGCCGGGATCGGCGACGTGGTCGTCGCCACGGTCAAGGACGCCATCCCGGGCGGCAACGTCAAGCGGGGCGAGGTCGTCAAGGCCGTCATCGTGCGCACCGTGAAGGAGCGCCGTCGTCCCGACGGCTCCTACATCCGGTTCGACGAGAATGCGGCCGTCATCCTCCGGGCCGACGGCGAGCCCCGGGGCACGCGCATCTTCGGGCCGGTGGGTCGCGAGCTGCGTGAGCGCAAGTTCATGCGCATCATCAGCCTGGCCCCCGAGGTGCTGTGATGAGCGAGAAGATCGAGCAGGGGCAGAGTCGAGGAGTGGGGCTCTCGTGAGCATTCGCAAGGGCGACACCGTGAAGGTCGTCGCGGGCAAGGACAAGGGCGCGGAGGGCAAGGTCCTCCAGGTACTGCGCGAGGAACACCGCGTGGTCGTCGAGGGCGTCAACCGCGTCAAGAAGCACACCAGGCAGGTCAACCAGGGCGGCAACGCCGGCACCAGCGGCGGGATCATCACCGCGGAGGCACCGATCCACGTCTCGAACGTGATGCTGGTCGAGGGTTCCGGGGCCACCCGGTTCGGCTTCAAGCGCGTGGAGGCGAGCAAGCGCCGCTCCGACGGGTCGACGTACCAGGTGCAGCGCAGCGTGCGCGTGTCCCGCAAGACGGGCGAGGAAATCTGAGATGACCGAAACCACTGTGGAATCCGGGCAGGCCGTACGAGTGCCGCCGCGGCTGAGGACGAAGTACCGCGAGGAGATCCTCCCCGCGCTGCGCGAGCAGTTCGGCTACGGCAACGTGCACCAGGTGCCCGGCCTGACCAAGATCGTGGTCAACATGGGTGTGGGCGAGGCTGCCCGCGACTCGAAGCTCATCGAGGGCGCGGTGCGTGACCTGGCCCAGATCACCGGGCAGAAGCCGAGCGTCACCCGGGCCCGCAAGTCGATCGCCCAGTTCAAGCTGCGCGAGGGGATGCCGATCGGTGCCCACGTGACGCTGCGCGGCGAGCGGATGTGGGAGTTCCTCGACCGGCTGCTCGCGCTCGCGCTTCCCCGGATTCGTGACTTCCGCGGGCTGAACGACCGCCAGTTCGACGGGCGTGGGAACTACACCTTCGGCCTGACCGAGCAGGTGATGTTCCACGAGATCAACCAGGACCGGATCGACCGCGTCCGTGGCATGGACATCACCGTGGTGACCACTGCCACCAACGACGACGAGGGGCGCGCCCTGCTGAGGCAGCTCGGTTTCCCCTTCGCGGAGCGAAGCTGATGGCACAGCGCGGAGCGACGAGCGCAGCGTTCAGCGCTGGGCGGAGCAAGGAGAACTGACATGGCGAAGACTGGACTGAGGGTCAAGGCCGCACGGAAGCCGAAGTTCAAGGTGCGGTCCTACACCCGCTGCCAGCGCTGCGGTCGCCCCAAGGCGGTCTACCGCAAGTTCGGCCTGTGCCGGATCTGCCTGCGGGAGATGGCCCACCGTGGGGAGCTCCCCGGCATCACCAAGAGCAGCTGGTAGGTCTCGGTACGCCGCCTTCGGCGGCTACTCGACCAGCGAAGACGTAACGACGTTGCAGGTCACGTCGAGACCCGGCGCGAAACCACATCGAGAGAGAAAAAACCACCATGACGATGACTGACCCGATCGCGGACATGCTGACGCGTCTGCGCAACGCCAACCAGGCGTACCACGACACCGTGAGCATGCCCTACAGCAAGCTCAAGACCGGTGTTGCCGAGATCCTCAGGCAGGAGGGCTACATCACCTCCTACGCCGTGGAGGAGCCGGCCGAGGGTGCCGTGGGCAAGAGCCTGGAGGTCACGCTCAAGTACGGCCGCAACCGGGAGCGCTCGATCGCCGGCGTGCGCCGGATCAGCAAGCCGGGCCTGCGGGTCTACGCCAAGCACACCGGCCTGCCCAAGGTCCTCGGCGGCCTGGGCGTCGCCATCATCTCGACCAGTCATGGCCTGCTGACCGACCGGCAGGCCAACTCCCAGGGCGTCGGCGGGGAAGTCCTCGCCTACGTCTGGTGAGCGCGGACGGAGAGGAGAACCACCATGTCGCGTATTGGCAAGCTTCCCGTCCGGATCCCGGCCGGCGTGGACGTGACCCTCGATGACGGCGGGACCGTCATCGTGAAGGGTCCCAAGGGCACGCTGAGCCACTCGGTGGCCGCCCCGATCACCGTCCAGCAGGTCGAGGACGGCAGCATCGAGGTACGGCGCCCCGACGACGAGCGGGAGAACCGCTCGCTGCACGGCCTGACCCGCACCCTGATCAACAACATGGTCGTGGGTGTCACCGAGGGCTATGAGAAGAAGCTCGAGATCGTTGGCGTGGGCTACCGCGTCATCGCCAAGGGCCCGAACCAGGTCGAGTTCCAGCTCGGCTACTCCCACTCGATCACCTTCGACGCCCCCGACGGGATCAGCTTCGCCGTGGAGGGTCCGACGAAGATCGGCGTCCAGGGGATCGACAAGCAGCTCGTCGGTGAGGTGGCCGCCAACATCCGCAAGCTCCGCAAGCCCGAGCCGTACAAGGGCAAGGGCGTCCGGTACGCGGGTGAGCGCATCCGCCGCAAGGTCGGAAAGGCTGGTAAGTGAGTCATGGGCATCGCACTCAGGACTGGCAAGCACTCGTCGGGTCGCGCGGCGTCGCGGACGCGGCGCCAGGTACGTGGCCGCAAGAACATCAGTGGCACCCCGGAGCGGCCGCGCCTGGTCGTCACCCGCTCGGCGCGGCACATCACCGTGCAGGTGGTCGACGACGTCGGGGGACGCACCCTGGCGTCGGCGTCGACGATGGAGGCGGACCTGCGTGGAATTCAGGGCGACAAGACCGCCAAGGCCCGCAAGGTGGGAGAGTTGGTCGCCGAACGGGCTCGCGCCGCTGGCGTGGCGTCGGCGGTCTTCGACCGTGCGGGTCACCGCTACCACGGCCGCGTTGCGGCCCTCGCCGAGGCTGCCCGCGACGGCGGCCTGACCTTCTAGGTCCGACAACGCAAGCTTAGGGAAAGAGGTAGGACTCATGAGCGGATCGCAGCGCGGACAGCGCGGTGAGCGTCGGGGACGCGGCGACCGCCGCGGCCAGGACGACCGTAACCAGTACGTCGAGCGAGTGGTGGCGATCAACCGCGTCGCCAAGGTGGTCAAGGGCGGCCGCCGGTTCAGCTTCACCGCACTCGTCGTCGTCGGCGACGGTGACGGCATGGTGGGCGTCGGCTACGGCAAGGCCCGTGAGGTGCCCGCGGCGATCGCCAAGGGCGTCGAGGAGGCGAAGAAGAACTTCTTCCGTGTCCCCCGCGTCCAGGGCACCATCCCGCACCCGGTCCAGGGCGAGAAGGCGGCCGGTGTGGTCCTGCTGCGTCCGGCCTCCCCCGGTACCGGAGTGATCGCGGGTGGGCCGGTGCGTGCCGTCCTCGAGGCGGCCGGCATCCACGACGTCCTGAGCAAGTCGCTGGGCTCGTCGAACCAGATCAACATCGTGCACGCCACCGTCGAGGCGCTGCGGTCGCTGGAGGAGCCGGAGTCGGTCGCCGTACGCCGCGGGCTCCCGGTGGAGCACGTCACCCCGGCCGCACTGCTGCGGGCACGCGAGGAGCGTGCCGAGTCCACGCCGGCAGGAGCGGCCCGTTCCGAGGCGACGCAGTGATGGCGAGCCTGAAGATCCGGCAGAACAGGTCCACGGTCGGCCGCCCGCAGCGCCAGCGCGACACCGTGCGCTCGCTCGGGCTCAAGCGGGTCGGCGACGTGGTCGTCCAGCAGGACCGCCCCGAGGTCCGGGGCATGGTCCACGCCGTCCGCCACCTCGTGGCGGTCGAGCAGATCGAGGGAGACGAGTGACCCCATGACGCTCAAGCTGCACCATCTGCGTCCGGCACCGGGCGCGAGGACCGCGAAGACCCGGGTGGGCCGCGGTGAGGCATCCAAGGGCAAGACCGCCGGCCGGGGCACCAAGGGCACCAAGGCCCGCAACCAGGTCCCCGCCCACTTCGAGGGCGGGCAGATGCCGATCCACATGCGGCTCCCCAAGCTCAAGGGCTTCAAGAACCGGTTCAAGGTCGAGTACCAGGTCGTCAACCTCGACCGCATCGCCGCGCTGTTCCCCGAGGGCGGCGAGGTGTCGGTGGAGGCGCTGGCGGCCAAGGGCGCGGTCCGCAAGGACCAGCCGGTCAAGGTGCTCGGACAGGGCGAGCTGTCCGTCCCCGTGCAGGTCACCGCGCACAGGTTCTCCGGTACCGCCCGCGAGAAGATCACCGCCGCAGGCGGAAGCGCCACCGAGCTCTGAGGAACTGGGGGTGCGGGCAGCCGGGGTCGACTACCCTCGACAGGGGCTGCGCCGCGGCGTCGGCTACCCTCGTCTCGGCTCGACCCTCGTTCGTCAGGTGAGGGCGGTGGCGTGCTCGTCCCGACCGGATGGCCCGGTGGGGCGGTTGCCTCGTCGGCTGGCTGAACACCGGGCGACCGGATCCGCCAACAAGAAGGACCACTAGGTGCTACGCGCATTCGCCAACGCATTCCGGACGCCGGACCTGCGACGCAAGTTGCTGTTCGTGCTGTTCATCGTCGGCGTGTTCCGGCTCGGGTCGCAGCTGCCGACCCCGGGCGTCAACGTCGCCAACGTGCAGACCTGCTTCCACCAGGCCGGCAGCCAGGGCGTCTACGGGCTGATCAACCTGTTCTCCGGCGGCGCCCTGCTGCAGCTGACCGTGTTCGCCCTGGGGATCATGCCCTACATCACGGCGAGCATCATCTTGCAGCTGCTCGTCGTGGTCATCCCGCGACTGGAGAAGCTCAAGGACGAGGGCCAGGCCGGCCAGACCAAGATCACCCAGTACACCCGGTACCTCACGCTCGCGCTGGCCGTGCTGCAGGCCACCGGGATCGTCGCGCTGGCCCGGTCCGGCCGGCTGATCCCCGGCTGTCACGACTCCCAGGGGCAGCCGCTGCCGCTGCTGTGGGACAGCGGCGTCGGCACGGCCATCCTGATGGTGGTCGTGATGACCGCCGGCACCGGCATCATCATGTGGCTCGGTGAGCTGATCACCGACCGCGGCATCGGCAACGGCATGTCGATCCTGATCTTCACCCAGGTGGTGGCGCGGTTCCCGTCGGCGCTGTGGCAGGTGGAGAAGGCCAAGGGGCCGTGGATCTTCGCGGGCGTGATCATCCTCGGCCTGGCGATCATCGCCGCGGTGGTGTTCATCGAGCAGGCCCAGCGACGCATCCCGGTGCAGTACGCCCGCCGGATGGTCGGTCGCCGGATGTTCGGTGGCTCGTCGACGTACATCCCGATCAAGGTGAACCAGGCGGGTGTCATCCCCGTCATCTTCGCGGCCAGCCTGCTCTACCTGCCCGCCCTGGCGGTGCAGTTCAACCAGAACACCACCAACCCGATCCTGCAGTGGCTGTCCAAGTACATGGTCACCGGTGACAACCCGATCTACATGATCATCTACTTCGCGATGGTCATCTTCTTCACCTACTTCTACGTGGCGATCACCTTCAACCCCGAGGAAGTCGCCGACAACATGAAGAAGTACGGCGGCTTCATCCCCGGGATCCGGGCGGGAAGACCGACGCAGGAATATCTCAACTATGTGCTGTCCCGGATCACGGCGCCGGGGTCGACCTACCTCGGGCTGGTGGCGCTGATCCCGCTCGTGGCGCTGACCCTGGTCAACGCGAACCAGAACTTCCCGTTCGGGGGCACGTCGCTGCTGATCATGGTCGGGGTCGCACTGGACACGGTCAAGCAGATCGAGAGCCAGCTGCAGCAGCGCAACTACGAAGGGTTCCTCCGATGACTCCAGGCTCCCGCATGCTCGTCCGCACCGGCACGGGAACGGGCCCCCGATGAGGCTGATCCTGATGGGTCCGCCGGGGGCGGGCAAGGGGACCCAGGCGAAGGTGGTCGCGGAGAAGTTCGGCGTCCCCGCGATCTCGACCGGCGACATCTTCCGCAACAACGTCTCGCAGGGGACTCCGCTCGGCGTCGAGGCGAAGAAGTACATGGACGCAGGGGAGTACGTCCCGGACGAGGTCACCAACCTGATGGTGCGCAACCGGATCGACGAGCCCGACGCGACGCCCGGCTTCCTGCTCGACGGGTACCCGCGGACCGTGGCCCAGGTCGAGGAGCTCGACGGGATGATCCGGCACACCGGCCACCGGCTCGATGCGGCGGTGGCACTCACGTGCGACCGGGAGGAGCTCGTGCGTCGGTTGCTGCACCGGGCAGAGGTCGAGGGCCGGGCCGACGACACCGAGGACGTGATCCGCCGGCGTCAGGAGGTCTACGCCGAGCAGACCGAACCGCTGATCGAGGTCTACCGCGAGCGGGGCAAGCTCGTCGACGTCGACGGCAGCGCTGCGGTGGACGAAGTCACCGAACGCGTCTTCGCGGCGCTGGCGCAGGTGCCGGAGAGCTGACTCCGGGGCTCCTGGCGGAAAACCCTGCGGATGTCGGTGCCATGGGGTACCACTAGTGGCGGTATCCGGACCGACCGGGCGGTCCTGGACACGAGCCCGACCAGGACACCTGCCCAGGAGATCTCGTGCGCGCACTCCGGCACACTCACCGACTCGTGCTCGCGGGTGCGGTCATGCTCGTCACCGTGACCACGGCCGCGGCGCCGGCGTCGGCCCGACCCCGTGAGCACTACCGCTGGGAGCACCAGCGGGTGGTCACGGTGACCTCCCACGCCGGCCGGTCGTGGGGCGTGGCCCGCGCCGTCCGCGGGTGGAACCGCGTGCGGGTCCACGGCGAGCCGCGGCTGCAGCTGCGGAGGGTGGCGCACCCGGACGTGGTGGTGCAGGTGGTCGCGCGTCCCGGTGACCCGCGCACCGGGGTGACGTGGCGCTACACCTACCGTCGGGGTGGGGACCGGCTGCGTCACGCGGTGGTGTGGCTGAACCGCGCCGCCATCCACCGGCCCGGCTACCGCTGGCACGGCGGCTACGGCGCGGTCGAGCGCTACACCTCCTCCCACGAGCTCGGCCACGTGCTCGGGCTGGAGCACCACCTGGCGGTACGTCGCTCGGTGATGTCGTACCGGACGCCCTGGTGGCTCACCCAGGGGCGGCCCTCCCGGTTCGACCGGCGGCTGCTGGCGCGCCTGTACTGAGCTGTACTGACCTGGTCGGAACACCGCGGCCGGATGAGGTGTTGCCGCAGCGTGACCTCCTCGACCTCCCCAGAACTCGCGTTGTCCGTGCTCGACCTGGTGCCGGTGCGCACCGGCCAGACCACCGGCCAGGCGCTCGCCTCCTCGACCGCGCTCGCGCGTACCGCCGACGAGCTCGGCTACCGGCGGTACTGGCTGGCCGAGCACCACAACATGCCGGCCGTGGCCGCGACCAACCCGGCCGTGCTGGTCGCGATGCTCGCCGGCGCCACCCGCCGGATCCGGGTCGGCTCGGGCGGGGTGATGCTGCCCAACCACGCGCCGCTGGTGGTCGCCGAGCAGTTCGCACTGCTGGAGGCGGCGTACCC
>JBOHDO010000134.1:0-10673 GCA_050699415.1 Marmoricola sp.
GGATCGGCGTGAACGCGGGCTCGCTCGACAAGCGCCTGCTGGCCAAGCACGGCCGGGCCACCGCCGCGGCCCTGGTGGAATCGGCGCTGTGGGAATGCTCCCTGTTCGAGGAGCACGGGTTCACCGATATCAAAATCTCCGTGAAGCATCACGACCCGGTCGTCATGATCGCGGCGTACCGGCAGCTGGCCCAGGCCTGCGACTATCCGCTGCACCTCGGGGTGACCGAGGCCGGCCCCGCCTTCCAGGGCACGGTCAAGTCCGCGGCCGCGTTCGGTGCGCTCCTCGCCGAGGGGATCGGGGACACCATCCGGGTGTCACTGTCCGCGCCCCCGGTCGAGGAGGTCAAGGTGGGCATAGCGATCCTGGAGTCGCTCGGCCTGCGCGACCGCGGCCTGGAGATCGTGTCCTGCCCGTCCTGCGGCCGGGCCCAGGTGGACGTGTACACGCTGGCCGACCAGGTCACCGCGGGCCTGGAAGGCCTGGAGGTGCCGCTCCGGGTGGCCGTGATGGGCTGCGTGGTCAACGGGCCCGGCGAGGCCAGGGAGGCCGACCTCGGCGTGGCCTCCGGCAACGGCAAGGGCCAGATCTTCGTCAAGGGCGAGGTGGTCAAGACCGTGCCCGAGGCCCAGATCGTGGAGACCCTGATCGAGGAGGCCATGCGGATCGCCGAGGGAATGGAGCCGGCCGAGGGCGGGTCCGCCGAGGTCACCGTCTCCTGACCACCCCTGGCGAAGGCCGCCGCGTGACCTTTCGCCTTGCTCGCTCGATAACCAGGTGTGGGACCGGTGCAGCCGTCGGGTCGGCGTGGGTATGCCGCCGTGGTGCGGCGCATCCGGCCGGTCATCCTGGTCGCCGTCGGGACGCTGGCCCTCCTGGTCCCGGCCGCCGCGTTCGCCGGCCCGGCCCCGCGCGCTGTGCCGGCGGGCAGCAGCGGCGCCGCGCCCCCGGTCGGCCACGTGTTCGTGATCAACATCGAGAACAAGGGATTCGACCGCACCTGGGGTCCGGACTCGGCCGCGCCGTACCTCGCGAAGACGCTCCGGGCCGAGGGTGTGCTGCTGGACCAGTACTACGCCACCGCCCACAACTCCCAGCCCAACTATGTCGCGCAGATCTCCGGCCAGGGACCCAACGCCCTCATGCAGGCCGACTGCCCGGTCTACGCCGGCTTCATCCGGCTCGCCACCCTCCCACCCCGCCAGGCCGTTGGGCTCGGATGCGTCTTCCCGGCCTCGGTCGGCTCGCTGCCGCGGCAGATGACCGCCCACGGGCTGAGCTGGAAGGGCTACATGGACGACATGCAGCGGCCCTGCCAGCACCCGGCGGTCGGGGCGGTCGACCCGACCCAGCAGGCCACCGCCGACCACGAGTACGCCGTGCGGCACGACCCGTTCATGTACTTCCACTCGATCATCGACTCGCCCTCGTACTGCGCCGACCACGTGGTGCTGCTGACCGACCTGGCCACCGACCTGTCCTCGGTGGCCACCACGCCGAACCTGTCCTACATCACCCCGGACCTGTGCGACGACGGCCACGACTCGCCGTGCGCCGACGGGCGGCCGGGCGGGCTGGCCACGGTCAACGCCTGGATGCAGCAGTGGGTGCCGAGGATCCTGTCCTCCCCGGCGTTCGGCCAGGACGGCATGCTGGTGATCACCGCCGACGAGTCCGATGGGCCGGAGTCGGACTCCACGGCGTGCTGCGGCGAGGGGCCGGGCCCGAACTCGCTGCTGCCGGGGATCCTCGGGCCGGGCGGCGGCCGGATCGGGGCGCTGGTGATCTCGCGGTGGACCGCCCCTGACACGCAGAGCACCACGCCGTACAACCACTACTCGCTGCTGGCCTCGCTGGAGGAGATCTTCGGCCTGCCCAGGCTCGGCTACGCCTCGGCGTCGGGGCTGGACCGGTTCGGCCTCGACGTCTACAACAACGGCTGGCAGGGCTGAACGGCCGGCGCGCGGGACTCGGGTCAGTCACGCGCGGCCGCGAGCCGGCGCAGCACGTCCAGGGCCCGGCGGCAGGCCCGGAAGTGCGGGCTGTCGCTGGCGAGGAAGGCCAGGTCCTTCAGGGTCTTGCCGCGGGCACGTGAGCTGGTGAGGTCCACGCCGTTGGCCTCGTTCCAGCCGTCCTGCATGTCGGTCACCGAGGCTCGCGTCTGCTGTCGCAGTGTGTCCAGGGCGTTCCTGACCTGTTTCCGGCTCGGCGGCCGGGGCGGCTTCGTGCCCTTTCGTCCGGAGGCCCGGCCGGTGCCGGGGGCCCGGCCGGTGCCGGGGCTCGTGCCGGGGCTCGTGCCGGGGCTCGTGCCGGGGCTGGGCGACGTCGACGGTGACGGTGTGCTGTCGAGGTAGTCCAGCGCGGCCGGGGTGAGGCTGCCGGCCTGGTGGGCCACGTCGTACCGCCGCAGCTGCGCGGAGAAGCTGCGGATCCGGTGGATCGACGCCCGGATCCCCGGGAGCGCGTCGCGGCAGTCCTTGCGGGTGGCGCCATGGGCGTAGTAGGCCACCGAGCTGGTCACCGAGGTCCAGCGCCCGGCCAGGTCGGAGGGGTCGCTCGCGGAGTCGCGGCCGGCGATCCGGTTGCCGAGGTCCGCGAAGCGTTGCTGGCAGTGCCGGGCACCCGCTGCCGGGCCCGGCTGCTGCCCGCCGGGCTGTTGTTCGCCGCAGCCCGCCAGCGACACCGCCACCACGACCGTGAGGGCGGCGGCGGCACGCCGGTGCGGCCGGACACGGGTCATGGCACTCAACGTATCCACCCGCAGATCCCGCTGCGCGATTCCGCCGCGCTGTCCCTTCGCCTAGGCTCCCAGCCGTGCAGCGAACCGAGCAGGGAGTCCGGGTCCTCGGGCCCACGGACGTCGCCGACGCGCTCGGCTGCCTGGACCGGGATCCGGTGACCAACGTCTTCGTCGACTATCGCACCCGGCTCACCCAGCTCGACCCGCGATGGCTGGGCGGGGAGGTCTGGGGATTCTTCGAGGGCGACCGGCTGGCCTCGATGTGCCACGTCGGCGCCAACCTGGTGCCGGCCAACGCCACCCCGGAGGCCTGCGACGCCTTCGCCCGGCGGGTGCTGCGGGTGCACCCGGGCTCGGCGACCGTGGTCGGGCCGCAGCAGGCAGTACGGCGGCTGTGGCAGCGGCTCGAGGCGGGATGGCGCCGCCCCCGCGAGTTCCGCTGGGACCAGCCCCACCTGGTCATCGACGGTCCGCCGCTGGTGGAGCCGGACCCCCGGGTGGGGCGCACCACCCCGCAGCAGGTGGACGCGCTCTACCCGGCCTGCGTGGCGATGTACACCGAGGAGGTCGGGGTCTCCCCGGAGCGCGACGGTGGCCGGGACCTCTACCGTGCCCGGGTCAACCAGCTCGTCGGCCGGGGCTGGTCGTTCTCCCGCATCGAGCGCGGCGAGGTGGTGTTCAAGGCCGAGATCGCCTGTGCCTCGCCGTACGCGGCACAGGTCCAGGGCGTGTACGTCGCGCCGTCCCGCCGCGGACAGGGCCTCGCGGCGGCCGGGATGGCGGCGGTCGTGGACATCACCCTGCGCGAGATCGCGCCCGCGGTCTCGCTGTACGTCAACGCGCACAACCGCCCGGCCCGGGGGGCGTACGCGCGGGTCGGCTTCGAGCAGACCGACACGTTCTCGACCATCATGTTCTGACCGTCCCGGAAACCGCTTCGCCCGCGTGGCGGCGGCGCCGATAGCCTTTCGGTCATGAGCCACGCCCGGATCCTGCGGATGTCGTCCCTGTTCGTGCGCACGCTGCGCGAGGACCCGGCCGACGCGGAGGTGGCCAGCCACAAGCTGCTGGTCCGCGGGGGCTACGTCCGGCGTGCCGCCCCGGGCATCTACAGCTGGCTGCCCCTGGGCCTGCGGGTGCTGCGCAACGTCGAGCGGATCATCCGCGAGGAGATGGACGCGATCGGGGCGCAGGAGCTGCAGTTCCCGGCGCTGCTTCCCCGCGAGCCCTACGAGACGTCCAACCGCTGGACGACGTACGGGCAGGGCATCTTCCGCCTGCAGGACCGCAAGGGCGGTGACTACCTGCTCGGGCCGACCCACGAGGAGATGTTCACCCTGGCGGTCAAGGACATGTACTCCTCGTACAAGGACCTGCCGGTGTGGCTCTACCAGGTCCAGACCAAGTACCGCGACGAGCGCCGGCCCCGCGCCGGCGTGCTGCGGGGCCGCGAGTTCGTGATGAAGGACTCCTACTCCTTCGACACCACCGACGAGGGGCTGGACGCCTCCTACGCCCGGCACCGCGAGGCCTACGTCCGTATCTTCGACCGGCTCGGCTTCGAGTACGCGATCGTCAAGGCCACCAGCGGTCAGATGGGCGGCTCGGCCTCGGAGGAGTTCCTCGCCCGCGCGGAGGCCGGTGAGGACACCTACGTCCGGTGCACGACGTGCGACTACGCGGCGAACGTCGAGGCCGTGGCCGTGCGCCCGCCCGCCCCGGCGCCGTACGACGACGCTCCGGCGGCGCACGCCGAGCAGACGCCCGACACCCCGACGATCGAGACGCTGGTCGAGATGCTGAACCAGAAGTTCCCCCGCGAGGACCGTCGCTGGGCCGCCGCGGACACGCTGAAGAACGTGTTGGTGGTGCTCAAGCACCCGGACGGCACCCGCGAGCCGCTCGCGATCGGCGTGCCCGGGGACCGTGAGGTCGACCAGGGTCGCCTCGAGGGCCAGCTCGAGCCGACCGAGGTCGAGCCGATGGACGAGGCGGAGTTCGCTCGCCACCCGTCGCTGGTCAAGGGTTACGTAGGCCCGGGCGCGCTGGGGGAGGGGAGCGAGTCCGGCATCAGGTACGTCGTCGACCCGCGCGTGGCCGAGGGCACCCGCTGGGTGACCGGGGCCGACGTCGCCGGCAGCCACGTGCTCGACCTGGTCGCCGGGCGCGACTTCACCCCGGACGGCACCATCGAGGCCGCCGAGGTGCGCGACGGTGACCCCTGCCCGAACTGCGCCGAGGGGACCCTGGAGACTGCGCGCGGCATCGAGATGGGCCACATCTTCCAGCTCGGCCGGTGGTTCGCGGATGCGCTGGGCCTGCAGGTGCTCGACGAGAACGGCAAGCTGGTCACGGTGACGATGGGCTCCTACGGCATCGGGGTCACCCGTGCGGTGGCCGCGATCGCGGAGGGCAACCACGACGACCTCGGGCTGTGCTGGCCGCGCGAGATCGCGCCCGCCGACGTACACATCGTCGCGACCGGCAAGGACGCCGCGATCTTCGACGCGGCCGAGCGGCTGGCGGCGGGGCTGTGCGACGCCGGCGTCACCGTGCTCTACGACGACCGCCGCAAGGTCAGCCCCGGGGTCAAGTTCGCCGACGCCGAGCTGCTGGGCGTGCCCACGATCGTCACGGTCGGCCGGGGGCTTGCGGAGGGGAAGGTCGAGCTCCGCGACCGCAGCACCGACCAGCGGCAGGAGGTGCCGGTCGACGACGCGCCGGATCGGGTGGTGGCCGCGGTCCGCAGCTGACCGTTGGATCCAGCCAGGCTCAGCTCAGAGCGCGTCCAGCTCGGTGAGGTCCTCCCCGTCCGGCCGCCAGGCGGTCGCGGCCAGGTTGCGGCGCAGCTGGTCGGCCGAGGTCACCCCGGAGATGACCGAGGAGACCGACGGCTTCGCGGCCAGCCCGCCGATCGCCACGTCGAGCAGGCCCAGGCCGCGCGCCTCGGCGTACGCCGTCAGGGCCTCGATGCGGCCCCAGTCGGCGTCGGCCAGCCACCGGGCCCGCTCCGGCTCCTGGGCGGCCCGGGAGCCCTCCGGTGCCGCCCGGCCGCGGGCGTACTTCCCGGTCAGCAGGCCGCGCTCGAGTGGGAAGAACGGCAGGATCCCCAGCCCGAAGCGCCGGCAGGCCGGGACCACCTCGGCCTCGACGTCACGACGCAGCAGCGAGTAGTGGTTCTGCGCCGAGCAGAACCGCTCGCCGCCCGTGGTCCGTGCCGTCCATGCCGCGTCGGCCACCTGCCAGCCGGCGAAGTTCGAGCAGCCGAGGTAGCCGACCTTGCCCTCGCGGACCAGCTCGGTCAGCGCGGCCAGGGTCTCCTCGATCGGCGTCACCGGGTCGGGCGCGTGCATCTGGTAGAGGTCGATGTGGTCGGTCTGAAGCCGCCGCAGGCTGGCCTCGACCGCTCGCCGGATGTACCGGCGCGAGCCCCGGACGCCGTGGTCGGAGCCGTTGGCCCCGCGCATGTCCATGCCGAACTTCGTGGCGACCACGAACTCCTCGCGCTGGCCCCGCAGCGCGCTGCCGAGCAGGGCCTCGCTCGCCCCGGGCTCGACGCCGTAGGTGTCGGCGGTGTCGAGCAGTGTGACCCCGCTGTCCCGTGCGACCTTCAGGACCGCGTCGACGCCGTCCTGGTCGACGCGCCGGCTGAACGCGTTGCAGCCGATGCCCAGCGAGCTGACCATCAGCCCCGACTGTCCGAGCGGACGCTGGTCGATGTCCGTCATGACTCCACCGTAGGACGCCCATCCGGCTTGGCGCCGCCGGGAGCCAGCGGGTTATGTTGCTCCCGTGATCGACGCGGTGATCTTCGACTGGGGCGGCACGCTGACCCGGTGGCACGACATCGACTTCCACGCCGAGGCGCTCGCCCTGGCTGCCGCTGTGCGCGCGACGCCGGGGAGCAGTGCCGGCGCCGGCGCCACGGAGAGCGCTGCCGTCCGTCTGCGCGAGGCCGCGGACAAGCTGTGGCGTCGCGCCCGTGACCGGCAGCGCAGTGCGACGCTGGCCGACGTCTTCGCGGTGGCCGGCCTCGAGCACGACCCGGCCCTGCTGAGCGCCTACTACGACTTCTGGGAGCCGCACACCCGCACCGACCCGGAGGTGCGGCCGCTGTGGGCCCGGCTGCGGGAGCAGGGCATCAAGGTCGGCGTGCTCTCCAACACGCTGTGGCCGCGGGAGTGGCACCGCGGGTTCTTCGAGCGCGACGGCGTGCTCGACCTGCTGGACGGTGACGTCTACACCAGCGAGATCCCGTGGACCAAGCCCGCCGCCGAGGCCTTCGACGCCGTACGTCGCGCCCTGGGCGGCCCGGACCCCGCCCACTGCGTGTACGTCGGCGACCGGCTCTTCGACGACATCCATGGCGCGGAGAAGGCCGGGATGCGCACCATCCACGTGCCGCACAGCAACATCTCGGCCGACCAGATCGGGCGGGTCGAGGGCACACCCGACGCCGTGGCCAACACGCTGTCCGACGTGGCCGCGATCGTCGAGAAGTGGCGCGATTTCACGGCCGATTCCGGAAGACGGAGCCGGCAACGGTTGTGACTGGGCGCCCGTACTAGTAGAAAGCCAGACAGGGGCTGCGGGCAATGGGAGGTGGTCGCGTGGCGGAGGAGGCGGAGCTGGCGCCGCTTCTCCCGGGCGGCGCGCCGGTGGAGAGGCTGTTGCGACAGGCCCAGTTCTTCCTGCCGGGGAAGCCCTCCGAGGACTACCGCGAGCTGCACCGCGTCGGGGGCCGCGACGGCGAGGAGTTCTGGCACGAGCGGTGGCGCCACGACAAGGTGGTCCGCTCCACCCACGGGGTGAACTGCACCGGCTCCTGCTCCTGGAAGGTCTACGTCAAGGACGGGATCATCACCTGGGAGACCCAGCAGACCGACTATCCGTCGGTGGGCCCGGACTCCCCGGAGTACGAACCGCGGGGTTGTCCCCGCGGCGCGTCGTTCTCCTGGTACACCTACTCGCCCTCCCGGGTGCGTTACCCGTATGTGCGCGGTCCGCTCCTGGAGGTCTGGCGGGAGGCACGATCCCGGGTCTCCGACCCGGTCGACGCCTGGGCCGAGATCATGGCGGACCCGGAGCGGGTGGCGCGCTACAAGTCGGCACGGGGCAAGGGCGGTTTCGTACGGTCGACCTGGCCGGAGGTGACCGAGCTGGTCGCGGCCGCGCACGTGCACACCGTCAAGGCCTACGGGCCCGACCGTGTCGTGGGCTTCTCGCCGATCCCGGCGATGTCGCAGGTGTCGTACTCCGCCGGCACCCGCTTCCTTTCGATGATCGGCGGCACGATCCTGTCCTTCTACGACTGGTACGCCGACCTGCCGCCCGCCTCGCCGCAGGTGTTCGGCGACCAGACCGACGTCCCGGAGTCGGGTGACTGGTGGAACTCCTCCTACCTGGTGATGTGGGGGACGAACCTGCCGATCACCCGCACGCCGGACGCGCACTTCATGACCGAGGCCCGCTACAAGGGGCAGAAGGTGGTCGTGGTCAGCCCGGACTACTCCGACCACACCAAGTTCGCCGACGACTGGCTGCCGTGCGCGCCCGGTACCGACGGGGCGCTGGCGATGGCGATGGGCCACGTGGTGCTGACCGAGTTCTTCCGCGACCGCCAGGTGCCCTACTTCACCGACTACGTCAAGAAGTTCACCGACCTGCCTTTCCTGGTCACGCTGCGCGAGCGGGACGGTGTGCACGTTCCCGACCACTTCCTCACCGCCGCCGACCTCGACAGCGCAGCGGCCGGCGACGAGACCGCGGGCCACAAGACCGTGGTGCTGGACGCAGGCACGGGTGAGCCGGTGGTGCCCAACGGGTCGCTCGGCTTCCGCTACGGCGAGGCGGGGGCGGGGAAGTGGAACCTCGACCTCGGTGAGGTCGACCCGCTGCTGACGCTGGCGCGCGGTGTTGGGCAGGGCGGCGAGGCGGTGGAGGTCGAGCTGGCACGCTTCGACACCGGCACGGGCGGCGGCGGCACCGTCCGCCGCGGCGTGCCCGTGGCACGGGTGGGCGACCGGTTGGTCACCACGGTGTTCGACCTGCTGATGGCGCAGTACGCCGTACCCCGTGAGGGGCTGCCCGGCGAGTGGCCCGCCGGGTACGACGACCCGCAGCCGTGCACGCCGGCCTGGCAGGAGCAGATCACCGGGGTCCCGGCCGCGGCCGCGACCCGCGTGGCGCGTGAGTTCGCGCGCAACGCCGAGCTGTCACACGGGCGGTCGATGATCGCCATGGGGGCCGGCACCAACCACTGGTACCACTCCGACCAGACCTACCGGACGTTCTTCACCCTGCTGATGCTGTGCGGCTGCGAGGGCGTCAACGGCGGCGGCTGGGCCCACTACGTGGGCCAGGAGAAGGTGCGCCCGCTGACCGGCTTCCAGACCATGGCGTTCGCGCAGGACTGGCAGCGGCCCCCGCGGCACATGACCGGAACGTCGTTCTTCTACATGCACACCGACCAGTGGCGCTACGAGCGGTTCGGGGCGGGGGAGCTGGCCAGCCCGGTCGGCACCGGCGCGTTCGCCGAGCGCTCGTTCGCCGACTGCATCGCCCAGGCGGGCCGGATGGGCTGGACCCCGTCGCACCCGGCGTTCGACCGCAACCCGCTCGACCTCGCCGACGAGGCCGCGAAGGCGGGCAGGCCGGTCGCCGACCACGTCGTCGAGGAGCTGAAGGCCGGACGGCTGCGCTTCGCCGCCGAGGACCCCGACGACCCGGCCAACTTCCCCCGGGTGATGACGGTCTGGCGCGCCAACCTGCTCGGGTCCTCCGGGAAGGGTATGGAGTACTTCATGCGGCACTTCCTCGGCATCGAGGACGCCGTCCGCGCCGAAGAGACCCCCGAGGGGCAGCGACCCCAGGAGGTGACCTGGCGGGAGCAGGCGCCCCGCGGCAAGCTCGACCTGGTCACCACCCTGGACTTCCGGATGACCAGCACCTGCACGCACGCCGACATCGTGCTGCCGGCTGCGACGTGGTACGAGAAGCACGACCTGTCCACCACCGACATGCACCCCTTCGTGCACTCCTTCAACCCGGCCATCGCGCCGCCCTGGGAGTCCAAGACCGACTTCGAGACCTTCCGCCTCATCGGCGAGGAGTTCTCCCGGCTGGCAGCGGGCCACCTGGACACCCGCACCGACGTGGTGGCCACCCCGTTGATGCACGACAGCCCTGACGAGGCGGCCCTCCCCGGCGGACGCGTGCAGGACTGGAAGCGCGGTGACTGCGAACCGGTCCCCGGGCTGACCATGCCGAAGCTGACCACGGTGGAGCGGGACTACACCGCGGTGGCGCAGAAGATGGCCGCGGTCGGCCCGCTGCTGGACACCCTGGGCACCACGGTCAAGGGCATCACCGTGCACCCGACGGGCGCGCTGGACTACCTCGGGCGCACGAACGGCCGCATCCGCGGCGGCGTGGCCGCCGGACGACCCGCCCTGACCCGCGACGTACACCTCGCCGAGGCGCTGCTCGCGCTCTCCGGCACCACCAACGGCAACGTCGCGGTGGCGGGCTGGCGCGAGCTGGAGAAGCGCACCGGCGTCAGGCTGGCCGACCTCGCGGAGGAACGCGCCGAGGAGCAGATCACCTTCCACGACACCCAGGTGCAGCCGCGTTCGGTGATCACCTCGCCGGAGTGGTCGGGCAGCGAGACAGGCGGGCGTCGCTACTCCCCGTTCGTGGTCAACGTGGAGCGGCTCAAGCCCTGGCACACCCTGACCGGACGGATGCAGTTCTACCTCGACCACGAGTGGATGCAGGAGTACGGCGAGGCGCTTCCGGTCTACCGGCCACCGCTGGACTACCTGCGGTACTACGGCGACCAGGGGGTCGGTGAGGACGGCCGGCCGGAGCTCACCGTCCGCTACCTCACCCCGCACTCGAAGTGGTCGATCCACTCCGAGTACCAGGACAACCT
>JBOHDO010000135.1:0-66721 GCA_050699415.1 Marmoricola sp.
TGCCCGGCGTCGCCGCCGGAGGGTCCGCGGCCTGCTGGCCGCGGCCGCCGTGGTGCTGGCCGTCGTCGGTGCCGGGTTCGCCTGGCACCCCTGGACCACCACCACCCCGAACCAGCAGTCCCGGATCACCGCCACCGAGCACCGGGTCATGGCCGCACCCGACGCGGTGCGCACCACCAAGCCCGTCACCGGCGGAGGCACCGCGACCCTGGTCCGCTCGGCCGGCCTCGGCCGCGCCGCCCTCCGGCTCAGCCACATGCCCGCGCCACCGACCGGCAAGGTCTACCAGCTGTGGCTGCAACGCCCGAACGGGCACATGGTCTCGGCCGGCCTGGCACCCCCGGGCGCCAACCAGACCCTGATGCTCAACGGCGACGCGGCCAGTGCCCGCGCCGCAGCCATCAGCGTCGAACCCGCCGGCGGCTCCCCCGCCCCGACGACCGCACCGATCGCACTGTTCTCCTTCGCCTGACCCAGCGGGCCGGGTGCCGGTGGCCCGGGTGGTGTGGGCGGTAGGCCTGTGCCTCGAGACCGTCCGAGGCCGCAGCGTGCGCGGTCCCGGGCACACCCCGGCAACCCCGGCCGGCTGATGGGCCGGGCCCGGTGGGCCTGGACCAGGCACCCGATCTGCCTCGGCGACGCGTGCGTGTGGCACCGCCCGGATCAACTGTTCTCCAAACCATGCCATCCGCTGGCGCGACGGCCACGAACCACGGGCATGACGTCCGCACGACGATGGCTGCTCGGAGCCCTCACCGGCCTGCTGGCCGGAGCCGCCGCCGTCCTCGGCGGCGAGGCCGTGAGCCGGGCCCTGTCCGGCACCGTCTCCCCCATCTTCGCGGTGGGCAACCGGGTCGTGGACTGGACGCCCCAGCCGCTCAAGGACTGGGCGATCGCGCACTTCGGCAGCCACGACAAGGACATCCTGGTCGGCAGCGTCATCGTGGTCGTGGCCGTCATCGCCGCGCTGATCGGCGTCCTCGGGACCCGCCGCCCCAGGCTCGCCACCGGTTGCTACGTCGTCCTCGCGCTGGTGGCGTGGGCCGCCGTGCTGACCGACCGCACCAGCACCGCGGGCACGCTGTTGCTGTGCCTGCCCGCCCTGACCGTGCTGGTGGTCGGGGTCATCGCCTACCGGTGGCTGTGGCGCGGGCTGGACCGGGCCCACGCGACCCGTCGCCCCGAGCGCAGCGAAGCCGTCCGGACCGCCCCACCGGAGGGCTTCGACCGCCGCGCCTTCCTGGAGGCCGCCGCCGCCGTGGCCGCGGTCGCCGCCGCCGGGGGGATCGCCCGCGCCGCCGTGGGAGGGTCCGGCGCCGCCACCACTCGGGCCGGGGTCCGCATCCCCCGGCCCAGCGTCCGGGCCCGGTCGGTCAAGCCCGGTATCGACGTCCCCGGAATCACGCCGTACATCACCCCCAACCGCAACTTCTACCGTGTCGACACCGCCCTGCAGGTCCCGCAGGTGGAGGACCTGGAGTCGTGGCGACTCCGCATCCACGGCATGGTCGACCACCCGCTCGAGCTGAGCTTCGCCGACCTGCTGGACCGGCGCCTGGTCGAGGAACACATCACGCTGACCTGCGTGTCCAACCAGGTCGGCGGAAACCTCGTGGGCAACGCCACCTGGATCGGGGTGCCCACCCGCGACCTGCTCGCCGAGGCCGGCGCGCGGTCCGGGGCCGACGCGGTCAAGTCCACCAGCGTCGACGGCTTCACCGCGAGCACGCCGCTGCACACCATGACCGATGACCGCGGCACCCTGGTCGCGGTCGCGATGAACGGTGCGCCGCTGCCGCTCGCGCACGGCTTCCCGGCCCGCATGGTCAACCCCGGCCTCTACGGCTACGTCTCGGCCACCAAGTGGCTCACCGACCTCGAGGTGACCCGGTTCTCCGACTTCAAGGCCTACTGGACCAACCGCGGGTACGCCGCCCAGGCACCCATCAAGCTCTCCAGCCGCATCGACGTACCGCGCGCGTTCGCGCACGTCCGGGCCGGCCGCACCCCGGTTGCCGGGGTCGCCTGGTCCCAGCACCGCGGCATCACGAAGGTCGAGGTCTCCGTCGACGACGGTCCCTGGCAGGCCGCACACCTGTCCGAGCAGGACGACATCAACACCTGGCGCCAATGGGTGTGGCACTGGGACGCCACGCCCGGCAACCACACCCTCAGCGTCCGCGCCACCGACGCCACCGGAACCACCCAGACCGCCACCAGGGCGCCCGTCGCCCCGGACGGATCGACGGGCCGGCAGACCCTCGCCGTCACCGTCAGCTAGCAACACCCCACCAGAAAGGCAAACCCCATGCACACCAGGAAGACACTCCTCACGGTGGCCGCGGTCGCGGCCCTGTCCAGCACCGCCGCCTGCGGCGGCGGATCCAGCACCAGCGCCAACTCCGGTGGCAACGGCGGATCCGGCTCGAACGGCGGCTCGACGTCGTCGAGCTCGTCCATGAACGCGTCGGCGAAGATGGTCGGCCCGGGCTGCGCAGCCTATGCCAAGGCCGTTCCCAACGGCCCCGGCTCGGTCAAGGGCATGGCCCAGGACCCGGTCGCCACCGCGGCCAGCCACAACCCGCTGCTGAAGACCCTGGTGGCCGCGGCCTCCGGCAAGGTCAACCCCAAGGTGAACCTGGTCGACACCCTCAACAGCGGCCAGTTCACCGTGTTCGCGCCCACCGACAAGGCGTTCGGCAAGGTGCCCGCCGCCACCATGAAGAAGCTGACGAAGGACCCCAAGCTGCTCAAGACGATCCTGACCTACCACGTCATCCCGGGCCAGCTCTCACCCGCCCAGATCGACGGCAAGCACAAGACCGTCGAGGGCGACACCGTCAAGGTCGCCGGCTCGGGGAACCACCTGACCGTCAACGGCAGCTCGCACGTGATCTGCGGCGGCGTGAAGACCGCCAACGCCACGGTCTACCTGGTCGACCACGTGCTGAACCCGCCCATGTGACGGTCCGCCTGGCCGCGACGGCACGGTGTCCCCGGGAAGGCCCTCACCGGGGACACCGTGCCGAACGTCGTTGCCGTCGGGGTCGAACCTCGTCCGTCGCGACACCGGGTTGAACGCCCGGAAGTACGACGCGGCGCCGGTGCCGCATCCGGCCGCACTGTGCCGGTCGCGCAGGACGGACAGGCCGGCCAGGGCGGGAATGGCGATCGACATCGCAGCCACCTTCGAGCGCCGGATCGCCAGCATGATCACCGGGATGAGCAGGACCAGCCCGATCTCGAAGAACATCGGGATCCCGATGACGAAGGCGATCAGCGCCATTCGCCAGGGCAGGCTGCGTCTCCCGCCGGTGAGGATCGTGTCCACGATCTCGTCGGCGCCGCCGGAGTCGGCCAGCAGCTTGCCGAGCATCGCGCCGAGCACGATCAGGACGCCCACGCTGCCGAGCACGGCACCGACCCCGGTCTCGAAGGTGGTCGCGACGTCGGCGAGGGAGATGCCGGACCCGATCCCGACGAACAGGGACCCGATCGTCAGGGCGAGGAAACCGTGCATCTTCAGCTTGACGATCAGCAGCACGATGATCGCGATGCCGAGGGCGGTCATGACCAGAACCTGGGTGTCGTGCCCGGTCCAGGGCTGGTGGATCTGTCTGAGGGTGTCGTCGGCCTTCACGGCGGCGAGCGGGACGTTCATCAGGACTCCGTTCCTGGGTTCTGCACGGGGCGGGGGATCTGGGTCCGGAAGGCGGTCGCCCGGTCGGTGATGGCGGACCACCGGGCTGCGGCAACGGCGTCGGGGGGCACGACCGACGTACCCGCGGTGACCGCGAGTGCGCCGGCGTGCAGGAAGTCGGCGGCGTTGTCGTCGGTGACGCCGCCGGAGGGCACCAGCGGTACGTCGGGGAACGGGCCGCGCAGGTCGGAGAGGTACCTCGGGCCACCGAGCCGGGCGGGGAAGATCTTGACCAGGTCGGCGCCGAGGGCGACCGCGGTCATCACCTCCGACGGGGTCAGCGCACCCAGCATCACCGGGACCTCGGCGTCGTGGGCGGCGGCGACGATCGCACCCGCGTCCGGGCCGGTCCCGGGGGTGACCAGGAAGCGTGCCCCGGCCTCGAGGGCCTCCTCCGCCTGGGCGGCGGTCCGGACGGTGCCGGCGCCGACGACCGCCCCGGTCCGGGAGGCGGCCCCGGCGGAGGTCCGGAGCAGCACCGGCAGGTCCGGCGTGGTGTAGGTCAGCTCGACGACCCGGAGGCCGCCGGCCACGAGGGCCCGGCACAGGGCCACCGGGTCGGGCAGTCGCGGAGCGCGCACGACGGTCAGCGCGCGGTCGGTCGCCAGGGCACCCAGCAGGTCCGTCGTGGCGTCATGGCTCATCGGGTTGCCTCCTGGGTACGGCGCAGGGCGCGGCCGGGTCGTGCGTCGGTGCGGTGCTGCTGGTCCATCACGGCCACACCGTTGACCCACACCGTGTCGATGCCCTCGGCCTGCCGGCGGGGCCGGTCGAAGGTGGCGGTGTCACGCACGGTGTCGGGGTCGAACAGCACCAGGTCGGCGGCGTACCCCTCACGCACGAGGCCGCGTCGGTGCAGCCGCAGCCGGGCGGCAGGACGCCCCGTGAGGTGATGGACGCAGTCGACCAGGTCGAGGACGCCGAGCTCGCGCACGTAGCGCGCGAGGTAGCGCGGGAAGGTGCCCCAGGCGCGCGGGTGGGGGCGGTCGCCCACCAGGATCGCGTCCGACCCACCGCAGTGGGTGCGGTGCCGCATGATCGCCTGCACGTTCTCCTCGTGGCCCACGTGCTGCAGGATCGTGGTGCCGAGCCGGTCCTCCACCAACAACTCGAAGAACACCTCGGACGGTGGCCGTCGCGACGCCTCGGCCAGCTCTGCGACGGTGTGGCCGACCCGGTCGGCCAGGTCGGGGTTGCGCACGCCGCTGACCTGGATGGTGCGCCAGTCGGCGACGCAGCCGTGGCAGCCGTCGGTGCCGACCAGCTCGACCTCGTGGGCGATCCGGGCCCGTGAGCCGGGGTCACGGAGCCGGTGCAGCAGCGCGTCGGGTCCGCCCGCGGCGGCCCAGCCCGGGAGGAGGGCGCTCAGCGTAGTGGCACCCGGGAGGTAGGGGTAGGTGTCCAGGGTGATGTCGACCCCCGCGACGAGGCCGTCGTCGATGATCGCCAGCAGCTCGCCGGCCCGGCCACGGTTGGGCTCGAAGTTCATGGTGGCGTGGGTCAGGTGCACCGGGCAGCCCGAGCGGCGGGAGACATCGATCATCTCGGCGTACGCCGCCAGCGCACCGGCGCCGTACGAGCGGTGGTGCGGGCAGTAGTAGCCGCCGTGGTCGGCGACCACACGGCACAGTGCGACCAGCTCGTCGGTGTCGGCGAACATCCCGGGCGGGTAGGTCAGCCCGCTGCTCATGCCGACAGCTCCCTCGCGCAGGCCGCGTGACAGCAGGGCGGCCATCGCCTCAATCTCCGCCGGGGTCGCGGTGCGGTCGTCGGGCCCGACCACCATGTGCCGCAGGGTGCCCTGCGGCACCAGGTACGCCGCGTTGCACGCGATGCCGCGGTCGAGCCGGTCGAGGTAGCCCGCGACCGTGTCCCAGTCGTAGGCGAAGCCGCCCGGGTCGCCGTTCCAGCCGGCGATCTGGTCGCGCAGTGCGGTCCGGGTGGCTACGTCGCAGGGCGCGAAGGACAGCCCGTCCTGGCCCAGCACCTCCAGGGTGACGCCCTGGCTGACCTTCGCGGTGTGGTCGGGGCTGGCCAGCAGCTGGATGTCGGAGTGGGCGTGCATGTCGATGAAGCCCGGTGCGAGCACCCGGCCACCGGCCTCGACGGTACGGCGGGCGGCCGTCGCCGCCCCGGGCACGCGGTGGACGCCGGTGACCGTCCCCGACTCGACCACCACGTCCGCGGGGAAGGCGGCGGCACCCGAGCCGTCGATGACACGGGCGTCGCGGATCAGCCAGTCGGCGCTCATCGGGCCCTCAGAACCAGGTCCGGACCAGGTCGACGACGGTGGGGTCGGCCGCATCCGGGTCGTCGACCACCGGCACGAGCGTCCACTTGTCGAAGGCCGTGCACGGGTGCGAGAGGCCCAGCCGCAGCTCGTCCCCGACGCGCACCGGCGGCTCGCCGCTGCGGTCGAAGGACAGGAAGCCGTGCTGGTCGTTCAGCGCGGTCACGGTGACGCCTCGTACCGGCATCGGTTGCTCCCCCGGGCCGCGCGGACGCCGCAGCTGCACCTCCGGCAGCCCCTCGTCGAAGGGCAGGTCCCGCTTGCCGCCGTCGAACAGGGCCAGGCCCGGCTCGGGCTGGGAGGTCACCCGCACCCAGCCGTGCATCGCCGAGCGCAGCCCGGCCCCTCCGGCGTACCGCTCGGCTCCCAGCGGCGAGATGTGCCGGTAGAACCCGTCGTCGTGGGCCAGGTACGCACCGCTGCGCAACACCACCTCCGCGCCGGAGCCGGCCAGGGGGCCGAGCACCTCGGCGACGACGTCGAAGAACGCGCTGCCGCCGGCGGTCACGACCGGCTCGAGGTCGTCCCGGTAGCAGCCCGAGGACGCCAGCCGGTCGTGCACCTCGGCCAGGTCGCGCAGGTAGTCCCGCACCGTCTGCATGCTCTGCTCGTCGCTGTCGTGCGCCAGGGCGCCCTCGTAGCCGGCGACGCCCGCCAGGTCGAGATGTGGTGACTCCTCCACCGCCCTCGCCACGGCGACACAGGTGTCGAGGTCCCGGGCACCGGTGCGGCCACCCGCGCCCCCGCGCTCGACCAGGACCCGGATCGCCGGACGCGCACCCACGTCGGAGACGTACGCCGCCAGCGCCGCGTGCATCAGCGCCACGGTCCGCACCGAGTCGGCCCACACCAGGATCTCGGCCCCGGGGTCATCGGCGAGCTGGTCGGCGGCCCAGCGCAGGCCGAGCGGAGACACCAGGCTGTTGGCGACCATCACCCGGCTCACGCCGAAGGCACGGGCCACGGCGAGCTGGGCCTGGTTGGCCACGGTGATGCCCCAGGCGCCCGCCTCGACCTGCTCGGCCCACAGCTGTGGCGCCATCGTGGTCTTCCCGTGCGGGGCCAGCGCGAGCCCCCGCTGGGCGCACCATCCGGCGAGCAGGTCGCCGTTGCGGTCCAGGGCCCGGCGCGACAGGGTCAGCAGCGGCGTCGGCAGCTCGGACAGCCGCGGCCGGCGACGCCCGACCTCGGCCACGGTCAGCCCCCACAGCGCCGGCGGCACCGCCTTGTGCCGCCAGTCCACCCGCTCGTCGGCGAGGGCGGCGACGGCACCGCGGTCGATCGTGGCCGGGGGTCGGCTCATGAGCCCTCCTGTTGCAGTATACGCAACCACGATTGCGTAATGTGTCTCGCATTGGGTAGCATCTCCGCCGCGTCCCCGTCAAGGGGAGGCAACCTGACAGCGGCGAAGGGAGCACCGGCATGGTCGAGCACGATCCGGGCCGCGTGGTCTGCCTCGGTGAGGCACTCGTCGTGCTGCGCCCGGACCGGCCCGGTGGCCCGGGTGCGTCGGACCTGCTGCGCTGCTCGGTCGGCGGCGCCGAGGGCAACGTCGCCGGCGCCCTGGCCGACATGGGGGTGGACACCACGTGGGTCTCGCGGCTCGGGGCCGACCCGTTCGGCGACCTCGTCGAGCGCGACCTGCGGGCGCGTGGGGTTCAGGTGGTGGCCGAACGCGACCCGGACCGCGTGACCGGGGCGTACCTCAAGGACTCCGCAGCCACCGGGAGCCGGATGTTCTACTACCGCACCGGGTCGGCGGCCTCGGTGATGGACGGTGGGCTGCTGGCCGAGCCCGAGGTCGCCCGGCAGCTGGCGAGCTGCCACCTGGTCCACAGCTCGGGCATCACCGCCGGCATCCTCGCGCCGGACTCCGACCTGTTCGCCCGGCTCGTCGAGGCGCGCGAGCGGCACGGCTTCCTGCTCAGCATCGACCTCAACTGGCGTCCGGCGGTCTGGCGCGGTCGGGACACCCGGGCACTGCACGAGCTGCTCGGCGCGGCCGACGTGCTCCTGCTCGGCGCCGACGAGGCCCGGGCGGTGCTCGGCACGTCCGATCCCGCCGGGTTGCGCCGGATCGTGGGTCCGCGGCCCCGGCTGGTGGTCAAGAGCGACTCCCACGCCGCGACCGAGGTGGCACCCGACGGTCGCAGCACCCGGGTCCCGGCACTGGACGTCGAGGTGGTCGAACCCGTCGGCGCCGGCGACGGGTTCGCCGCCGGGTACCTGGCCGGCCTGCTCGGTGGGTACGGCGCGACCCAACGGCTCCGGCTGGGCCACCTGGTCGCGGCCGGCGTGCTCGCCGAGCCCGGTGACCACGCCCACCCGCCGGCGGCCGACGTACGCCGCGCGCTCGTCGGCGCCACCGCGGAGGACTGGCGCGCCACCCGCGTCGGACCGGACGGGATCGGCTCCCCCGCCCTGCACGCCATCGGAGGGTCGCGATGAGCCAGAGCCTCGCACGCGCGCTGGCCATCCTGGGCGAGCTGGGCGCCGGTGAACGTTCCCTCGACGACCTGGCCGGGTCGCTCGACGTGCACAAGACCACCGTGCTCCGGCTGTTGCGCACCCTGGAGTCCGACCGCTTCGTACGCCGCGACGACCACCACCGCTACACGCTGGGCTCACGCCTGTTCGAGCTCGGTGCCTCCTCCCTGGAGCAGCACGCGGTCCGCGACATCGCGCTCCCCCACCTGCGCAGCCTCGGACGGGAGACCGGCGGCCAGGCGGTGCACCTGGCCGTGCTCGAGGGCGACCACGCGGTCTACGTCGCCAAGGTGGAGAGCACCAACCCGGTGCGGATGTACTCCCAGGTGGGCCTGCCCGCTCCCGTGCACGCCACCGCGGTCGGGAAGGTGCTCGCCAGCGACCTCCCCGAGCGGCAGCTCTCCGCGCTCCTGGCGGACCTGGACTACCACGCCTTCACCGCCCGCACCATCACCGACGAGAGCTCGTTCCGCGCCGCGCTGGCCGAGGCCCGCGAGCGCGGCTGGGCCGAGGACGCCGCGGAGCACGAGGACTTCGTGAACTGCATCGGGGCGCCGGTCCATGACCCGTCCGGCCGGGTCGTCGCCGCAGCGTCGATCTCGGTGCCGACCGTCATCTTGGACCACGACCGTGTCCGGGCACTGCTGCCCAGGCTGCTGGCGACCACGGCCGCGGTCGAGGCCGCCTGGGCAGGCGAACCCACCACCGAGAGGAGCAGCACATGACCAAGACCGCCGTTCGCACCGACCAGGCGCCGGCTCCCGCACACGCCTACGGACAGGGGGTGGCCAAGAACGGGCTCCTCCAGGTGTCGGGCCAGGGCCCGGTCGACCCGGCCACCGGCCAGTACGTCTCCGAGGGCGACGTGGCCGCGCAGACCAGCCGCACGCTGCACAACGTCGAGGCCATCCTCCACGCGGGTGGTGCCACCCTGTCCGACGTGGTGATGCTGCGCGTCTACCTGGCCTCGCGCGAGGACTTCGCCGCGATGAACGAGGCGTACGCCGGCTTCGTCGCCGAGCGCATCGGACCCGACGAGGCGCCGCCGTGCCGGACCACCGTCATGGTGGGACTGCCGCGGCCCGAGATGCTCGTCGAGATCGACGCCCTCGCCGTGGTCGGCTGATCGCTCACAGCTCGAAGCGCACCGTCCGGGAGGCCGGGTCGGCCTCGGCCAGGCGCACGGTGACCTCCTCGCCGACCGGCAGCGGGTCGCCGGAGGTCGCGGCCACCGGGGCCTCCACCGCGAGGTCGCGGACTGTCACCACGCCCCGGTCGGGGTGGTCGTGCTCGCTCTCGACCACCACACCGGTGAAGCTCTCCCCCACCCGACCCTTGAGGGTCTCGGCCTCGACCAGGTCCAGCACCGCCCGCTCGTAGGCGTGCGCGCGCTGCGCGGAGTGCTGCATGGTGGCCGGGACCTCCTCCAGCTTGGCCAGCACCCAGTCCGGGACCGTGGTGCCGTCGGTCAGCGCCACGCAGACCTCGAGGGCGTACCGGTCGACCAGTCGTCGCAGCGGCGCGGTCACGTGGGCGTACTCGGAGGCGAGCGCCGCGTGCTCGGGCTCCGCCGGGACCTCGCCGTCGAAGCCGACGTACCCGGCGCCGCGCAGCAGCGACGTGCACGCCATCACCACCGCGGCGCCGCTCGGGGTCGCCGGGTCCAGGGACCGGATGAAGTCGGGGTAGAGCTGCTCCGCGGGCCAGTCGACGCCCAGCGCCTTCGCGGTCCGGTGCAGCCGCTTGACTGCCTCCGGCTCCGGCGGCGGCAGGGTGCGCAGGATGCCGACCCGGCCGTAGACCATCATCGAGGCCGCCGCGAACCCGGTCAGCAACGAGATCTGGGCGTTCCAGGCCTCCACCGGGAGCATCTTGCGGAACTCCAGCCGCCAGGAGGGCCCGTCGACCTGCACCTCCTGCTCGGGCACCGGCAGGTCCACGCCGCCGCGCTCGACCTCGCGCTCGCTCCGCAGCTGCCCGACCTCCCGGAGCAGCTGGAGTACGTCGTCGGCGCTGCCGTCGTCGATGCGCCGCTGGCAGGACTCGTAGTCGAGCTTCGCGCGCGACCGCACACGGGCGCGCTCGACCCGGGCGTCGACCCCCTCGCCGGCCCGGTCCAGCCTGACCGTCCACAGCAGGGCCGGCCGGTCCTCGTCCGGCAGCAGCGATGCCGCGCCCTCCGACAGCGAGGTGGGGTGCAACGGGATCTTCGAGTCGGCCCCGTAGAGCGACTCGCCCCGCCGGTTGGCCTCGAGGTCGACCGGGTCGCCGGGGGTGATGAAGGCGGCGAGGTCGGCGATCGCGTAGTGCACGACGTACCCGTCGCCGTCGCGCTCGATGTGCAGCGCCTGGTCGAGGTCCCGCGACTCCGGCGGGTCGATGGTGACGAACGCGATGTCGGTGCGGTCCAGGTCGGGCAGCCTGACCTGCTCCGCCGACCGGGCAGCGGCAGCCTCCACCTCGGCGGGGAAGTCGGCGGTGACCTGCTGCTCGGCCTGGATGGCGGCGATGCGCCGCCGCAGCTCGTCGTGCTCGCCCTTGCCGACCCGCAACACCCGACCGCTCACGGCTCCTCCTCGAGACGCCCGGCCGCCGGCGGCGGCCCCGGTGGTGCTCCAGCCTAGAGGCTGCGTGAGCAGGTTCTGCCCTCGCGCAGCAGCCAATCGACGCGATCTCCTACGCTGGCGCCGTGCTGATCCTGCTGCCACCGTCGGAGGGCAAGACCTCCCCACGGCGCGGGCGGCCCCTGCAGCTCGACGGGTTGTCCTTCCCCGGGCTGACCGGGGCTCGCCGTACCGTGCTGGACGCACTGGTGAACCTCTGCCACGACGACGCCGACAAGGCGGCCGCCGTGCTGGGCCTCGGCCCGACCCAGGCCGACCAGGTGGACGTCGACGCCGGCCTGCTGCACGCCCCCGCCGCCCGCGCGGACCGGGTCTACTCCGGGGTGCTCTACGACGCGCTCGGCCTGGCCTCGCTGGACGCCTCGGCGCGCCGGCGCGCGAGCCGATGGCTCGCCGTGCAGTCCGCGCTGTTCGGCCTGCTGCGGCCGGCCGATCGGATCCCGGCCTACCGGCTCTCGGGCGGTGTCGACGTGCCGGGCCCCGGGCGGCTGTCCTCATACTGGCGTGAGCCGCTGGACGCGGTGGTGCCCCAGGTGGTCGGCGACGGCCTGCTGGTCGACCTGCGCTCCACCACGTATGCCGCGTTCTGGCGACCGGGCCCCGGCCTGGCGGCCCGTACGGCGACGATCCGGGTGCTGCAGGAACGCGGCGGGCGGCGCACCGTGGTCAGCCACTTCAACAAGGCCACCAAGGGCCGGCTGGTCCGGGACCTGCTGCTCGACGGGGGCTCCCCGGCCACGCCGGAGGCACTGGCCGAGCGCATCGCCCGCAGGGGCTGGCGGGTCGAGCCGCAGCGGGCAGGCCGTAACGGGCAGCGCCTCGACGTCGTCGTCAGCGACGTGTAGCAGTCCCCGGCTGCGCCGACTGCAGGGTGCGCGAGTCCAGCGGTGCATCCGTCGGGCGGGCGTTGTACAGGCGCAGGTTGGCCCGGGGGCGGTCCTCGTCGTCGGAGAAGTAGCTGACCACGGACACCGAGGCGGGAGCCAGCTCCATCCGGTAGACCGCGTCCAGGGGCGCCGCCAGGGCGTCGGCGACCAGCACCTTGACCGGGGTGACGTGGCTGACCACGACGACGGTGCGGCCGGCGTACGCCGAGACGATCCGGTCGCGCCCGGCGAGGACTCGCTTCTGCACGGTGCGGAACGACTCCCCACCACCGGGCGCGTAGTCGAGGTCCCCCAGCCAGGCGCTGATGTCGTCGGGATGGCGCTCGTGCACCTCGGCGAAGCTCATCCCGTCCCAGGTGCCGAACTCCATCTCGGCGATGCCGTCCTCGATCTCGATCTGGCGCCCGAGGAAGCCGGCGAGGATCTCCGCGCTCTCCCGGGTACGCCTCACCGGCGAGGTGACCAGCGCATCGATGACGCCGGCCATCGGCGCCAGCCACTCCCCCGTCGCCCGCATCTGGGCATGGCCCTCGGTGTTCAACGACGGGTTGGTGCTGGCCACGCCGCCGGAGAACAGCTTGCGGGCGGTGTGGTCGGTCACCCCGTGGCGCACCAGGACGAGCGTGGTCGGTGGGCTGCCGGGCATCGCCCAGCCCCGCAGCCCGGCGGACTCCCGCAGCCCGGACTCCCGGGGCCCGGACTCCCGGGGCCTGTCGGAGGCGCCCACCGGACCGGTGGCGTCGCGCAGGCCGTCCAGCGCCTCGTTGACCAGCCGGTCGGCGTGCTTGTTCTGCGCCCGCGGCACCCAGGTGAAGGTGGTGCCGGGCGGCGCCAGCCGGTTGGCCTGCAGGGCCAGCGGCTTGAGGTCGGGATGCTTGATCCGCCAGTTGCCCGACATCTGCTCGACGACCAGCTTGGAGTCCATCCGCACCTCGAGCGCCGCGCCCGGGGCGTGCTCACGGGCGAGCTCCAGCCCGGCCAGCAGGCCGCGGTACTCGGCCACGTTGTTGCTGGCCACGCCGATGGCCTCGCCCCGCTCCGCGACCACCTCACCGGTGTCGGCATCCTTGAGCACCGCGCCGTACGCCGCCGGCCCCGGGTTGCCCCGCGAACCACCGTCGGACTCGACGACCACCGCGCGCGGGCTCTCCTCCCGACGCGCCAGGCTCATGGCCTCGGACCCGGACTCGGCATCACAGTCCGCTCTCCCCGGTGCGCACCAGGATCCGGCCGCACTCCTCGCAGCGCACCACGTCGTCCGCCGGCCGTCCGGCGATCTCGCCCAGCAGGGCGGTGTCCAGGGCCAGCCTGCAGCCGCCGCACTGCTTGGCGCGCAGCGCCGCCGCGCCGATGCCACGCTTCTGCGCGCGCAGCTTCTCGTAGAGCGCCACCAGGTCGGCGGGCACGTCCGCGACGACCTGCTTGCGCTCCGTCGCGGTCTGCTCGAGGTCGCCGTTGAGCTCGGCGGACCGGGCGTCGCGGGCAGCGGTCAGCTCGTCGCGCTCCCGGTCCAGGTCGGCAAGCTCGCCGCTGCGCTGCTCCAGGGCGTGCTGCGCGTCCTCCAGCCGCTGCATCACCTCCAGCTCGGCGTCCTCGAGGTCGCCGATCCGGCGCTCCAGGCTCTTCAGCTCCTCCAGCATGTGCTCGATCTCGCGGGGCGTGGCGACCGCGCCGGAGTCGATCATCCCCTGGTCGCGCTGGCGACGCGCCCGCACGGACTCCACGTCGTGGTCGGCGCGCTTCTGCTCGGCGGTGAGGTCGTCGACCTGCACCCGCAGGTCGCGCACGGAGTTCTCGCACTCGGTACGTCGTCGCACGGCATCGCCCACGCGGGTGGCCTCGGGCATGGTGTCGAGCTGGTGGCGCAGCGTGTCGAGCCGCGTGTCGAGCTCCTGGACGTCGAGCAGCTTCAGCTGCGCAAACGGGTCGGCTTTCAGCGTCGTACTCCTGTCGGGCTGGTCCGGGGCTAGATCCGGAAGGTCCAGGGGTCGGTGTTGGTGGTGCTGACCTGGAGCTCCACCGTAGCGCCCAGCTCGGCACGCAGCCGGTCCCGCAGCACCGGCAGCCAGGTCCACTCCGCCGCCCAGTGCGCCACGTCGAGCAGGGCGGGCCGTCCGGCCGCGCCGGCGTGCTCGCGGAGCTCGGAGGCGGGGTGGTGGCGCAGGTCCGAGGTCAGGTAGGCGTCGGCACCCGCGGCCCGTGCCCGGTCGAGCAGGAAGTCCCCGGCGCCGCCGCACAGCGCGACGCTCTCGACGGTGAGGCCCGGGTCCCCCGCGACGCGGACGCCGTGCGCGGTCCCGGGGAGTACGCCGGCAACCAGCTCGGCCAGCTCCCGGAGGCTGACCGGTGCGGGGAGCCGGCCGATCCGGCCGGATCCCCGATCGGGCTCGTCGAGCGCGGCCAGCTCGAACACGTCGTACGCCGGCTCCTCGTAGGGATGGGCCGCCACCAGCGCCGCCACCGCGTCTGCGCGCCGGTATCGCGGGCAGACGGCCTCGATGCGCACCTCCTCGACCACCTCCGGGTGGCCGACCCGGCCGATGGTCGGGTTCGCCCCCTCCAGCGGGCGGAACCGGCCCTCGCCCGGCGTGCTGAAGCTGCAGGAGTCGTAGTCACCGATCATCCCGGCCCCGGCACCGGCGAGCGCATCACGGACCGCCTCGGCGGCCTCGCGTGGTGCGAACGCGACGATCTTGTCCAGCGGCCCGGTGGGGTCGGCCCGCAGCGGCCGCACCGCGCGGAGGCCGAGCGCCAGTGCGAGCGACTCCGAGACCCCGCCCGCCGGCGAGTCCGCGTTGGTGTGGGCGGTGAACAGGGCAACCCCGTTCCTGACCAGCTGGTGCACCACCCGGCCCTTGGGCGTGGTGGTGGCGACCGAGCTCGTGCCGCGCAGGAACAACGGGTGGTGGCAGACCAGCAGGTCGGCCCCGAGGTCCACGGCCTCGTCGGCGACCGCCTGCACGGGATCGACGGCGAGCAGGATCCGGCGCACCTCGGCCCCCGGGTCACCGCAGACCAGGCCGACCCGGTCCCAGTCCTCGGCGTACCCGGCGGGGTACCAGCCGTCGAGCCGGGCGAGTATGTCGGCGAGCAGCATGGTCGGAAGGCTAGCCGCAGCTCAATGCGCCAGGCCGGCGTGCTCGACGGCGTCGCGCAGGATCAGCGCGTGGTCGAAGGCGAGCCGTTCGTCCGCCAGCAGCCAGGCGACCGGATGCCAGGCGGCGTGCGCGGCATCGTCCCCCGCGGTGGGCTGCAGAGGCTCGGGCAGCACGGCGACGTGGGCCACGGTCACGGTGCGGTGCCGGGGGTCGCGGTCGGGTGCGCCGTACGTCGCGAGCTGGCGCAGCCGGGTGACCCGCAGCCCGGTCTCCTCGGCCAGCTCCCGGACCGCGGCGTGCAGCGGGTCCTCGTCGATGTCGACGAAGCCACCCGGCAGCGCCCAGCAGCCCTGGAACGGCGGGTGTGCCCGCTGCACCACCAGGGTGTGTGCCGCGCCGTCGACCTCGGTGAGCAGCACCGCGTCGGCAGTGACGTAGAAGATCGGGTACTCGCTGGTGAAGACCACCCAGCCACTGTGCCACCGCGACGGCACCGCGGCGACCCGTGGGCGGTGGCCCGAAATGGAGGCGGAGGCACCGGGGGTGCCGTGGCAGCATGTGCTGTCGTGTCCCGGCCCCGCATCCCTCCCCTGGTGTCGGGGGCCGCCGTACCGGTCCGGGCGGTCGTGGCGCGGGTGCGCGGGACCGGCCTGCCGGCCGACGTGTTCGCGATGTCGGCGGTGGCGCTGTCCGTGGCGCTCGGCTTCGGCGTGGTGTCACCGGCGATCCCCCTGTTCGCCAGCGAGTTCGGCGTCGATGCAACCGCGGCCGGTGCGGTGGTCTCCGCGTTCGCGCTGATGAGGCTGGTCGCGGACCCCGTTGCCGGACGGCTGGTGGACCGGATCGGCCAACGGGCCGGCCTGATGCTCGGCCTCGCGGTGGTCGCGGCCTCGAGCGTGGTCGCGGGCCTTGCGCAGAGCTACCCCCAGCTGTTGGTCCTTCGCGGGGTCGGTGGTGTCGGTTCGGCGGTCTTCGGCGTCTCCGCGGTCAGCCTGGTGCTCAAGGTCGCCACTCACGGGAACCGTGGCCAGGCGATGAGCGTGTACCGCTCCGGCTTCCTGGTCGGCGGCGTGGTGGGCCCGGCCGTCGGCGGGGCCGTGCTGGGCATCTCGCTGCGGGCGCCGTTCTTCCTCTACGGCGGCACCCTGGTGCTGGCCGGCGTGGTGGCCATGGTCTTCGTCGGCCGCCGGGAACGGCTCGCCGCCCGCTCGGGCGGGGACATCGAGCCGGATGAACCGTCGACCGGTCACGACGAGGCCGAGCCGGTCCTGCGCGAGCTCCTCCGGACCCGGGAGTACCAGGCCGCGCTGATGGCCAACCTGGCCGTCGGGCTGGCCGTGTTCGGCGTGCGCAGTGCCGTGGTCCCGCTGTTCTTCGTCCACGACCTGGGCACCTCCGACGCCACGGTCGCCTACGCGTTCCTGGTCTCGTCCCTGGTGCAGGTGGCCCTGCTGTTCCCCGCCGGCCGGTGGACGGACTCGGCGGGCCGGCGGCCCGCGCTGCTCGCCGGTTCCCTCGGTGCCGCGCTGGGGCTTGCGCTCCTCGCCGTGGGCGGTTCGGTCGCGGTGGCGTTGGTCGCGCTGGCGGTCTTCGGTGCCGGCTCGGCGTTCCTCGGCAGTGCGCCCGCGGCCTTGGTCGGCGACGTGGCCGGACGCCGCAGCGGCTCCGCGGTCGCGGTGTTCAACATGGCCAGCGACCTCGGCGCGGTCGTGGGCCCCACCCTCGCCGGGTGGCTGGTCGACCACGGCTCCTACGTCCTCGCCTTCGGCCTCGCCGCCGCGGTGGTGGCCCTGGCCGGCCTGCTCGGGCTCCGGCTGCCTCGTGCCTCCTCAGCTTCGCAACCGACGTCGTGAACTACGAGCTCGACTGCCCCCGGCGAGCCAGCGCGTCCACGGTCACGGCGGCCAGCAGCACCAGCGCGGTCACCATGAACTTCGTGGCGGCCGACAGGTTGATCAGTCCCATCCCGTTGTCGATGGTCGCGATCACCACGCCGCCGAGCAGCGCGTGCACCATCTTGCCCCGGCCGCCGAACAGGCTGGTGCCCCCGATCACCGCCGTCGCCACGGCGTACAGCACCAGCTGGCCGCCGTCGACGTTGGCCGAGATCGAGCCCAGCCGCGCGGCGTAGATGATCCCGGCCGCGCCCGCGGTCAGGCTGCACAGCGCGAACCCGGCCACCCGGATCCGGCCCAGGTTGATGCCGGCGCGTCGGGCGGCCTCCGCGTTGCCGCCGATCGCGTACACGTACCGGCCGAACCGGGTCCGGGACAGCAGGATGGTCCACAGCACCACGATCACCAGCACGATCGGGATGTCCCAGGGCACGCCGTTCACCACGGTGAACCCGACGCCCCGGTTCACGCCGCAGATGACCACCAGCACGATCCCGGCGACTGCCACCGCGACGATCTTCGCGACGGTCAGCCCGAACGGCGGCACGGCCAGGCCGGACCTGCGCAGGCTGCGGTCCCTGACGAGCAGGATGCCGGCGAACAGCACCACCGAGACCGCGAGCACGATCCAGGCCGCGGTCATCGGCAGGCTGCTGTTGACCAGGGCGTTGACGTACGCCGGGTCGCTGATGGTGCCGCCGCTGGACTTGCCGCCGAAGCTGTCGATCAGGAACAGCAGCAGCCCCTGGAAGCCGAGCAGCCCGGCCAGGGTGACCACGAACGAGGGCACCCGCAGCCGCACGATGATCAGGCCCGTCATTGCGCCAATGGCGGCGGGCACGCCCAGCCCCACCAGGATCGCGGGCAGCCACGGCCAGCCGTGCATCGCCGACAGCCACACCGTGAAGAACCCGCCGACCGCGCCGACGAAGCCGGCGGACAGGTCGATCTCGCCGAGCAGCAGCACGAACACCTCGGCCATGCCGAGCAGCACGTAGACGCCCGCGTCCTGCGAGAACAGGTTGGTCAGGTTGCCCCCGGTCAGGAACTCCGAGCTCTGGGTCTGGAAGATCACGACGATGACCACCAGGCCGACCACGACCGGGACCATCCCGCTCTCGCCGCTGCGGGCACGGCGCCACCAGGCCGCGGTGTACTCGCGCAGTGACCCCGCGAGGACCTCCTCGCCCTCGACCTGCGGGGGTGTGGGCTCCTCCAGGTCCGCCTTGGTCGTCGTCATCGCCCCTCCTCCCCTGCGCGCTCGCCTGTTCGCAGAGACTTCCTGCCGGTGGTGATCAGCTCGACCACGCTCTGGGTGTCGTAGTCGCCGGCCGGTCCGCTCTCGGCCATGGCACCCAGGTGCAGGACGGCGATCCGGTCGGCCACCTCGAAGACGTCGTTGAGGTTGTGGGAGATGATCAGCACCGCGATGCCCCGGCTGCTCAGCCGCTTGACCAGGTCGAGCACCATCTCGGTCTGGGAGACGCCCAGCGCCGCGGTCGGCTCGTCCAGGATCACGAGCCTGGCCTCCGCCATCACCGCCCGGGCCACCGCGACGGCCTGCCGCTGGCCGCCCGACAGCGACCGCACCAGCTGGCGGATCGACTTCACCGTGGTCACGTGCAGGTCGCGCAGGGTCGCGCCCGCCTCACGCTCCATCGAGGGCTCGTCAAGGAACCGGTTCCTCACGTGCTCGCGCCCCAGGAACATGTTCTGCACGATGTCGAGGTTGTCGCACAGCGCCAGGTCCTGGTAGACCGTGGCGATCCCCGCCGAGTAGGCGTCCCTCGGCGAGTGGAAGCGGACCGCTGACCCTTCCCAGACGACCTCGCCGCCGTCGGGGTCCCAGATCCCCGAGACGGTCTTGATCAGGGTGGACTTCCCGGCTCCGTTGTCCCCCACCAGGGCGGTGACCTGCCCGGCCAGGATGTCCAGGTCGACCCCCTTGAGGGCCTGGACCGGGCCGAAGTTCTTGACGACGCCCCGCAGCCGCAGCAGCGGGGCGTCGTCAACGGTGACGGTGCTCACCAGGGGTTCACTTGATCCCGTACTTCGCACACGCCTTCGCGTACTTGCCCTTGCACAGCTGGCTCACCGGCACGAACTTGTCCGCCACGATGGTGCTCTCCATGTTCTTCGGAGTGACCCACTCGGGCTTCAGCAGCACCGACTTGACGGCCTTGTGCTCCTTGGTGTCCTGGGTGGTGCCGTTGACCAGGTCGCTCGGCGGGGTCACCCCGGCTCGCAGGTAGACGCCCAGCGCGGCGGCCGCCTGCGCCTCGAGGTAGATCGGCTTGTACGCCGTCCCGCACTGGTAGCCGGTCAGGATGTTCTGCAGGCCCACCAGGGTCGCGTCCTGGCCCGTCACCGGGAAGGAGTTGGGCTTGACGCCCTGCGACTGCAGGTAGTTGATGATCGGCGCCGCGTTCTCGTCGTTGGGCACCAGCACCGAGTTGACGCCCTTGTTCGCGGTCAGCGCCTGCTGGAACTCGGTCTCCGCGGTGGGCGGGTCCCAGGTCCCGGCCGGCGTGGCGGCCTGCTTCCAGCCCGAGGAGAACTTCGGCTTCAGGACCCCGTCGTAGCCCTGCGCGAACAGCGTCGCGTTGTTGTCGGTGGGGTCACCGCGCATCACGATCATGTTCGGGTTCTTGACCCCCCACTTGCTCGCGCAGGAGACCATGCCGTTCCCGATCAGCTTGCCGACCTCCACGTTGTTGAAGCTGACGTAGTAGTCCCGGTCCCCACCCAGGGTGAGCCGGTCGTAGTCGATCACCTTGGCGCCGTGCTGGGTGCCGTACTTCTCGATCTGGGCGCCGACCCCGGCGTCGAGGGGGTCGACGATGAGCACCGAGGCGCCGTTGGTGATGTCCGACTGGGCGTCGGTCAGCTGGGTGCTGTCGCTGCCGTGTGCGTTCTGGACGATGTAGTCACCGGAGGACAGGCCGGCCTTCTGGAAGGACTCCTTCAGGTACGGCGCGTCGAACTCGGTGTAGCGGGCCGAGGTGGTGGTGTCGGGCAGGATCACCGCGATCTTGCCCTTGCCCTTCTTGACCAGTCCGGACAGCTTGGACATCGCCGAGAAGTCGTTGGTGAACGAGCTGACCGTGAGGTTCGGCACCTTGGCCCCGGAGGACCCGGACGAGCCCGAGCCTCCGCTGCCGCCGGCACTGCCACCGCTCCCGCCGCTGCCACAGCCGGCGGCCAGGACCGCGGTCGCCGAGAGCGCCGCGACCATCGAGAGACTGCGAGACACGCGCACTGTTCATCATCCCCATCACAGGTGTGCCCGCCGACCCATTCGGCAGGGGCGTACGCCATCGCGAACGCTGCCGCTGACGCTAGTGAGAGTGCCGTGAACGGCGCGTGAACAATTCCGCTACGGCGTGAACAAAGCGTGAACGAGCCGGGTTGTCAGCCCGGATTCGAGACCAAACGGTAACCCGCACGCGGCTGGGTCACGATCAACGGCTCGCCGCCCTCGGTCTCCAGCTTGGCTCGCAGCCGCCGGATGTAGACCCGCACGTACTCGGTCTCCGTGGCGTAGCCCGGCCCCCACACCCGTCGCAGCAGCTGCGCGTGGGTGAGCAGCTTGCCCCGGTTGGTCACCAGCTCGCGCAGCAGCGCGAACTCGGTGGGCGTCAGGTGCACCGGCTGCCCGGCGCGACTGACCCGCTGGTCGCCCAGGTCGACCTCGAGGTCGCCGACCTCGATGACACCGGCGACGTCGGGCTGCGGTGTGACCGAGCGGGTACGCCGCAACGTCGCGGTGATCCGGGCGAGCAGCTCCTCGATGCCGAAGGGCTTGGTCAGGTAGTCGTCGGCCCCCATGTTCAGGGCGGTCACCTTGTCCCACTCCCCGCCACGGGCGGAGACCACGATCACGCCCACGCTGGACCGCTCCCGGATCCGGCGGCACAGCTCCATGCCGTCGGTGTCGGGCAGCATCAGGTCGAGCAGCACGATGTCGGGCTGCTCGGTCTCGAGCAGCCGCAGCACGTGCCCACCCTCCGGCGCCACGACCGTGTCGAAGCCACGCACGTTCAGGTTCGACCGGATCAGGTCGACGATGTTGGGGTCGTCCTCGACCACCAGGACCTTGGTGCGTGGACGGTAGTCAGTCATCGACTGCCCCCGCGGCCATCACCGGCGGCTCCTCCGCGGCGGCTTCGGGCTCGACGGGAAGGTCGACCGCGAAGCACAGGCCCGGATCGGCCTGTTCGGCCTGCATGCTGCCCCCGTGCGCCGCCACGATCGCCCGGCTGATCGACAGCCCGAGGCCGGCCCCCGCGGTGGCGGGGCGGGGTGTCGCAGGGGTGTCCGGCTGGCCGAGCCGCTCGAGCCGGCCGTCGCCGTCGTCGCGGACCCGGACGGTCACGGTCCGGTCGCCGGCCGCCGCCCGCAGCCACACCCGCGTCCCCGGCGGGTTGTGCCGGAACGCGTTGTCGAGCAGGTTCACGAAGACCTGCTCCAACCGGTCGTGGTCGGCCCAGATCGGTGGCAGGTCGACCGGTACGTCGACCTCGACCCGTGGCCTGACCGCGACCGCCAGGCAGTCGCGGGCAGCCTCGAGCACCAGCCGCAGCTCGCACCAGTCGTGCTGCAGCCGCAGGATGCCGGTCTCGATCGTGGACAGGTCCAGCAGGTCTCCCACGAGCCGTGCCATCCTCCGCGACTCGACGGCGATGCGGGTCAGGAACCGCTCCCGGGAGTCGCTGTCCCAGTCGACATCGGGCTGCAGCATCGTGTCGGCGTACCCGGTGATCGCGGTGAGCGGCGTCCGCAGCTCGTGGGAGAGCCTGGCCAGGAAGTCGTGCTGCAGCTGCTGGGTACGCCGCAGCGCCGCGGCCTCCTGCGTGGCCTGCTGCGCGCGGTGACGGGCCATCGCGAGCTGCACCGAGTGCGCGGCGTCCTCGACCAGGGCCCGCTCGTCGGGGTCGGCCGGCTCTCCGTGCCGCGCCACCAGCAGGGCCGCGACCTCCGTGGGGTCGGCGAAGGTGACCAGGTGGAGCCAGCGGTCGTGGCCTGCAGGAAGCGTCGCCGCGGTGCCGTGGTCGGCGGCCCCGGCGCGGTGCTGCTCCACGACCCGGGCCAGCGCGGTGCCGTCCACACCCTCGTCGGGCTGCCCCGCGACACCGGCCAGGGCCAGTTGGCCACCCGACGCCGCGGCCGAGTAGACCGCGACCGACTCGGCGCCCAGGCCACGGCGCAGCACCTCAAGCGCCGTGCGCAGCGACTCACCGACCGGCGCCGGTCCCCCCAGCGTCTCGAGCATGTCCCGGATCGTCTCCAGCACCAGGTTGCGCGAGGTCAGCTGGCCGACCAGCCGTTCGCGCTCCAGCGCCGCGGACAGGTAGCCGCCGTACAGCTGGGCCAGGTCCAGCTCGGCCCTGGTGGGGTCGCCGATCCGGGTGCGAAGCACCGTGATCACCCCGCTGCTGGCATCCGACCCGCCGAAGGGGACCGACCAGGAGCTGGCGACCCGCTGCTCCCAGAGCCGGCGGCGCATCCCGGACCAGGCCTCGGCCGTCCGTACGTCGCTGACCAGCTCGGGTTCGCCCGTGCGGGCGGCACGACCGATGGCGCCGCCCTCGGACCCGGTCCCGACCAACCGCCATGCCCGACACAGGCCCTCGGGCAGCCCGAGCGAGCACGACAGCCGCAGCCTGCCCGAACCGTCGGCCAGGTGCAGCGCCAGCCGGTCCGCGCCCAGCGCCGCGCCGAGCGCGGACAGGACGACCAGTGGTGCGGAGGTGGGGTCGGCGGTCGCGAGTCGCCCGCGCAGCGCGTGCAGCCGGGTGAGCTGGTGATGCGCCGAGCTCTCCGGTGGGTGGCCCGAGGCCAGCGCCAGTACGTCGTCGGGGTGGCCGCTGACCGGGTCCACCTCTCCCACCACCCGCCCGTGACGCAGCACCACGATCCGGTCGGCCAGGCCGAACAGCTGCTCGAGGTCGTGCGAGACCACCACCACCGCGCAGCCCTCGACCTGCACCCGGCGCACCAGCCGCTCGACCCGGCCGGTGTCGGTGGTCCCGAGCGGGTCGGTGGGCTCGTCGAGCAGCAGCAGCCGCCGTGCGGCGATGAGGGCCCGGGCGACCACGAGCAGCTGCCGCTGCACCACGGCGAGGCTGCCGGCCGTGGCCGTGGTCGGGCCCAGTCGGGCCGCGAGGCCCAGGTCGGCGAGCAGCCGGCGGGCCAGCTCGTGCCGGCTGACCGCCGAGCGCAGCAGCCGCCAGCGGGGTTCCGCACCGAGCAGCAGGTTCTCGGCGATGTCGAGGTTGTCACACAGCGCGGTGTGCTGCCAGACCAGCGCCGGGGAGGTGTCGGTGCCCAGGTTGACCCGACCCGCCATCGGCGAGAGCTCGCCGGCCAGGCAGCGCAGCAGAGTGGACTTGCCGGCTCCGCTCTCGCCGGCGATGCCCAGGATCTCCCCGGAGCCGACCTCGAGGTCCACGCCGTCGATGCCGATCACCCGGCCGTACCCGGCGCGCAGGGCACGGACGACGGCCGCCGGGTCGGAGCGAGGCGCCCGCCCTGCGATGGGCTCCCCGGCCCGCCGGCTCGTGAGGAAACCGCCAGGTCGCACAGCGTCATTATGTCCGCTGGAGGCCGCGCCGACATCCCGTTGGCGCGTTGCGACCGGGACCGGCCGGGCTCAGGCCCGGGCGAGCTGCGCCGCGGTGTGCCGGGCGACCGGGGCCATCGGGGTGTCCGGCCGGATCGCGCTGGCCAGCGAGGCGGCCCAGCCGGCAGCCCGCTCCCAGACGTGGGCGTCGTACCGGCCGGTGGCCCGGACCCGCCCGACGAACCGGGCGCGGTCGGCGGGGCCGAAGCACCACCAGGCCGCGGCGAGGTCGCTGGCCGGGTCACCGGAGGTGAGGTCCCCGAAGTCGATCAGCCCGCTCAGGCGGCCGTCCCGGTGGAGCAGGTTGAGCGGGTGCGGGTCACCGTGCAGCCAGTACGGCGGACCCGGCCACGCCGGCGCCGCCAGGGCCCGGCGCCAGGCCGCCCCGAGCGCGTCCACCGGGCCGTCGAACCGCTCGATGCGTGCCGAGACCACCTCGTCGCGGTCGACGAGCGCGACGCCCCGGTACGGGTTCGCCGGGGCGTCGGCCGGCGCCGGCCGGTGCAGTGCCACCAGTGCCTCGGCCAGGTCGTCGACGATGCCGCCGCGGGACTCGACGGGCAGTCGTGCCAGCGGCTCGCCGTCGATCCAGGGGCAGACCGTCCAGCGCCACGGGTAGTCGTCCTGCGGCTCGCCGAGGAACACCGGCACCGGGGTGGCCAGCGTCAGCGGCTCGCTGACCTCGGCCAACCAACGGGCCTCGTGGTCGATCAGCGGGGCGGCCTCCTCACGCACCGGCAGCCGGACCGCCAGCTTCCGGCCGAGCCGGAAGATCACGTTGTCCATGCCACGATCGACCAGGCGAAGCTCGCCCGCAGCCCCTGCGGGATCCACGCCGGCGTACTGGGTGTCGACCAGGGCGCGCGCCAATGCCGCGTCGACGGGTCGGCGGTGGGTCTCGGACACCGCCCGAGTATGCCAACGGCTCAGTTGACCTGGCGGTCGCGGTCCTCCCAGTAGGGCGCGCGCAGCTTGAACTTCTGCAGCTTGCCGGTCGCCGTCCGGGCCAGCTCGTCGCGGAACTCCACCGACGTGGGCGCCTTGTAGCCGGCCACCCTGGACTTGCAGTACTTGATCAGCTCGTCCTCGGTCAGCGAGGACCCGTCGGCCCTGACCACCAGCGCCTTGATGGTCTCGCCCCACTTCTGGTCGGGCACACCGATCACCGCGACCTCGTTCACGTCGGGGTGGGAGAAGATCACGTCCTCGACCTCGATCGACGATACGTTCTCGCCGCCGGTGATGATCACGTCCTTCTTGCGGTCGCTGATCGAGAGGTAGCCGTCCTTGTCGATCTCGCCGCCGTCGCCGGTGTGGAACCAGCCGTCCGCCAGGCAGCGCTCGGTCTCCTCCGGCTGCTGCCAGTAGCCCTCGAGGATCACGTTCGACCGCGCCAGCACCTCTCCCCCGGGCGCCACGTCGAGGCTGACGCCGATGGCCGGCATGCCGGCCCGGACCAGCCGGGAGGCCCGCTCCTGGGGCTCGAGGTCATCCCACTCCTGGCGGGTGCGGTTGATGGTCAGCAGCGGCGAGGTCTCGGTGAGACCGTAGATCTGCACGAACTCCCAGCCGAGCTCCTGCTCGACGCGCGCGATGGTCGTGGTCGGCGGCGGGGCACCGGCGACGATGATCCGCACCCGGTCGCGGCCGGGGCTGTTCCCACCCGGGATGGCGCCGTCCCAGTCCTCGGCGGCGGCGAGTACGGCGTTGACCACCGCGGGTGCGGCGCACATCGCCGTCACGCCGTACTTCTCGACCCGGCGGAGGATCTCCGCGCCGTCGACCTTGCGCAGCACCACCTGCGGCACGCCCATGCCGGTCATCGCGAACGGCATCCCCCAGCCGTTGGCGTGGAACATCGGCAGCGTGTGCAGGTAGACGTCGCGGTCGGTGACGCCGGCATGCAGCGCGAACGTGACGGCGTTGACCCAGATGTTGCGATGGGTGATCTGCACGCCCTTCGGCCGGGCGGTGGTCCCGGAGGTGTAGTTGATCGTTGCGGTGGCGTTCTCGTCCGGCTCCCAGGCCCGGGGCTCGGTGCCCTCCAGGAACAGCGCGGAGTCCTCGCCGATCTCGAACTTGTGCTCGCACTCCACCCCGGAGACGGTCTGCACCAGCTCCGGGTCGTAGAACAGCACCCGGGCGCCGGAGTGCTCGACGATGTAGCCGATCTCGTCGGGCGAGAGCCGGAAGTTGACCGGCACCAGCACCCGGCCGTAGCCGCAGACCCCGAAGAACGCGGTGTAGAGCCGCGCGCTGTTGTGCGACACGATCGCGACCCGGTCGCCGGGGTCGAGGCCGAGCTGGTCGAGCCGCGCCGCCATGGCCCGGGCGAGCTCGCCGACCCGACGGTAGCTCAGCTCACCGAGCGAGGCCGCCGGCTGGTCGGGCTCGTCGGCGATGCCGGTGCGGTCGGCGTAGCCCGCGAGCGCCCGGTCGAGGAAGTCGTTGACGGTGAACGGCACGAGCACGGCGTGGCCTCCCTCATATCGGACCTGTGAGGTTCAACATAGTGCCCCCGCAAGAGGTCGGGATGGCGGACCTGCGCCGCGCGGTGTGACCGCGAAGCGTCAGGGGAGCTCTACCCGGGCGCGCTCGATGATCGGGTCGAGGTCGAGGCCGGACGGCAGCGTGCCGAGCGCGCCTCCCCAGTCGCGGTGCAGCCGGGTCGCGCAGAACGCGTCGGCGACCGCGGCCGGGCCGTGACGCAGCAACAGCGAGCCACAGAAGACCAGCGCAAGCTGCTCCACGACCCGCCGGGCGCGCAGCTCGATGTCGTCGGCGGAGGTCAGCTCCTTGTGCAGCCGGGCCAGTGCCTCGTCGAAGCGGGCGTCGGCGCCGGCAGCCCGCTCCACCTCGCCGAAGTAGGCGTCGAGCGTCTCGGGCTCCCGGGCGATCGCGCGCAGCGTGTCCAGCGCGGCCACGTTGCCCGAGCCCTCCCAGATCGACAGCAGCGGCAGCTCACGGTAGATCCGGGCCATGTCGAAGTCCTCGATGTAGCCGTTGCCACCCAGGCATTCCAGGGCCTCGGCCGCGTGCACCGGACCGCGCTTGCACACGTAGTACTTCGTGGCCGCCAGCGCGAGCCGGCGCAGTGCCGACTCGGCCTTGTCGCCACGGATCGCGCGGTCGCTCGCGCCGGCCAGCCGGAACATCGCCGCCGTGGCCGCCTCCGACTCGACGGAGAGGTCGGCGAGCACGTTGCGCATCAGGGGCTGGTCGAGCAGCGGCCTGCCGAACGCGCTGCGGTACCGCGCGTGATGGGCCGCCCCGACCAGGGCGGTGCGCATCCCGGTCGCGGTACCGACCACGCAGTCCAGCCGGGTCATGTTCACCATCTCCACGATGGTGCGCACGCCGCGGCCCTCCTCCCCGACAAGCCAGCCGACTGCACCGTCGTACTCGACCTCGGAGGAGGCGTTGGAGCGGTTGCCGAGCTTGTCCTTCAGCCGCATCAGGTGCATCGCGTTGCGCTCCCCGCCCGGCAGCGCCCGCGGCACGAGGAAGCACGACAGCCCGCCCGGTGCCTGCGCGAGGGTGAGGAACAGGTCGCTCATCGGCGCGGAGGTGAACCACTTGTGGCCCACCAGGGTGTAGGTGCCGTCGGTCTGCGGCGTGGCCGAGGTGGTGTTGGCCCGGACGTCGGAGCCGCCCTGCTTCTCGGTCATCGACATGCCGGCGACCAGGCCGCGCTTGGTGGCCGGGTCGCGCAGCCCCGGATCGTAGACCGTGCTGGCCAGCAGCGGCTCGAACCGCGCGGCCAGGTCGGGGTTCGCCCGCAGCGCGGGGACCGCCGCGTAGGTCATCGAGACCGGGCAGCCGTGGCCGGCGTCGACCGACCAGACCATGAACTTCGCGGCCCGGGCGACGTGGGCGCCGGGCCGGTCGTCCGCCCAGGGCGCCGCGTGCAGGCCGTGACCGATCGCGGTCTCCATGAGCCGGTGGTACGCCGGCACGTACTCGACCTCGTCGATGCGGTGCCCGTACCGGTCGTGGGTGAGCAGCCGGGGCGGGTACCGCTCGGCAAGCCGGCCCCACTCCCGTGCCTGCTCGGACCCGGCGAGCCGGCCGAGCTCGGCGACCTCATCGAGCGCCCAGCCGGCGCCCTCGCGATGGAGCCCCTCGCGCAGCGCTGGGTCGGCGGAGGTGTCGTGGCCCACCAGCGGCGGGACCTGGTTGAGGACCTCGTGAGTTGTCATGGCGTTCACCCCTTGTTGGTGGAGGGTCCGTGGTCGTCGTACGGCGCGGCGTCGCGCTCGCGCACCGCCTGACGGAAGCCCGCCTCGGCGGCGCGCTGCTGGAAGGCGTGGCCCTCCCGGGTGTGGCGGGCGATGCCGTCGAAGACGGTGCCGACCATGCGGCTGGCCTCGACGCCCTGGGCGAGCAGGACGGAGTTGAGCGCGAGCTTGGCCATCATCAGCTGGTTGAGCGGCATCGCGGCGATCCGCTGCAGCAGGACCTCGGTGCGCTCGTCCAGGGCCTCCGGCTCGGGGGCCTCGACCGCGAGGCCCCACTCGAGAGCCTCGCGCCCGCTCAGGCAGTCACCGGTGAAGAGCAGCCGTTTCGCCCGCTGGTCGCCGAGCCGGTGAGCCCAGAGCCCGGCACTCGGCACACCCCAGACCCGGACGGGCGGATAGCCGATCTTGGCGTCGGCGGCGATGACGATCTGGTCGCAGTGCAGCGCGATGTCGGTGCCGCCCGCGATGCAGAAGCCGTGGATCTTCGCGACGGTGGGCTTGTCGGCGTGCAGCAGGCTGGCGAAGCCGCGGGTGAACCGGCTCATCATCGCGTAGTCGACCATCGGGTCCCAGGTGCCGGCCGGGTCGTGGTTGTCGACCTGCACGGCCGGGTCGAGCACGGTGCCCGCGTGGTCGGCCGACCCGGGGCCCGCGTCGGTGAGGTGCTCGGCGCTGGCGGCCAGGTCGTAGCCCCCGCAGAAACCCTTGCCGCGTCCCGAGAGCACGATGACGTGGACCCGCGGGTCGAGGTCGGCACGCTCGACCGCATCGGCGAGCTCGACCGGGGTCTGCGGGGTGATCGCGTTGCCCTGCTCGGGCCGGTCGAAGGTGACCCGGGCGATCCGGCCGTCGACCTCGTAGGTGAGGGTGCGGTAGTCGGGCACGTCCTCGGGCGGGGGTGCGGCGTGCCGGTACGGCGAGTCGTCCCCGGCACGGTTGTCCCGACGCCAGGTTGCCTCTCCCATGCCCCCCACATTACAGTTCGAGAACCAGTTGTGTCCAGATCCGTAGCGTGCGAAGGTGCCGTCATGAGCCAATCCCCGGCAACGGCGCTGACGCCGCTCCCGGCGCGCTCGGTCGTGCTCAGCCTGCTGCTGGGCTCGCACCCGACCCGGATGAGCCCGGCGGAGCTGACCCGGGCCGCCGAGCACCTCGGTGTCCCGGCAACGACCGTGCGCGTGGCGCTCACCCGGGCGGTGGGGGCCGGGGACCTGCGCCGGGTCGACGGTGGCTACGCGCTCGGCGAGCGGCTGCTGGGCCGCGAGCGGCGCCAGCGCGAGGCGGTCGAGGACGCCGAGACCCCGTGGGACGGCAGCTGGGAGATGGCCGTGGTCGTGGTCGCCGGCCGCCCGGGTGCCGAGCGTGCGGCGCTGCGCGACTCGCTGACGGCGTACCGGCTGGCCGAGCTGCGGGAGGGAGTGTGGACCCGTCCGGCGAACCTCAGCCGCTCCCCCGCCTACGACCGAGACCCGGTGCTGAGCACGTTCCGGGCCCACCCGGCGCAGGATGCCGCGGAGCTGGCCGCCGGCCTGTGGGACCTCGCCGGCTGGTCGACCCGGGGACGCGAGCTGCTCTCGCTGCTGGCCGCCACCACGCGGCCGGCCCTCCGGCTCACGGTCGCGGCCCACGTCGTACGCCACCTCACCGCCGACCCGCTGCTCCCCCGCACGCTGCTGCCCAGAGACTGGCCGGCGGCCGAGCTGCGCTCGGCGTACGCCGCGTACCAGGCAGAGCTGCGCACGCTGGCGCGCTCGTAGCCGCATCGCGAGCCACCCCGTCGTCCCCGCTCGACCGATCCCGCTGTGCGACCGCCAGGCGCGAGCTGCAACGCTTCGGCCCATGCGAGGCGAGGCCAGCCGCACCGCCGTCCTGGTCTGTCAGGGCCGGGCGGCGGCACATGACCGGATCGCGGTCGGACGGTTCAGCGACCCGGTGCTCAGGGCATCGTGGCGACCTGCAGACCACGTGGGTGTGGGAAGGCGTCGTGCCCTATCTGACCGATGCCGAGGTCGACGCGACTCTCGCCGCGGTCGCGGCACGATCTGCCCGGGGGAGCCGGCTCGTGGTCAACTACCAGGTCCCTTCGGCCAAGGCGGGCATGGGCCGTCTGATCGGACGCGCGATGATGAGGCTGGCGCGCAGCCCGGATCCCTGGAGCGACGAACCACATCGTTCCCACTGGACCCCGCACCGACTGTCCAGGCTGCTCGGAGGTCATGGGTTCACCACACTGCGCGACAGCGACCTCCTGGAGGTCTCGCTGCAGCTGGCGCTGCCCGCCCGGGCGGGTGACCTCGGCGGCTCGCTCCCCAACGGGCACGTCCTCGTCGCCGAGCGCCGGTGACCACTGGTCGGGCCCAAGGCCTGTGGCAGCACTGGTGAGGCCATGGTCTTCCACCCCGCAGCGGCTGATCCTGGTGGCGCCCGGCCGGCCACGTGGACTTCTGATCGATCGAGGAGGTAGCCCGCCATGCCAGCCGGGTTGGCCAGCGCGAGCAGGTGACCGCCGGGCAGTACGTCGGGCTCGACGCCCAGTCGCTCCTTGGCCACGCAGGCCGCTGACCTGCGGTTTTGTCGGTGGGCGCAGCAGGGATCGAACCTGCGACCCCCTCCTTGTAAGGGAGGTGCTCTACCGCTGAGCTATGCGCCCGGGCACCCACGGGCGGCCGCGGGTCCGGCACAGACTACGGGAGCGGGCGGCGGGGGCCGAACCGGCGGGAAGCCCACGCCGGTGACCTTCGCGGAAGCGGGCACAAAAAGTTGCGACCGCTGGCGTCTCGGGTCACCAGCGATCGCAACGACTTCATTTTGACCCACGCCCTTCCGGATTCCAAGGGGTTCTGCCCAACTCGCCGGAAAATGGCCCGAACGGACTATGCGGCTGCGAGGAAAGGTACTGCGGTCGCAGCCGGCAGCCGGCAGCTGGCCTAGCTCCGCCGCTGGGCCCGCTCCGGCAGCCGCGCCAGCGCCGCGGCGTGCTCGTCGAGGTCGCGGGGCACGGCCGGGTCGTTGTGGACCGACCAGGCGATCCGGCCCTCCGGGTCGACCAGGTACGACGACCGGCGGGCCCCTCCGGTGCGCTCGTCCAGCACGTCGTACGCGGCCGCGACCTCGCCGTGCGGCCAGAAGTCCGAGAGCAGCGGGAAGAACAGGGCGTCGCGGTCGGCGAACGCCCGCTGGCTGAACACCGGGTCGCAGGAGAGCGCCATCAGGGTGGCCGCCTCGGTCTCGAAGTCGCCCAGTCGGTCCCGAAACCCGATCAGCTCGCCAGTGCAGACCCCGCTGAACGCGAACGGGTAGAAGACCAGCAACACCGCCTTGTTCCCGCGGTGCGCCGAAAGCGTGTGGCTGGCGCCGTGCTGGTCGCGCAAGGTGAAGTCCGGGGCGACGGCACCGATCTCGAGAGGCATGTCCCGGACCCTATCCGCCCGGGTGAAGACCGAGCGGTCAGCCGTCCCGGTTCGCCAGCTCGCGCTTGAGCACCTTGCCGGTGGCGTTGCGGGGCAGCTCGTCGAGGAAGACGATCTCGCGAGGAACCTTGAACCGGGCGAGGTTCTGCTTGACCCAGTCCTTGAGCTGCTCCTCGTCGGCCTCGGCGCCGTCCTCCAGCACCACGAACGCCCGCAACCGCTTGCCGAACTCGGGATCGTCCACACCGACCGCGGCCGCCTCCGTGACGGACTCGTGCCGCGCCAGGCAGTCCTCGACCTCCTGGGGGAAGACGTTCTCCCCGCCGGAGACGATCATCTCGTCGTCGCGGCCCTCCACGAACAGCCGGCCGGCCTCGTCGATGCGGCCGACGTCCCCGCTGGCCATCAGGCCGTCGATCCGCTGCTTGTGGCCGCCGCCGGTGTAGCCCCCGAACAGCATCGAGTTCCCCACGAAGATGCGGCCGGTCCGCCCGCGCGGGACGAGGTCGCCGCTCTCGTCGTACAGCCGCACCACGGTGTTGGGCGGCGGCCGCCCGGCGGTCCCGGGCGCGGCCCGCATGTCCTGAGGCGTGGCGATCGTCGCCCACGCCACCTCGGTGGAGCCGTAGGTGTTGTAGAGGTTGTCGCCGAAGCTGTCCATCCACTCGGAGGCCAGGTCACCGGGCAGCGCCGAGCCGGACGCCGCGACCACCCGCAGCGAGGAGTAGTCGCCGCTGTGCTCCTGCTCCGGCAGCTGCAGCATGCGCTGCAGCATCACCGGGATCACCACCAGCCCGTCACACCGGTGCCGTTCCACCACGGCGAGGGCCTCGGCCGGGTCGAACCGGCGGCGCAGCACCACGGTCGAGCCGAGCAGCATCGCGAGGTTCAGGTGGGCCCAGCCCCAGGTGTGGAACATCGGTGCGGCGACGTGGGTGACGCCCCCGGACTGGAACGGCATCGTCAACAGCGCCACGGCACCGTCGATGCCGGTCTCGTCGCGGGGGGCGCCCTTGGGGCTTCCGGTCGTGCCCGATGTCAGGATCACCGGCCGGCTCGCCCGTCCCGGGGGCCGGAGCCGTTGCAACGAGCCCGAGGCGATCAGGTCATCGACCAGGGGGTACGACGCGGACCCGGAGTCGCCGTCGTGCCAGGCCACGATCCGGGGCACCTCGATGCCGGCGGCATCGACGAGCTCGCCGAACTCCTCGTCGTAGACGATGGCCGTGGTCGACTCGCGCCCGCAGACCTCGCCGATCTGCGGCGCGGCGAACGCGGTGTTGAGGTAGAGGATGTCGGCGCCCAGCTTCGCCAGGGCGGTCGAGACCTCCACGAAACCGCGGTGGTTGCGGATCAGCAGCGCGACGCTGCTCCCGGCCCGGATACCCCGGCCCGCGAGCGCGTTCGCCAGCCGGGTGGACCGGTCGTCCACCTCACGCCAGGTCAGCTGCCCCAGTTCGTCGATCACGAAGACGTCGTCGGGGCGCAGCCGGGCCACCGCCCCGACGCCGCCGGCGAAGCCGAGGCCCCAGCCCTTCAGCGCCCAGCCCGCGCCGCCCAGGTGGAGCGGGTGATAGGGCCGGATCACGCCGGCGTGCGCCATGGTCCGCACCATGCCGCCCTGCCGCATTGCCTGCCTGAGGGCCTTCCGGCCGAGATCGGTGAGCATCATGGGGTCTTGGGGGCCACGAGCCGGGTGGCGGCCCAGTCCTTGCTGACCGCCACGGTCGTGGTGGTGGCCAGCCCCGCGACCGGGGCCGCCTCGCTGATCTCGGAGGGTTCCACCGCTCCCGCCCGGCCGATCTTGGGAGTCATCACCCAGATGGCTCCGCCGCCGACGAGGTCGGTCAGGGAGTCGACCAGGGCATCCACCAGGTCGCCATCGCCGTCGCGCCACCACAACAGCACCGCGTCGACGACGTCGCCGTGGTCGCCGTCGACCAGGTCGGCGTCGATGGCGTCCTCCAGCGAGACCCGCAGGTCGTCGTCGACGTCCTCGTCCCAGCCCAGCTCCTGCACCGTCATGCCGGGCTTGAGGCCCATCCGGTTGCCGGCCTCGGCCTCCGCGCCGCCCGCGGTCGCGCTCACGTGTCGGTCCCCAATCTGTGGTCTGGCCCGGTCGGTCTGACTGACCGCCGGGACTCGCTGGTACGTCGGTAGCGCAAGTCCAGCGGACTCCCCCGCCGAGCGCAAGTACCCCACCGGCACCGTCCTGACTGCGAGACGGCCGCGCCACCACGTCGGGACGGCCCGGCCGGGACGGCTCGGCCACCGGACGGCCCTCCCGCACGGGCCGCTGCAGGGGCCGCTGCACCGTCCCTGCACGGCCGGCCCACACGGCGCAGGCTCCTACCGTTGAGTAGATTCCCCTGCCCTTTCCCGACGTGGGACGATGCAGGAGTGACGACCTCGCAAGACCGCAATGACACAGGGGCCCCGCACAACCCACCGGTGATCCACGAGGGCCTGCCCACCCAGCTCCCCGACATCGACCCCGACGAGACCACGGAGTGGATCGAGTCGTTCGACGAGATGGTGCAACAGCGCGGCCGGGAACGGGCCCGCTACGTGATGCTGCGGCTGCTGGAGCGCGCCCGCGAGGAGCGCGTCGGCGTGCCGGCACTGCGCAGCACCGACTACATCAACACCATCCCCCCGGAGAAGGAGCCGTGGTTCCCCGGTGACGAGGACGTGGAACGGCGGATCCGGGCCTTCATCCGCTGGAACGCAGCCGTCATGGTCTCCGCGGCCAACCGGAAGGGTCTCGAGGTCGGCGGCCACATCGCCACCTACCAGTCCGCCGCCTCGCTGTACGAAGTGGGCTTCAACCACTTCTTCCGGGGACGCAACCACCCCGGGGGCGGCGACCAGGTCTACTTCCAGGGCCATGCCTCGCCGGGCATCTACGCCCGCGCCTTCCTGGAGGGCCGACTGGAGGAGTCGATGCTCTCGCACTTCCGGCAGGAGGTGCAGCACGGCGTGGGCAACGGACTGTCGTCGTACCCCCACCCGCGGCTGATGCCGGACTTCTGGGAGTTCCCCACGGTCTCGATGGGCCTGACCGCGCTGGCTGCGCTCTACCAGGCGCGGTTCAACCGCTACCTGCACAACCGCGGCGTGAAGGACACCAGCCAGCAGCACGTGTGGGCGTTCCTCGGCGACGGCGAGATGGGCGAGCCGGAGTCACTGGGCGCCATCGGGCTGGCCGCCCGGGAGGAGCTGGACAACCTCACGTTCGTGATCAACTGCAACCTGCAGCAGCTCGACGGTCCGGTGCGCGGAAACGGCAAGATCATCCAGGAGCTGGAGTCGTTCTTCCGTGGCGCCGGGTGGAACGTGATCAAGGTGGTCTGGGGCCGCGAGTGGGACCAGCTGCTGGCCCGCGACGTCGACGGCGCGCTGGTCAACAAGATGAACAGCACCCCCGACGGCGCCTTCCAGACCTACTCGGTGGAGTCGGGCGACTACATCCGGGAGAACTTCTTCGGCGGCGACCCGCGGCTACGCAAGATGGTCGAGCACATGACCGACGAACAGATCCGCAAGCTGCCGCGGGGCGGACACGACTACCGCAAGGTGTACGCCGCGTTCAAGGCTGCCACCGACCACGTGGGCCAGCCGACGGTGATCCTGGCCAAGACGATCAAGGGCTGGACCATCGACGCGCTGGAGGGCAAGAACGCCACGCACCAGATGAAGAAGCTGACCAAGGACGACCTGAAGAAGTTCCGCGACCGGCTCTACCTGCCGATCAGCGACCAGCAGATCGACAGCGCCGAGGTGGCCCCGTTCTTCCACCCGGGACCCGACTCGCCGGAGATCGAGTACATGATGGAGCGGCGCTCCCAGCTCGGCGGCCCGATGCCCCGGCGTGTGGTCGACCCGAAGCCCCTGAAGCTGCCTGGCGACGCTGTCTACGGCGAGCTCAAGCAGGGGTCGGGCAAGCAGAAGGTTGCCACCACGATGGCGCTGGTGCGGCTGCTGAAGGACCTGATGAAGGACGAGGAGATCGGGCCCCGGATCGTGCCGATCGCGCCGGACGAGTTCCGCACCTTCGGGATGGACTCGATGTTCCCGACCGCGAAGATCTACAGCCCGCACGGCCAGATCTACGAGTCGGTGGACCGCAAGCTGCTGCTCGCCTACAAGGAGGCGAAGCAGGGTCAGCTGCTGCACGAGGGGATCTCCGAGTCCGGCGCCGTGGCGTCGGCGATCGCGGCCGGGTCGTCGTACGCGACCCATGGCGAACCGATGATCCCGTTCTATTTCTTCTACTCGATGTTCGGGTTCCAGCGCACCGGCGACTCCATCTGGGCGATGGCCGACCAGATGGCCCGCGGCTTCCTCATCGGCGCGACGGCGGGCCGGACCACGCTGACCGGTGAGGGCCTGCAGCACGCCGACGGGCACTCGCCGCTGCTGGCGGCCACCAACCCCGCGGCCGTGCACTACGACCCGGCGATGGCCTACGAGGTCTCCTACATCGTCAAGGACGGGCTGCGCCGGATGTACGGCAGCAGCGAGGAGCACCCGCACGGCGAGGACGTCTTCTACTACCTCACCGTCTACAACGAGCCGGCGGCGCAGCCCGCGCAGCCGGAGGACCTCGACGTCGAGGGCCTGCTCAAGGGCATCTACCGGTACGCCGGGCCGCCCGACCTGCCCAAGGACGCTCCGCAGGTCCAGCTGCTCGCCTCGGGCGTGGCCTTCCCCTGGATCATCGAGGCGCAGCGGATGCTCGCCGAGGAGTGGGGGGTGGCCGCACACCTGTGGTCGGTGACCTCGTGGAACGAGCTCGCCCGCGAGGCCGTCGAGACCGAGAAGTGGGCGCTGAACCACCCCGACGAGCAGGCGCCGGTCCCCTACGTGGCCGGTCGGCTGGACGGCACCGAGGGTCCGGCGGTGGCGGTCACCGACTTCATGCGGGCCGTGCCGCTGCAGATCGCGCGGTGGGTGCCCAACGACTTCCACGTGCTGGGCACCGACGGATTCGGGTTCGCCGACACCCGGCCCGCGGCGCGGCGGTTCTTCCAGGTGGACGCACCCTCGGTCGTGGTGCAGGCGCTGCAGGCGCTGGCCCAGCAGGGCGAGGTGAAGTCCGAGCAGGTGGCCGAGGCGTTCGCGAAGTACCGCATCGACGACCCGACCGCTGCCGCCGGCGCGTCCCAGGAGGGCGCGGACTCCTGATGCCCCCGACCGGCCGGGCCGGCAGGATATGGCACGACCTGCTGTACGGCGTACGCCGGGCGTGGCTGGCGTTCGCGCTCGGCGTGGTGATGTTCCTGGTCGCGATCCCGGCGGTCGACGACCTCGACCGGCTGTGCCGCGCGCTCGGGGTCGCGCTGCTCGTGCTCGGCGGCGTGATCGTGGCAGCCACGATCGGGCTCCGGACCCGCGACGCCGGCGCACCCGGCGGGTGAGGCTGCCTACGAGGGGTGAGCACTCGGTGGTCAGCGGGAGGCCACCCGCGACAGCCGGGTGACCGGGGCCAGCGGCGCGTCCCCCGCTTCTGCCAGGTCGGCGGGTACGGGCGGGCCCTGGCGCATCAGGGCGCGCCACTGCGCACGGTGGTAGCGGGCCGGCTGGGAGTGCCGGATGAAGTCGTTGACCACGCGGACGAACCGCTTCGGGTGGTCGCGGTGGGGGAAGTGGCCGGCGTCGGCCATCACCTCGATGACCGCGCCCGGGGCGAGCCGCGCCGCGGTCTCGGCATGGCTGACCGGGATCACCCGGTCGTCGGCGCCCCAGACCACCAGCACCGGCATCGCCTCGGTGAGGTAGGCGCGGTCGGCCATCGTGATGACCTGTCCCTTCAGGTCCACCACGGCACGGACGACGTGCCGGATCGCCGCGCGAGTCGGCCGGTCCCGGAAGGAGTCGTAGATCTTCGCGACCTCGTCAAGGTCGCGGGCGGCCGCGAGCCCGCTGCCGTGCAGGGCCCGCATCACGGTCCTGCCCGCGTGGCGGATTCCCGGCAGCGTGGCCGCCGCCATGAACGGCTCGTAGCCGGGCAGGGTGACCGCGCGGATCAGCGGGCTCACCTCGGGGCCCAACCCACCCGGCGCGACCAGCACCAGCCGCTCCGTGCGCTCGGGGAACTGGTAGGCGAACTGCATCGCGACCCCACCGCCGAGGCTGTGGCCCACGACCGTGACCTTCTCGATCCCGAGCACCGTGAGCATGTCCCGTACGCCGTTGGCGAACCCGCCGACCGAGTAGTCCGCACGCGGCTTGGCGCTGGCGCCGTGGCCGAGCATGTCCGGGGCGATCACGGTGTAGTGGCGAGCGAGCTGCCAGATCACCGGGGACCAGGTGGTGTGGTCGCAGCCGAGCCCGTGCAGCAACAGCAGCGCGGGCGCGGTTCCCACCTCGGGGCCCAGCTGGACGTAGGCCCGGTCGTGGCCGTGGATGCGCACGTGCTGCACGACGGGGGGCAGGTTGCTCCGGGCGCGGCTGCGGCCCGTCGCGGTCGACGCCATGGCCGGCTCCTCTCGGTGCGGGTCCGGCGAGTCAACCAGAACGTGTTCTCGATGTCGCGGACCACGTCACCGACCGAGGCGGCTTTGTGACCTTTCCCGCAGACGGACGTGGCCGGTGTGACAGACGTGACGGAAGTGACGAGTAGTCGGCGTCTCCGCGTCGTCAGGACGCCGGCGTACGCACCGTCCCGTAGGCGCGCGTCGGCGTCAGCCGTACCACGACCCGGTGCTCGGCCACCTGGGCGCGCCGGTAGTCGTCCCAGTCGGGGTGCTCGTGCCCGCTGACGCTCCGGTAGTACCGCACCAGCTCCTCGACCGCGGCGTCGTCCGGATACCGCGCCACCTCCGAGAGGGTCACCTCGCCCTCGATCACGACGTAGGACCAGAAGCTCTCGCCGTCCACGTGCAGGGCAGCCCACGGCTCCCGCACCAGGTTCTTGTACTTCGCCCGGTCCGTGGTGGTGGAGATCCGCAAAACCCCGTCGCCTTCGAGCTGGTGCAGCACGTTCGAGAGCTGCGGTCTCCCGTCGCGGCGGATCGTGGTGAGCACCGACTGGTTGCGGGCACGAGCGACGGTCAGGGCGGTCTCGAGGTCCATGACGGGGAAGCACCCGCCGGCGTCGACCTATTCCGGGCGCTTGCGGGAGGCGGCAGCATGGCCGCCATGGACAAGTTCCACGCCGTCACCTGGGTGCAGCGGCGGATGCTGAACCCGCTGGTGCGCGCCGTCCTGGAGCGCCGGCTGCGGCTGCCCGGCTATGCACTGCTGGAGACGACGGGCCGACACAGTGGCCTGCCGCGCCGTACGCCGGTGGGCGACGGGGCGGTCGGAAGCACCTTCTGGGTGGTCTCCGAGCACGGTCGCAGGTCGGCGTACGTGCGCAACATCGCGGCCGACCCCCGCGTCCGGGTGTGCATCCGGGGGCGGTGGTACGCCGGCACCGCCCACCTGCTGCCCGCGGACGACCCCCGCGCCCGGCAGCGCGAGCTCGCCCGCCACCTGCCCGGCTCACAACTCAACGCGCTCGCGGTCCGCTCGATGGGAACCGACCTGCTCACCGTGCGGGTCGACCTCGACGCGCCGGCGGGTCCGTAGAGTCGCTGGTGTGACCGCCTCACCGCGAACCCGCCCCCGCGCCCGGATCGCGCAGCGGCTGCAGCGCTCGGTCGGCCGGCTCAGCACGGCGTCATTGGCCAGGATGGAGCGTGACACGCCCTGGGTGGCCGAGCTGAGCGCCCAGGACCGCTCCCTGATCGGCCTGATCGTGCAGGCCGGGATCAAGGCCTTCGTGGAGTGGTACCGGGATCCCTCCCACGCCTCCCTCCTGCGGGCGGAGGTCTTCGGCGCCGCCCCGCGGGCGTTCGCCGGCGTGATCACGCTGCAGCAGACCGTGGAGCTGGTCCGGCTGTCGATCGAGGTGGTCGAGGAGAACCTCACCGACGTGGTCGGCGAGGAGGACGCCCGCGAGGTGCGGGCCGCCCTCGACACCTACGCACGGGAGGTCGCGTTCGCCACGGCAGAGGTCTACGCCCGCGCCGCCGAGCAGCGCGGCGCGTGGGACGCCCGGCTGGAGGCGCTGGTGGTGGACGCGCTGCTGCGCGGGGAGGATGGCAGCGCCGACCCCTCGCTGGCCTCGCGGGCGGGTGCGCTGGGCTGGAAGGGCCACGGCCGCGTGCTGGTGATGGCGGGCGGGCTCGGGGAGGCCAACGCCATCGACGACGTACGCCGGTTCGCCCATGACCAGGACCTCGACTGCCTGTGCGCGGTGCAGGACAACCGGTTCGTGGTGGTGCTGGGCGGGGTCACCGAGCACGGCGATCCCGCCCCCGGGCTGGCCCGCTTCTTCGCCTCGGGCCCCGTGGTGATCGGGCCGGTGGTTCCGGACCTGCCGTCGGCGTCCGCCTCGGCCGGTGCCGCCCTGTCGGGGCTCCGGGCGGTGCGCGGCTGGCCCGCAGCGCCGCGCCCGGTGACCGCCGGGGAGCTGCTGCCCGAACGCGCGCTCGCCGGGGACGACCGGGCGCGGGAAGCCCTGGTCCGTGACGTGTACGGCGTGCTGGAGGCCGCCGACCAGGTGGTGCTCGACACGGTGTGCGTCTACCTCGAGAACGGCTCGTCGATCGAGGGCACCGGGCGCGCCCTGTTCGTGCACCCCAACACCGTGCGCTACCGGCTGCGCCGGGCCGGGGAGCTGACCGGCCTGGCGGCGACCGACTCCCGTGACGCCTACACCCTGCGGGTGGCGCTGACGCTCGGACGGCTCGAGCACGGATAGCCCGCGGCACCCGGCGTTGTATGGTTCCCACAAAGAACGGCGGTCGCTTTCGTGCGCGCTGGATGCGCGCACGCCGCCCCGGACCCGGCAGAGTTGACACGTGCTGACCATCGTCGCCCCCGGACAGGGCTCCCAGACTCCTGGATTCCTCACCCCCTGGCTGGAGGACCCGGCCTTCCGGGCCAGGCTGGAGTGGCTGTCCACGGTGTCCGGGATGGACCTGGCCCACTACGGCACCGAGGCCGATGCGGAGCAGATCCGGGACACGGCGGTGGCACAACCCCTCCTGGTGGGCACCGGACTGGTCGCCGCGCTCTCCCTGTTCCCCCACCCGGCGGACGCGTTCGGGCGGATCGGGGCGGTCGCCGGTCACAGTGTCGGCGAGCTCACCGCGGCCGCCGGAGCCCGGGTGGTCACCGCCGAGCAGGCCATGGTGCTGGTCCGCGAACGAGGCAAGGCGATGGCTCACGCAGCCGCCGCCACGCCGACCGGGATGTCCGCGGTGCTCGGCGGCGACCCGGCAGAGGTGAGTGCCGTGCTTGCGCAGCACGGGCTCACCGCTGCCAACGTCAACGGCGCCGGTCAGGTGGTGGCCGCCGGAACCACCGAGCAGCTGGACCGGCTCGCCGAGGAGCCGCCGGCGGGCGCGCGGGTGCGCCCGCTCGCGGTCGCCGGCGCCTTCCACACCGAGCACATGACTCCGGCCGTGGCCGTGCTGACCCATCTCTCCCGGGCGGTGTCCACCCACGACCCGCGCACGCCGGTGATCAGCAACGCCGACGGCACGGTGGTCCACCACGGTCGCGACGTCTTGACCCGGATCGTCGGCCAGGTCGGCAACCCGGTGCGCTGGGACCTGTGCATGCAGACCATGGCCGACCTCGGCGTCACCGGGGTGCTGGAGATGCCACCGGCCGGCACCCTCACGGGCCTGGCGCGGCGGGCCCTTCCGGGAGTGGAGACCTTCGCACTGAAGACGCCGGACCAGCTCGACGCCGCCCACGCCTTCGTGGAGCGGCACGGTACGCCGTCATCGATCGACACCACACCCACGTGGCGGCTGCTGGTGGCACCGACGAAGGGCACCTTCAAGCGCGCCGCGGCCGGCGAGGGTACGACGCTGGAGCCGACTGCCGAGGTCGGCACCGTGAACAGCCGGCGCGACACCACGCCGGTGGTCGCGCCGCACGGTGGCGTGATCGTGGAGTGGCTGGTCGAGGACGGCGACCTGGTCTCCCCCGGCCAGCCATTGGTACGCCTGCACCCCGAGGCGGTGGCACCATGAGCGCGCCGGTGCGCGCCGAGGACCGCTCCCGAGGCGTCTCGTCATGAACGCCACCCTGACGGTGCCCGGCGGGCTGCGACACAGCGGCGTCCTGGGCCTGGGCCACCATCGCGCCGGCAGGCTGATCCACAACGACGAGATCGTCGGCCCCATCGATTCCAGCGACGAGTGGATCCGGCAGCGTTCGGGCATCATCGAGCGCCGCTGGGCGGGACCGGACGAGACCGTGCAGTCCATGGCGGTGGCCGCCGCCCGGGACGCCCTGGCGGACGCGGGCATGCAGCCCGGCCAGGTCGACTGCGTCATCGTCGCGACGGTCTCGCACATGCTGCAGACCCCGGCGGTGGCCTGCGCGGTCGCCCACGAGCTCGGCGCGACCACCGCAGCGGCCTTCGACATCTCCGCCGCCTGCGCCGGCTTCTGCCACGGGCTGGCGCTCGCCTCCGACCTGGTCCGGGCCGGATCCGCGGGCCGCGTGCTGGTGATCGGCGTGGAGCGGCTCTCCGACCTGACCAACCCCGAGGACCGGGGCACCGCGTTCATCTTCGCCGACGGTGCGGGGGCCGCCGTGGTCGGCCCCACGGAGGAGGCCGGCATCGGTCCGGTCGTGTGGGGCAGCGACGGGGAGAAGTTCGACTACATCCGGCAACGTGAGGACTGGCGCGACGTGGTCACCTCGGCCGAGCCGCTCATGCCGCACCTGGTGATGCAGGGCAAGGAGGTGTTCCGCTGGGCGGCGTACGAGATGGCGAAGGTCGCGCAGCAGACCCTGGAGCGCTCCGGCATCACCGCCGACGACCTCGACGTCTTCGTGCCGCACCAGGCCAACATGCGGATCATCGACGCCATGGCGCGCGCCATGAGGCTGCCCGACCACGTCCGCATCTCGCGGGACATCGCCCACCAGGGCAACGCCTCGGCGGCGTCGGTGCCGCTGGCGCTGCGGCAGATGGTCAAGGACGGCGAGGCACACAGCGGCGACCTCGCCCTGCTGATCGCCTTCGGCGCCGGCCTGGCGTACGCCGCCCAGGTGGTGCGCGTGCCCTGACGCACTGCGCCACCTGCTCGCCCCCGAGGGCACGACAGGACTACGGTCCGAACAGACTGACAACCACTGCACAACCACCGTTGCACCCAAGGAGAGGAAACCAGATGAGCACCGAGGAGATCCGCGCGGAGCTGGCCGAGATCGTCAACGAGGTCACCGGCATCCCCGCCGACGACGTCCAGCTCGAGAAGTCGTTCACCGACGACCTCGACGTGGACTCGTTGTCGATGGTCGAGGTCGTGGTCGCGGCCGAGGAGAAGTTCGACGTGAAGATCCCCGACGAGGAGGTCAAGAACCTCAAGACGGTCGGCGACGCGGTCAACTACATCGAGAAGGCCGCCAGCGCGGCCTGACCCGGCGTCCGGTACCGACCGACGCACGGGAACAGGGAGGGAAGCAGCATGAGTCGTCGACGCGTGGTGGTCACCGGGATGGGCACCACCAGCCCGCTGGGTGGTGAGGTCCCGAGCACCTGGGAGGCCATGGTGGCCGGCAGGTCCGGGGTCCGGCAGCTGTCGCAGGACTGGGCCGAGGACCTCCCGGTCAGGATCGCCGGCACCGTCGCGGTGGAGCCGACCGACGTCCTCGAGCGGGTCCGGGCACGGCGGCTGGACCGCACCTCCCAGCTGGCCATGGTGGCCGCCGAGGAGGCCTGGGCCGACGCCGGGCTCGACGACGTCGACGACGGCGCCGTGGCCCCCGAGCGGCTCGGGGTCGCGGTCGCCTCGGGCATCGGCGGCGTGATCACGCTGCTGAGCAGCTACGACACCTTGAAGGAGAAGGGGCCGCGGCGGGTGTCGCCGCTCGCCGTACCGATGCTGATGCCCAACGCCGCCGCGGCGAGCATCAGCCTCCGTTTCCGCGCGCGGGCGGGCGCGCACACGCCGGTCTCGGCATGCGCGTCCGGCAACGAGGGGGTCGCGCTGGCGGTGGACCAGATCCGGCTCGGCCGCGCCGACGTGATGCTCGCCGGCGGCACCGAGGCAGCGATCCATCCGCTGCCCATCGCGGCGTTCGCGAACATGATGGCGCTGTCGAAGAGCACGGCCGACCCGACCACGGTCTCCCGGCCCTGGGACACCGGCCGCGACGGGTTCGTGCTCGGCGAGGGGGCCGGCGTCCTGGTGCTGGAGGAGCTCGAGCGAGCCAGGGCCCGTGGCGCGCGGATCTACGGCGAGGTGCTCGGCGCCGGCATCACCAGCGACGCCCACGACATCGCCCAGCCCGACCCGGAGGGTCGCGGCGGCACCCGGGCGATCCAGCTGGCGCTGGAGGACGCCGACCTCTCACCCGGCGACGTCGTGCACGTCAACGCCCACGCCACCTCCACCCCGCTGGGCGACGTGGCCGAGGGCCTGATGCTGCACGCGACCCTGGGCAAGTACGCCGACGAGGTCGTGGTCACCAGCACCAAGTCCATGACCGGCCACCTGCTCGGCGGCGCCGGGGCACTGGAGTCGATCGCGACCGTGCTGGCCCTGTACCACCGGCTCGCCCCGCCCACGATCAACCTCGACGAGCGCGACCCGAAGGTCGAGCTGGACATCCCCACCACCGCCCGGGAGCTGCCCTCCGGTGACATCTCGGGGCTGAACAACTCCTTCGGGTTCGGCGGCGCCAACGTCACCGTGGCGTTCGGGACCCTCGCGTGAGCACGGTTGCGGACGGTGCCGGGTCGGGCTCGGCGGCCCCGGCCGGGCCCGGCGGTGGTTCCACGGGCGCCGAGGCGGCACCTCCGCCGCCCCGGAAGACCAAGACCGAGGACCCGCGTCACCCGCTGCACCGGCTGGCCGCCCTGTTCGACGAGGGCACGCTCGAGCCGATCACCCCGGTCGACGACTCCGGCATGCTCGCGGCGGTCGGCCGGGTGCGCGGCATGGGTGCGGTGGCGTTCTGCTCCGACCCGACCGTGATGGGCGGCGCGATGGGCGACGAGGGCTGCCGGGTCGTGGTCGAGGCCTACCAGCGCGCCCTCACCGACCGGGTCCCGATCATCGGCCTGTGGCACTCCGGCGGTGCGCGGCTGGCCGAGGGCGTGCTCTCCCTGGACGCCGTGGGCCGGATCTTCCACGCGATGACCCGGGCCTCCGGCGTGATCCCGCAGGTCTCGGTCGTGCTCGGACCGGCCGCGGGCGGGGCGGCGTACGGCCCGGCGCTGACCGACGTGGTGGTCCTCGGCCCGGACGGTCGCATCTTCGTGACCGGGCCCGACGTGGTCCGCTCGGTCACCGGCGAGGACGTCGACATGCTGCGGCTGGGCGGGCCCGAGCCGCACGGACGGCGTTCCGGCGTGGTCCACGTGCTCACCGAGTCCGAGGAGGAGGCGCTGGAGCGCGCCGCCACGATCGCGCACCTGCTCGGCGCCCAGGGCACCCTCGACGTGGCCGCGGTCGAGGACCGCGACCTCGGGGCGTCGCTGCCGGACTCACCGAAGCGGGCGTACGACGTGCACCCGTTGGTGGACTCCGTGCTCGACGAGGGCACCATGACCGAGCTGCACACCCGCTGGGCGCCCAACATCGTCACCGCGCTGGGTCGTCTGGGCGGCCGCAGCATCGGCGTGATCGCCAACAACCCGTTGCGGCTCGGCGGCTGCCTGGACTCGTTGTCGGCCGAGAAGGCCTCAAGGTTCGTGCGGATGTGCGACGCGTTCGGGGTCCCACTGGTGGTGCTGGTCGATGTCCCCGGCTACCTGCCGGGGGTCGGCCAGGAGTGGGACGGCGTGGTACGCCGCGGCGCCAAGCTGCTGCACGCCTTCGCCGAGTGCGTGGTGCCGCGGGTCACCGTGATCACCCGAAAGACCTACGGCGGGGCCTACATCGCGATGAACTCCCGTGCACTGGGAGCCACCCGGGTGCTGGCCTGGCCGGGAGCCGAGGTGGCCGTGATGGGCGCGGTGGCCGCGGTCCGCATCCTGCACCGCCGCAAGCTGGCCGACCTCGCCCCCGAGATCCGCCCGCAGGTCGAGGCCGACCTGGCCGAGGAGCACACCCGGCTCGCCGGCGGCGTCGACAAGGCGGTCGAGATCGGCGTGGTCGACGAGATCGTCACCCCTGACACCACCCGCTCGGCGATAGTCCGCGCGATCGCCGAGGCCGGCCTGGTCTCCCGTGGGCAGCACGGCAACATCCCGCTGTAAGGCCGTCGTCGGCTACTCGACCTCCAGCGCGTGCCTCTCCGGCCGGCTCGGCCGGCGAGAGAGGCGCGTCAGACGACCTGGTGCAGCCAGCGCACCGGAGCGCCCTCGCCCGCGTGCCGGAAGGTCTCCAGCTCGTCGTCCCAGGGCTTGCCGAGCAGCTTGTCGATCTCCAGGGGCAGCGAGGCGTCACCGAGGGCGGTCTTGACCACCGCGGCCTTGAGCCGGTCCTCGGGGATCATGATGTCGCCGTGCAGCCCGGTGACGGCGTGGAAGACGCCCAGGTCCGGCGCGTAGGAGTAGCGGGCACCCTCGGTGGTGGCCGTGGGCTCCTCGGTGATCTCGAAGCGCAGGTGGTTCCAGCCGCGCAGCGCCGAGGTGATCGCGGCCGCGGTCCCGGCGTCACCGGTCCAGGAGTACTCCGCGCGATGGGTGCCGGCCTGGGCGGGCTGCGGGGTCCACTCCAGGTTCACGGCGAGCCCGAACACGCCGCCGGCGGCCCACTCCACGTGTGGGCACAGCGCAGACGGCGCCGAGTGGACGTAGAACACGCCACGCGTCGCGGTGCCAGTAGACGGGCGAGACATCACAGGACCTCCTTGGCTCCGGCGTCGAGGTTCGCCTTCCCCAGCGGTCTCGACCTGGCCTCGCCGTACGGCGATCCCTGTGACAGGTGTGAACTTGTGATCCCATTGTGACGGATCGAGCACCATTGTGCCACTGCGACGGGCGAGAATCACCCCCCGATGTCGGTCGCCTGCCGTTGGCGACCGCTCACACGTGCGCGCTGCCGGTCGGCCCGGTCGGCCCGGTCGGCACCGGTCAGCGTGCCGAGCACCTCCTCGGCCAGCCCCATCCCGCCCAGGTGGGACTCCCCGGCGATCGTGCGGAACGTGGCGTCGGGCAGCCGTGCGGCCACGTGCTCCCCGTGCGCGTGCGGGACGATGTGGTCGGAGTCGCCGTGCCACCAGAGCACCGGCACGGTCACCTCGGCCGCCTCGAAGCCCCACGGCCGGGTGAACAGCACGATGTCGGCCAGCGGGGCGCTGACCTGGAACCGGGAGCCGTTGAGCAGGTCGTCGAGGAACATCGCACGGAACTCCGGGCGGGCAAGCAGCTCCTTGTCCCCCCGCGGCTGCACCGCGCCGTAGGCGTCGAGGAAGCCGCCCGCCAGCGGACGCACCAGCCGGATCGCCTGCGCCAGCACGAAGCCCAGGGGCACGCGGGTCAGCGACAGCACCGGGGCGGCGTACGGCGCCAGCTCGACCAGGCCACCCCGGATCGCGTCGGGCCCCTTGGTCGGTGCGACGCCGCCGAGCACGCCGACCCCCCTGACGCGCTCGGGCAGCGCCGCACCGGCGGCGAGCGCGTACGGCCCGCCCCCGGAGAGGCCGATCAGCCACATCCGCTCGATCGCCAGCGTGTCTGCCAGCAGCTCGAGGTCGCCGGTCCAGTCCAGGATGTCGGGGTACAGGTACGGCGTGGACGAGCCGATCCCGGGCCGGTCCACCCCGATGATCCGCAGGTCGTGCGCCTCGGCGAAGGCCCGCGCCTCGATCGGCACCTGGCGCCGCGCCCCGGGCGTACCGTGCATCCACACGATCGCGTCCCCGCGGGGCCGGCCGAACTCCGCGAACGAGAGCCGGCGGCCGTCGCGGACGGCGACGGAGCCCTCCAGCCGGGGCCGGTCGATGTCGGTGTCGGTGGCGGTGCTGCACGCGCTCATGGCCGGTATTCTCGCAGCAAACGAGAACATGTTCTCACCTGCTCACGCAGTGTGCTCCACCCGTGCTGCCGCCTCGACCAGGTTGCCGGGGTCGAACAACGCGCCGAGCAGCTCGCCGCGACTGTCCACCCGGGGGCCGTCGATCACGGTCACGACCACGCAGGTGATGTTGTCGCTGCCACCCGCGCGCAGCGCCTCGGCGACCAGCACCTCCACGGCGGCGTCGTCGTCGTGCCCACTGAGCAGCTCGCCGATCCGGTCCTCGCAGACAAGGTCGGTGAGCCCGTCACTGGCGATCAGCAGGCGGTCCCCGGGGCGCACCGCCAGGGGCAGCACGTCGGCCGGCTGCAACACGTCGGCGTTGACCGTGCGCAGCACCACGTTCCGCCATGGGTGCGACCGGGCCTCCTCCTCGCTGATCCGCCCGTCGTCGACGAGGCCGGCAACCAGGGTGTGGTCCCGGGTGACCCGGATGAACTCGCCGTCCCGCAGCACGTAGCCGCGCGAGTCACCCAGGTGCGCCAGCGCGCAGCGCTCCCCGTTGGTGAGCACCGCGGTCAGAGTCGTCGCCATGCCCGCGCGGTCGGGGTCCTGCTCGACGCCCTGCGCCAGCAGCTGCTGTGCCAGGTGGACGCCAGCCGTCAGCACCAGTGTGGGGTCGTCGTCGCGTCGCGCCATCGCCGTCGCGCACAAGGCGTACGCCGCGGTCGCCGAGGCGACCTCACCCGCGGCTGAGCCACCCACCCCGTCGGTGACGAGGACCAGATCCGAACCCACGAAGCCGGAGTCCTCGTTGTGGTCGCGCACCAGGCCCGGATGCGTGGCCCCGGTCCCGGCCAACCGCAACATCGCAGCCTCCCCTTGTCCCCCGCCTGAACAACGTCTGGTCAGTCTGCCACGTTCCCGGTCGGCCCGGCGAGGTCCGAGCGAAGCGAGAAGGTCGAGTTGCGCCGGAGCCCAGCGAAGCCGCGCATCGAGACCCCTGACACCCGAGTCGCCGCCTGCGGGACCGACGCAACCCGCCACCCCGCGGGAGGCGCCCGGGCAGACATCGCCCCGTCCGGCACGGCAAGATGAGGGCCATGGCGTGGGTGCTGCTCGTGATCTCGGCGGGGCTGGTGCTGGGCAACGCCGTGTTCGGCTCGGCGGAGTACTCCTTCGTCCAGGCCGACCGGGCGCAGCTGGAGCGGGCGGTCGCCGAGGGCAACCCCCGGGCCCAGGGCGTGCTGCGAGCCATCGGCCGGCTGTCCACCCAGCTGTCCGGCGCCCAGGTGGGCATCACCGTGACCAACCTCGCCCTCGGCTTCCTCGCCGAGCCGGCGATCGCGTCCCTGCTGCACTCGCCGCTGCGGGCAGTCGGGGTCTCCGAAGGAGCTGTCGGGGGGATCGCGGTGGCGATCGGCATGGTGATCGCCACGGTGGTGACGATGCTGTTCGGCGAGCTGGTGCCCAAGAAGGTCGCGATCGCCCGGCCGCTGGGCACGGCGATGGCGACCCAGGCGTTCATGCGGGGCTTCACGCTGGTGATGCTCGGGCCCATCCGGCTCCTCAACGGCTCGGCCAACGCGATCGTGCGCCTGTTCGGCATCGAGCCGCAGGAGGAGCTGCGCTCGGCCCGCTCCTCCGACGAGCTGGCCTCGTTGGCCGGGCGCTCGGCCTCGGAGGGCACGCTGGACTCCGGGACCGCGACCCTGGTGCAGAAGTCGGTGGCGTTCGGGGAGCGCACCGCCGGGGAGATCATGACGCCACGGGTGCGCATGGCCACGGTCGAGATCGGCGACCCGGTGCGGGAGGTCATCGAGCTGTCCGAGGTCACCGGCTTCTCGAAGTTCCCCGTGATCAAGGGCAGCACCGACAACGTGGTCGGATCGGTGCACGTCAAGCAGGTGGTCACCATCCCGCGCCAGGAGCGGCCGCGGGTGCAGGTGCGCCAGATCATGGTCCCGGCGACCGTGGTGCCGGAGTCGCTGCGGCTGGACCCGCTGCTGACGCTGCTGCGCGGTGAGGGCTTCCAGATGGCGATCGTCTCCGACGAGTACGGCGGCACCGCCGGCGTGGTCACGCTCGAGGACGTGGTGGAGGAGATCGTCGGCGACATCTCCGACGAGCACGACCGGTACCGGTCCCGGATGCGGCGCCGGCCCGACGGCTCCTGGATCGTCTCCGGGTTGCTGCGGCCCGACGAGGTGGCCGAGGCGACCGGGCTGGACCTGCCCGAGGACGAGTCCTACGACACCGTGGCCGGGCTGCTGGTCAAGCTGCTGGGGCGGATCCCCGAGCGGGGGGACCGGGTCACCGTCGAGCTCCCGCCCGTCGTACCCGAGGACGAGGACGCGGAGCTGGTGCGCCAGTTCGCCCAGCTCCGCGTGGAGCGCATGGACGGGCTGCGGGTCGACCGGATCTCGGTGCGCCTGCTCGAGCCGGTCGAGCCCGAGGACGACGAGTGAGCCGTCCCCGAAGACCGCTGCGGCAACGCCGGGAGCGGCGATGAGCACCTCCTGGGCCCTGCTGCTCTCGGTGCTGCTGCTGCTCGGCAACGCCTACTTCACCGCGTCGGAGTTCGCCCTGGTCTCCTCGCGCCGCTCGAAGGTCGAGCCACGGGCGGCAGCGGGGTCGCGCACGGCCCGGACCACCCTGCGGGCCCTCGAGCAGCTCAACTACGTGATCGCGGCCGCCCAGCTGGGCATCACGGTGTGCTCCCTGGGCCTGGGCGCGGTCGCCGAGCCCACGATCGGTCACCTGCTGGAGCCGGCAGTCGGGGCGATGGGACTCTCCGACTCCGTCGACAACGTGGTGGCGTTCGCCGTCACCCTGGCGCTGGTGGTCTACTTCCACGTCGTCCTGGGCGAGATGGTGCCCAAGAACGTCTCGCTGGCCGGGCCCGAGCGCGCGGCCATGGTCCTGGGCGTCCCGATGATGGCCCTGGTCACCGTGCTCAAGCCGGCGGTGATCGCGCTCGACGTCACCAGCGACGCGGCGGTGCGGCTGCTGCGGATCGAGCCGCGCAGCAGCCGGATCTCCTCGTTCACCCTCGAGGAGGTCGAGGCGATGGTGGACGAGTCCCGGGAGGAGGGCCTGCTGGAGGAGGACGAGTACGAGCGCCTCGCGGGGGCCCTGGGCTTCACCTCCCGGACCGTGGCCGACGTACTCCTGCCGCTCGACCGGCTGCAGACGGTCCGGCGGGGCGCCCGGGTGACCGAGGTCGAGAGGATCTGCGCCGGGACCGGGTTCTCCCGCTTCCCCGTGGTCGACCACGACGGCGAGCTGGTCGGCTACCTGCACATCAAGGACGTGCTGCAGCCCGACCCGCACGGCCGGGCGACCGTGGTCGAGGACAGCTGGATCCGCCCGTTCGCGGCGGTGCCGGCGGAGAGCACGCTGGGCAACGCGCTGCAGCGGCTGCAGGCCAAGGGCGCACACATGGCGCTGGTGGTCGACCGCAGCGGTACGCCGCTCGGCGTGGCCACGCTCGAGGACCTGATCGAAGAGCTGGTCGGCGAGATCCGCGACGCCTCCCACGCCGAGGGCTGACCACTCCCCCGACACCGTCCGGGGGTCAGCGGCCGCGGCGGGCACTGGGCAGCACGAGCCGGAAGCACGCCCCGCCGTCACGGCCGGTCTCGTAGTCCAGGGTGCCCTCGTGGGCACGGGCGATCCCCTGGGCGATCGCGAGCCCGAGTCCGGTACTGCCCCGCTCCCGCGAACGTGAGGTGTCGCCGCGGGTGAAGCGTTCGAAGATCCCCTCCTGCAGGTCCGGTGGCACCCCCGGGCCGTCGTCGGCCACCCATGCCTCCACGCGGTCGGCCGCCACCGCGATACCGGCGGTGACCGAGGTGCCGGCTGAGGTGTGGGTGCGGGCGTTGCCGAGCAGGTTGGCGAACAGCTGCCGCAGCCGATCCTCGTCCCCCTCGACGGTGACCGCCTCCTCGGGGAGGTCCAGCTCCCAGCGGTGGTCCGGTGCCGCGGCCCGGGCCTCGGCGACGGTGTCGAGCAGCAGCCGGGTCAGGTCGACCGGCTCGTCCCGCAGCGGCCGGCCGGCGTCGAGCCGGGCGAGCAGCAGCAGGTCGGCGACCAGCACGCCCATCCGGTCGGCGGCACCGTGGATCCGGGCCAGCGCGTCGGCGTTCGCGTCCGGGTCCTCGGGGGCCCGTGCGGCGTACTCGGTGCTCGCGATGATGGTGGCCAGCGGCGTACGCAGCTCGTGGCTGGCATCGGCGACGAACCGGCGCAGCTGCGCCTCGGTGGCGTCGCGCGAGGCCATCGCCTGGCGGACCCGGTCGAGCATCCGGTCGAAGGCCTCGCTGACCTGGTCGACCTCGCGCGCGGAGCGCTCAGGCGCGGCCGTCGTCGGGAGGGGCTCGTCGGGACCCGTCAGGGCGAGCGTGGAGACCCCCAGTGCGGTGTGCGCCAGCTGGTCGAGCGGGCGCATCGAGCGGCGTACGACGAGGCCGGCGGCGGCGCCGCCGAACACGACCAGGCCGGCGAACAGGGCGACCTCGACCACCAGAAGCTGTGCAAGGGTCTTGTCGACGGGCCCCAGCGGCAGCCCGGTCAGCTGGATGCCCCCGTGGTGGCCGCGCACGGCCCGGACCCGGTAGTCCCCCACCTTGTGCAGGTCCAGCGAGTGCGCCCCGGTGCCGGGCCGAACCCGCCGTACGCTCGCCGCGCTGGCGGGGTCCAGCCGCACCTGGACCGTCCTGCCGTCCTCGCCGACCACCGCGGACTGGGTGATCCTGCCGTGGGCGACCCGGATCCCGAGGGTGCCCTCCGACTGGCCGGGAATGACGTCGTCGGGGTCGTCGTCGCGGCGGGTTCCGGACCCGGGGTGCTCCAGGCTTGCCGCGTAGCGGCCGCCGGCGGCGACCAGCTGCTCGTCGACCCGGACGACCAGGAAGTGCTGCAGGAACACCGCGCTGACCACGCCCACGACCAGGCCCGCGACCAGCAGCACGACCACCATGCCGACGGTCAGCCGGCCGCGCAGGCTCGCCGTACGCCGGCGGCTCATGACGGCGGGCGCAGCACGTAGCCAGCCCCGCGCACGGTGTGGATCAGCGGCTCCCGGCCGGCGTCGACCTTCTTGCGGAGGTAGCTGATGTAGAGCTCGACGACGTGGGCCCGGCCGCCGAAGTCGTAGTTCCAGACGTTGTCGAGGATCTGCGCCTTGGAGACCACCCGGCGGGCGTTGCGCATCAGGTAGCGCAGCAGCTCGAACTCGGTGGCGGTGAGCTCGATCCGGGCGCCGGCGCGGAACACCTCGTGCCCGTCCTCGTCCAGGCTCAGGTCGGCCATCTGCAACGCGGCAGGCCCCTGGGCCCGGGTGTGACCGGCGCGGCGCAGCAGTCCGCGCAGCCGGGCCAGCACCTCCTCGAGGCTGAACGGCTTGGTGACGTAGTCGTCCGCGCCGGCGGTCAGCCCGGCGATGCGCTGCTCGACCTCGTCGCGGGCGGTCAGGAACAGCACCGAGACGCCGGGGTCAGCCGCCCGCACGCGCGAGAGCACGCCCATGCCGTCGAGGTCGGGAAGCATGATGTCGAGCACGATCACGTCGGGTCTCAGCTGCTTCGCACACCGGACCGCATCGGACCCGGTGTACGCCGTGTGGGCCTCCCAGCCGTCGCGCCGGAGCACGCTGGCGAGCACCTCGGCGAGGCTCTGCTCGTCGTCGACCACCAGCGCGACCGGGGTCTGGCCTCCGGCGCCCTCGGGCGACGGACCGGCGCCGGCCCCGGTCCCGGTCCCGGCGGAGTGTTCGCTCACGCCCACATCGTCGCGTCCCGGCCCGCGGGGAACCTCAGAAGAACCTGTGAGTCTCCTCAGAACTGGCAGTTCAGAGGCTGCGGAGAGGTTCCCGTAACGGTGCGCTCAGCAGGCCGGGTCACCGTGGGAGCCAACCGATGGAGGAGACCCATGACGACACGCCACACCCCGTGGCCGTCGGCGACGCAGGCCGGCGAGCGCTCCGGCGAGGCCGGGATGCGCACGCCCGCGGCGATCCACGACGTACTCGCCCATGCCACCGGCCGGCGCGAGCGCGACAACCCGGTGCACGCGCCCACCGGCGGCCCCGCCGGCAACGCTCTGCTCACCGCCTGGATCGGCGTCGTGCTGCTCGTGCTGTTCGTCGCCCAGCTGCTGACCCTGTTCGACATCGGTGGCCTGATCAGCTGGCACGTGGCGATCGGCGCCCTGCTGCTCCCCCCGGCACTGGCCAAGACCGGCGCGACCGCCTGGCGGCTGGTGCACTACTACCGAGGCCACCGCGCGTACGTCGCCGCCGGCCCCCCACCGGCACTGCTGCGGTGGCTGGGGCCTGCGGTGGTGGCGAGCACGCTCGCGCTGCTCGGAACCGGCACGACGCTCGTGCTCCTCGGCGCCGGCACCAGCCAGACCGAGCTCGTCTCGATCCTGGGATTCCGGGTCGACTGGGTGACGCTGCACCAGGCCGCGTTCGCAGTGTGGGCGACGGCCACCGGGCTGCACGTCCTGGCCCGGCTGGTGCCGGCGCTGCGGCTGGTCGGCTCGAGGTCCGGGCGACGCTCCCCGGTGCCCGGCGCCCCGTGGCGGTTCGCGGTCGCGGGCCTCGCGGCCGCGGTCGCCGTACCGACGGCGGTGCTGCTGGTGCACGCCGACAGCTCCTGGCAGGCCGACAGTGCACCTGCCCCGACAACCACCCTGAGAGCAACCACCCTGGGAGCCCCCCATGCCCGCTGACTCGTTGCACGGTCCCGCTGCTGGCCCCACCGGGGTGCGGCTGACCACCACCCTCGCTGCCGCGCGAACCGCGGCCTGGCTCTCGCGCCACGTCACCGGCGGCACCGGCAGGACGATCGCGGGGCGAACGCTGCTGGCCCTGGACCCGGATGCGCCGGACCAGCTCACCGCCGGGCGCAACGTCACCCTGGTCAGCGGCACGAACGGGAAGACGACGACGACGGCGATGCTCACCGCGGCGCTACGCACCCGCTTCACCACCGCCAGCAACGCCGACGGGGCGAACACCCCGGCCGGCATGGTCAGCGCCCTGGCCGCGGACCGCGCCGGCCATGCAGTGCTGGAGGTGGACGAGGGCTGGCTGCCGTGGGCCGTGGAGCGGCTGCGTCCCTCCCGGGTCGTCCTGCTCAACCTGTCCCGCGACCAGCTGCACCGGCACCCGGAGGTGCACCGGCTGGCGGCCGAGTGGCGCCACGCGTTGCGCAACGTGCCACTCGTGGTGGCCAACGCCGACGACCCGGCGGTGGCCTGGGCCGCCGCCACCGCCCGGAGCCTGATCTGGGTCGGTGCCGGGCAGGACTGGTTGCAGGACTCGATGTCCTGCCCGGCGTGTGGCGGCCTGTTGACCCGGACGGACGGCATCTGGGCCTGTGGCTGCGGCTGCCGTCGGCCGACCCCCGTCTGGTCGACGACCGGGGGAATCCTGCGCCACCACGGCCAGGAGATCCACCTGTCGCTGGGTGTTCCCGGCGGTGTGAACCTCGGGAACGCCGCACTCGCGGTCGCGGCCGCGTCGGCGACCGGGGTCGAGCCCGACGCGGCGGCCCGCGGGACCGGGACCGTGCACGACATCGCCGGTCGCTACGGCCGGGTCCGTTACCGGGACCAGCAGGTCCGTCTGCTCCTGGCCAAGAACCCGGCCGGCTGGGACGCCGCGCTGCAGACCGTCTCGCCCTCGTCCGTCCCGCTCGTGGTGGTGTTCAACGCGGAGGGCGTCGACGGCCGCGACCCCTCATGGCTGTACGACGTGGACTTCGGCCGACTCGCGGGGCGGCCGATCGCCGTGACCGGCCGGCGGGGCACCGACATCTTCGTCCGGCTGCGCATGGCCGGCCTGTCCCCGGTGGGCCAGTTCGACACGGTGGCCGGCGCACTGCGCGCCCTGCCGGACGGGCCGGTCGACCTCGTCGCGAACTACACCGCGTTCCAGGAGTCGAGGAGGGCGCTCCATGCCGCATGAGTCGATCGAGGTGGTGCTGGTACACCCCGACCTGCTCGGGCTGTACGGGGACCGCGGCAACGCCCTGGCCCTGCAGCACGTCGCGGCGCAGCACGGGATCGACGTCCGGGTCGTGGAGGCACCCGCAGGCGGCCCCGTCCCCCGGTCCGCGGACCTTTACCTGGTGGGTGGGGGTGAGGACGGCTCGATGTTGCTGTCGTACCGGCTGCTCCTCGAGGACGGCGGGCTCGGTACCGCGCTGGAGCATGGCGCGCCCTGCCTGGCCGTGTGCGCGGGCTTCCAGATCCTGGCGGAGCGCTTCGTGGGCCCGGACGGCGTCAGCCGTGCGGGCCTCGGGGTCCTGGACGTCGATTGCCCGAGGCTCCCGGGGAACCGGGCCGTCGGGGACGTGGTCGCCCGGGGCACGGGGCCGGTCGCCGACCCGATCCTCGGCTTCGAGAACCACCAGGGCGGGGCCGTGCTCGGTCCCGCGGCGCGCCCGCTCGGCCGGGTGGAGGTGGGGGTCGGCAACGGCTTCTCCCAGCACGAGGGAGCAGTGCAGGGCGCCGTTGTCGCGACGTACCTGCACGGACCCGTCCTGGCGTTCAACCCCCAGCTCAGCAACCACCTCCTGAAGCTGGTGCTCGGTCGACCCCTGCCGCCCTCCGACGAGCCGTCGGTGACACGGCTGCGACGAGAGCGCCTGCGGGCGGCCGGGCCCCTGGGCGCCATGGGCCACCCGTGGAGGCACCGCAGGAGGACGGGAGCACGACCAGTTGCCCAGCACGGTGACTGACGCCTGCCCGGGCCAACCGGGCACAGCACCCCCTCCGAGCGGGACCTGGCCGAGCAAACCGACAGCCGTCGAAGTCGCCATCCGGCGCGGACGATGCCCGTCGATCACCGGGCGCCCGACGCTCAGTGGACGACGGGGGCGGGGTCTGGCGGATGGGAAAGCCGGTCGGCCACGGAGCGGTGGTTCGGCCGAGCCTCGCCGGTAACCTTCGGCCCGTGGTGGCGACGTACATCAGCCCGAAGGCCCGCAAGGGTGACCCGAGCGGCATCGCGGGCCGGGGCCTGCGCGCCCTCGAGCCCATCGACGCCGGCGAGGTGGTGGCCGTCAAGGGCGGCCACATCGTGACCACCCAGACGTTGCACGCGCTGCCCGACCCACTGCCGAACTCCGAGATCCAGATCGCCGACGGCCTGCACCTGGCCGCCCTGTCCGAGGCCGAGTACGAGCAGTCAATGCTGTTCCTCAACCACTCCTGCGAGCCCAACGTCGGTTTCGGCGGCAACATCGTGCTGGTCGCCATGCGTGCAGTCCGGGCCGGTGAAGAGCTGACGACCGACTACGCGATGTTCGACGACCACGACGGGCAGATGGCCTGCAACTGCGGCACGACGTGCTGTCGGCGCACGATCCACGGCCACGACTGGCAGCGCGACGATCTGCAGGCCCGGTACCGCGGCTACTTCTCCTGGTATCTCCAGGCCAGGATCGACGCGCAGCAGCAGCTTTGACCGCTAGTTGTTGTGGACCGAGGTCGGGGCCGGCGGGGGTCGGCTGCTACGTCGCGGCGTCCAGAATGTACGGCGTTGTGGTCGCCACCGCCCGCAGGCCCAGGCGCACCAGGATGGGCCGCGAGTCCGGTGAGGTGTCCAGCCGCACGAACTGATAGCCCCGGTCGCGAGCGAGCCTGGCCCGGTGGGCGACGGTGGCGCGATACAAGCCCCTGCGTCGCCATCCGGCCAACGTCGAGCCGCCCCACATGCTGGCGAAGTCCGTGCCGATCGAGTACCGCAGCCAGCTGGCACAGAGCACCGGCCCCTCCGCCGACTCTTCGACGACGACCACGTCCAGAGCGTCGGGATTCGCCCGCATCTCCCGCGTCAGCGACCCCTCGCCGCAGTTCTGCCCCCAGACCGCCACCATCAGCTCGTCGACTCGGGCCAGGTCGGCATCGCTGGTTACCGCCCGGGCCTGCACTCCCGGTGACAGATCGACGTCGTGAACGAGCCCGCCGACTTCGCCGAGCAACAGCGTCTCGGGGCTCTCGGCCACGAAGCTCGCCTTCGTCAGCCGGTCGGTGAGGTCCATGGGCTCGTCGTATGAGTAGGTCTTCCACTCCACCCTCTCGTGCCGCCCGGCGAAGAAGTCCACCTGGCGGGCGATCGCGTGGTCGGGGTCGTCGCCGAGGCCGCGGGGGCACTCGACCATGCAGTACGACGTGCCGGGCTGCTCCGGGTACCGGCGTACGACGAGGCCGTCGGTGTCCTGCACGACTCCCTCGGTCGGCTCGTCCGCCCGGCCCCGGAGCCGGATCTGGCGATGAAACTGCTCAAGCAGGTGCTGGTCGCTAAGTTCAGGTGTCATCGGCGCGAAGCGAACCACGTGGCCGCAGACGACGGCAAACACATTCCCGCAGAGCGATTCCCTCAGCGGCGCTCGAATGATCAGGTCGACGACGGACCGGGGACCGTTGGCCCTTGCAAGCGTGGCATCGCAAGTGATCAGCGGGCTGTCGAGACGTTCGGCCAGCGCCACGTACGCGGCGTCGTATGCGGTGAGGTTGTCGCGCAACTCCCAGACACGCTGCAGCAGTGGTGCTTCTCTCTCGCGGTAGCGTTGCGGCCGTGGCGAGCACCGCACGAGGCACCTTCGAGATCACGATGACTCCGAGCGCGGCGGAGATCGATGGCGCCGTCGGTCGCCTCGACTTCACCAAGACCTGGCGTGGCGATCTGCAGGGCTCGGGATCGGGTGTGCTGCTCTCGTGCGGAGACCCGCAGGCCGGTGAAGCCGGCTACGTCGCGATCGAGAGGGTCGACGGCCGTCTTGGCGACCGGGATGGCGGATTCGCCTTCCAGCAGTCGGGGTCCATGCACGGTGGCTCACAGGCCCTGCACTACGACGTGATCCCGGGCTCAGGCCGAGATGCGCTCGAAGGGATCGTCGGCACGTTGCAGCTCACCATCGATGACGACGGCATCCACCGCTACGAGCTCGAGTACGAGGGCTGACCCGAGCTGCAAGTGCCCGAACAGCGATCGGCTACCGGCGCAGATCCGGTTGCCCGAGTGCGTTGGAGCCCATCGAGGACGTCTGCTCGGAATGCGGCTTCGACTGGTCTGTCGGCCGAGACGACTGCGTCGCAATCGTCCGGCGTGCCCCCGGCGGTGTTGCCACTGCGATCCACTCCTTGGCGGACCCCACAGAACAGCACGGGTCGAGATGGTCATCCTCGATGGATGTCTGGCACCTCGTTGATGTGCTGCGTACTGGGACCGAACGCGTGCTCACGATCCGGCTCGATCCGGCCAGCGGCATTCCGTACTGGGACGAGAATCGGCTCGCTGAAGCGCGCCGTCACGGGCAACTCTCGGTGCCCGTCGGGCTGAATGCCTGGCCGCCGCCGTGGACAGGTGGCTGGTGGCGGCCGACGAGACACCGAACCCGAAGTCGAGCACCCGGTGTTCGGGACCAGGACCAGGGGGCCGGCGTCCGCGGAGGTTCCTAGTGCGACACGCCGCCGTCGGCACCAGCTATCCGCTGTGCCAGTGTGGCCAGACCAGGGCCGCTGAGATCCGCCAGTCCCTGCCGTCGCCCCGCGAGAGCAACGAGGAGCGCCTCCCCGGGGCCATGCACCTCAGGCCCTGTTCCGTGGGTCCAGTCGACGTCGGTCGCGACCACTCGGAGGCCGCGAAGATTTGCCGGCGCCGGCAGCGCCCGCGCGCGGGGCGTGAACCTCAACGCCGCGACCAGTCGCTCCTCGGGCACCGTCCGTGGGTGACCGAGCGCCCGGCGGATGTCCTGATGATGGATGATCCCGTCGGTGAGCGCGATGCCACTGCCGAACATCGCGGTGATGCCGCGGGGGACTGCATGGGTGCGCAGCCTCACCACCAGCTGCTCGGCGCTGAGCCGGCGGCTCTGCTCGACGCCGACCTGGTTACAGCGGGCCAGCGAGAACCTCGACCGGGCGAACAGCGCCAGCACCGCAGGCCAGCTGAGCTCGTCGTAGCTGGGCACGTGTCCCACCACGTCGCGCACCGACCAACCGGGACACAGCGAGGGCTGCCCCCACTGATCCCCGGTGAGGGTGTCGAGGTAGTCGGCCAGGTCGCGACGTTCGGCGGTCGCCAGATCCCTGAGGTTCGCCATGGCCAGAGTCTCGCACCAAACCAGATACCACCCGGAGAAGCTTCGCCGGCGGGTCCGCGAGTGGCCCGATGCGGACGAGCGGTCTTTCATGGTGTGGACGAGCGGTCTTCATGGTGTGGATGGCGGTGGTGTGTTGGCGTGCTGATGTTCGGCCATGATCCGGTTGCCGGCCGTGCGGTAGTGCTTGACCATGACGAAGGTCAGCAAGAGTGCCACGGCGGTGGCGATGAACGGCAGGATCTGGGTCCAGGTGTAGGCGGTGTCGAACCCCAGGGAGTGGATCAGGTAGGCCTTGCCGATCGCCTCGGCCAGGAAGATGATCGCCCACACCGCGGTACAGGCGTACTGGGCCCGGCGGAACAGTGGATACTGCCACAACTGGTCGAAGCGTTCCATCCCCTGGTGGGTGCCGTCGGTTCCGTAGCGTTGACCGAAGTAGAACGCCAGCGGCCGGGGGAACAGCATCGAACCCGCGAAGATCAGTCCCACCAGCCCGGTCACCACCGCGTCCTTGTACAACAACATTGCGGGGGTCCGGCTGCCCACGACCACGGCCACCGCCGACAGCACCGTGAAGGCAAGGACCGCCATCGAGGCGCCACTGAGCTCACGGGCCCGTAGCCACACGACGAGGCTGCCCAACAGGGGACCGATGCAGCCGATGAAGTAGGCCACCGCCTCACTGGCGCCCGTCCGCCTGGCCAAGTCGAAGGCGACGATGGCCACCACCACGTCGATGACGGTCACGACGATGTTGAAGATGACACCGTTGCGTCGGCGCCGCCGGCCCCCATCGTCGAAGGGCTGCTCTGTCACATCCCCATTGTCGGTCCTGGCGGTGAGACACTCCAGCGCGACGGGGTATACCCGTCCACCGTCACGGTGGCCACCACCACACCAAGCGCCACGGGGGTGGCCCACCGGGCTGGCTTGGTCGCCGCCGAGAGCGCCGGTCGGCGATGCTGCGTGTTCGCCACGCTCGATACCTGGCCACGGGCGGCTGGCCGACTGAGGTCGGACGTTTGAAGGGGCTCTGCTGGATCGACGACAACCTTGGTTGACGCGACAACCCATGGTTGTCGTACTCGCTCCATGACAAAGTCACCGCATGATCAGCGGCGGACTGCAGCGGCTCGCAGAGCGGCTTCCCGAGGGCGATCAACCCGGCTGATGCCGAGGAGCTGCCTCCCAGTTGGTCTCGCCGACCGGGCACGACGCCGCCCTTAGAGCGGCATGGGCGCGTCATCGCCGCAGGTCCGATCGAGGTGTCATGTAGTCCTTCTCCAGAGCCACAGTCGATCTCGTTCTGACTCCATTCCCGGACCTCGACCGAACGATGTATACCAATCGTCAGGTACCTGATATGTTTGTCTGGTGCCAGACAGACAGGAGTGGGATGCGCGCGACGCAGCGGGGATGGCAGCGAAACAGTTCGTTGCTGCCAGTCGAGCGGCGATGGAAGCGATCCTGAGGCCGTACGGGTTGGGCGGCACACAGTGGTGGGTCGTCGCGCAGCTCGCGCTCGAGGGACAGCTGCGGCAGCGTGATCTCGCGGTCGCCATGCACGTGGAGCGGGCGACGGTGAGCGAGATCGTGCTGACGCTGGTGCGCAAGGGCATGGTGGAACAGCGCATCGATCCCGCGGACCAGCGGCAGAAAGTGCTGCACCTGACCGAAGCCGGCCAGGCGTTGCATGCAGCGATGCCGAATCCGATGGAGCAGCTGTACGAGGTCGCCTTCGCCGGCTGCCCTACCGAGGAACTCACAGCGACGGCGCGCGTGCTGCAGGCAGCAGCCGCGCGCCTCGAAGACACGCGCCGAGAAGGAGACAAGGAATGACGGTGCTGGTGACCGGTGCGACCGGGCTGGTAGGGCCGCGGCTGCTGCGGCGGCTGACGCGGGCAGGAGTTGAGTGCCGAGCGCTGGTGCGCCCCGGTCGGAAGCTGCCCGACGGCGTGGAGCGGATCGAGGGCGATCTGGACGATGCCGCTTCGCTGAGACGCGCCGCGCAGGGCGTGACAGCCGTGGTGCACCTGGCCGCGGTGTTTCGTACGTCTGACGAGCAGGCGATCTGGCGGGTCAACCTGGAAGGCACGAAGCGGTTGATCGCCGCGGTGCAGCAGGTGGCGTCGAAACCACGGTTCGTCTTGGCCAGCACCAGCAACGTCTACGCCGCGGATCTTGACCGTCCGGCGCGAGAGGGTGACCGGACTTCGACGGAGCACGCGTACCCGGCCAGCAAGTTGGCAGCCGAGGCGGAGTTGCAGACCAGTGGCCTGACCTGGGCGGTGTTGCGATTCCCGTTCGTCTACGGCGACGGCGACGGCCACCTCGAGGCGACACCACCACTGCTGGCGCAGATGGGGCGACACCCGGCGCAGCGGTTTAGCGTGCTCCACCACGATGACCTGGCCGCTGGGGTTCAGCTCGCCCTGGAAGGGGCTATGGACGGCAGGATCGTCAACCTGGCAGACGACGCTCCGCTCTCGGTCTACGAGATGGCGCGCCTGGCCAGCCTGACCTATGAGCCGTCGTCGGAACCTCTCGAGAACCCGTGGCAAGGCCAGGTCGACACGTCGCTGGCCACCGAGCTGGGCTTCCGCGTGCAGGTGCCCACCGCGCAGCAGGCCAGTCGCGACCACCAGCTCTGACTGACCAGCAAACGCACCGCGCTCAGCGGTCAGCCGACATACTAGAAACGGACACGCACGAATACGTGCGAGGCGTTCATACGGTCGCGGTCACGGGCTGCGGCGCCAACGGGCTCGGCCGCGTGCCCTCCGCCGCCGGCTGATCAATGGCCCGCCGAGATGGCGGACGGAGGCTCGCCGCCTCCCTCGTCGTTCATGAAGGCGGCGGTTCGGGCAGCAAGGTAGGCGTGCAGCGCTACGAACACCAGCATGAACAGTGCCCACAGCGAGTATCGGCACAGAAGGGCGGTGAGGATCATCAGCCAGATCCCGACGAGGATCCTGGTGGTGATCACCCCACGGGGGTGCCGACGAGCGAAGCTGCCCGGTGGAGGGCCCTGCCGCAGGCGGCTCGGCGCCGCGTGGTACAGCAAGTTCACGACCTCCGCGGGGCGCGGCCAGCGCTGGCCGTCGCGTGCGCCGGCCATGAGCACCGTCAGCATCTCGTCCTCTCGTTCGCGCCGGAAGTCCCTCGAGTACAGGGCCAGCAGGCGCCGATAGCGGCGCTCGAGCGTCCCGGATGCAGTCATGTCGTTGCCACCCCACCATGAGGGTTGATCCGCAGCCTCGACATCGCAGCGTCGGCGTTCGCGCGCAGGCGCGCAGCTTCCTCGGCGAGCCGCTCGCCGCCGGCTGGGGTCAGCCGGTAGTAGCGTCGCAGGCGGCTGTCGACGATCTCCTCGCAGTCGACCTCGATCAGCCCCTCCCCGGACAAGCGTTCGAGCGCCGTGTACAGCGTGCCGGCACCGAGCCTGACGCGACGGTGGGAGATTTGCTCGACGTCGGTGATGATCCCGTAACCATGCTGGCTGCCAGCCGCGAGCGCGGTGAGGATGAGAAACGTCGTCTCGTGAACGGCCCGCCTACTCATGCTGCAGTATTATATCGATCAACGGAATATAACAATAGTCAATGCTACGGGTAGGGGACCCGGCCCGGTTCGGCCGGTCCGTTGCGGCGCGCGCCGAGGCGAACTGGCGGCACCCATCCTGCAGGGACGGCCGCAAGACGGCGCGGAGGTGAACGAAGCCCCCGCGTGTCGCCACGAGAACGTCCCGCCCGGCCCCCGCACGCGATCGGCTATCGGGTTTCTGCGACCTGTATGCGCTGCGGCGGGACGCTGCGTTGGAGCGTGGATGTCCACCCGTGTGTCGATCGTCTTGTCGACTCCGCAAGCGCCACAGTTGGCCAGCGGAATAGTGATCGACCCACACACGCCAGTTCAGCGAGGATCGGTGAACGTGCCCGGGCTCTGGTCCGTGGCGCTCCACTCGGGCGCGCGGTTCGGACTCGCGTCGGCCAGGCCGCGGGTGACGCCCTCCTTGTCGCGGTCGGTGGTGTAGACGGGGCTGCCTGGTTGCTGGTGCCACGACTCCTCCAGGTCCCCGGCATCCACGGGATCGAAGCCGAGCTCGTCGACCAGGTCGACCACGACCTGTTTCGCGGCGGGGTCATCGCCCGACACTGGCAGCGCGATGCGGCCCGGTGTGCCGGCGGGCTTGCCGTTGCTGAGCAGGTGGTCGGCGTAGATGTTGTTGAACGCCTTGACGACCGGGTGATCGAGCTGCTGCTCCACCCACCGGCTTTCGGGCACACCTGCCTCGATAGCTGCGATCCGGCCGTCGCGCTGGCGCGGATAGTAGTTGCCGGTGTCCACCACCACGGTGTCGTCATGAGGCCCGGCGAACAGGCCGTTGGGCAGTTCAAGAACCTGCGCCTCGGGGATGGTGAGGACGACGAGCTGCTTGCCCTTGGCCGCCTGCTGCGCGGCGACAGCGGTAGCGCCGGTCTCGCCGGCCAGGTCCTGCAGCGTCTCCGGGCTGCGGGAGTTCGCAACCTCAACCTCGTGCCCGAGCTGGGTGAGCCGGCGCGTCAGCGTGCCACCAATGTTGCCCGCTCCGATGATGCCAATCTTCATACCCCCATTCTGCTCCCGCCGGCGCGGGAGGACACACCACGGGCACGGCGGCCCCAGCCCGACGCGGATCACCGGCATCGGTCGCCGGGCCGAAGCGCTGGTAGACGCAGCGCCAGTCCGGCGCAGCGAAGTCAAGCTCGCGTCGGGCCTTGCAAAGCCGGCCTTGCAACAAGCGCGTCGACGGAACCACCGCCGCTAACCGATCCTCATCGGGCATGTCCGCTCGCCGTGGCAGCACAGCGAGACCCGGAGTCATGCTCGCGGCATTGCGCTGGCTGCGACATCATGGGGTGAGCCGAGGACCAGGGGGCCACCAGTGGTGTACCAAGTGCGACCCATCGGCTGGATCGAGTCCTCACTGGTCGAGCTCGCCGCAGCACCGAACCAAGGTCACCAGGGCGGCCCAGACGCCTGGCTGGTGCTGCATCCCGATGTTCGTGAAGGCGCCCGGGACCTCCGGGTCGGCGATGACATCCTGGTCCTGACCTGGTTGCACCGTTCCATACGTGAAGAGTTGACCACCGTGCCTGGTGACGACCCGACCGGTCCTGAGCGGGGTGTGTTCAGCACCCGCTCCCCAGCCCGACCGAATCCGATCGGGCTGCACCGAGTCTCCGTCGTCGCTGTCGAGGACGACAGGCTGCGCGTGCAGCCCCTGGAAGCGATCAACGGCACGCCCATTGTCGACATCAAGCCGGTCATTCGCGCCGATCGGCACTGACGACCGCTGGAGGATCGTTGAGCGACGATGGGGTCATGACGGCAACCCCTCGCTGGATCATCGACTCCGTGGTGCGGTCGGTGTGCGGTCGGGACGTCGAGCGGCTCGTTCCGTTGACTGGTGGCGGGATGAACGAGGTTGCTGTCGTTCTCGATCCAGCGGCTCCTGCCGGGCCGTTCACTTGACGAACTCGTCGGCGAGCTGTCGCCCTCGGATCTGGAGCGGTTTGTCATCGACGGCGGCGAGCTGGCGGCACGGATTCACAGCGCCGTCCCGGACCGCGGCATCCGGCACCAGCTACGGCTGCCCGAGGACGCCGACGTGGCCCGGGTCGTGCGCATCGTCGGCAAGACGCTCGGTGCGGCGGTGGCCACGGTCGTCGAGCACGGTGCCGGCTTCCTGCGCGAGGAGGTGACGACCCGTCCGACGCCACCGCTCCCACTCGCTCAGGGCGACCTTCTGCCCAAGAACCTCTTGATCGAGGCCGGCGCGATCGTCGGCGTCATCGACTGGGAGTTCGCCGGCCCTGCGCCACCGGCCTTTGACCTGGCCCGCTGGGAGGTGTCGGCCGGCGCCCCCTGGCACGACCGCTCAGACCTGCTGTGGCGCGGCTATGCGCGAGTCGCCGATCCCGAGCCGGCGCACATGGCGTCTGACCTGCGGTTTGGTTTGGTGGGGCGGGCGGGGCTTGAACCCGCGACCGAAGGATTATGAGTCCTCTGCTCTGACCGGCTGAGCTACCGCCCCGGTGCGCCGGACAGCCTAGTGCCGCGCACGGTCGCGCCCGTACGCCGAAGGGAACCGGGCTCGCCGGGATCACGGTTGCCCCGCGCGCGAGCCGGGCCACCACACCGGCCCAGTGCTCCGTCGCGGGCCTGAAACCTCCACGCCGAGCGGCCGGGGTGCCATGCTGACCCCATGACCCGGCAACCCGAGGAACCCGCCCCTCTCGAGCCCATCGCCGAGGACTGGGAGTCGGCGCTGTGCATCGTCGCCCACCCCGACGACATGGAGTTCGGCACCGCGGCGGCCGTGGCCCGCTGGACCGGGCAGGGCAAGCGGGTCGTCTACTGCATGGTGACCAGCGGCGAGGCCGGCATCGACGGGCTGCACCCCGACGAGTGCCGCGAGGTCCGCGAGGCCGAGCAGGTCGAGTCCGCCCGGGTGGTGGGAGTCGACGAAGTCGACTTCCTGCACCAGCCCGACGGCGTCTTGGAGTACGGCGTCGCGCTGCGACGGATCCTCGCCGACGAGATCCGCCGGCACCGCCCGGAGATCGTGATCACCGGGAACTTCCGGGACACCTTCGGCGGCACGAACCTCAACCAGGCCGACCACATCGCGGTCGGTCGCGCGGTGCTGGACGCGGTCCGCGACGCGGCCAACCGGTGGGTCTTCCACGAGCAGGTCGAGTCCGGCCTGGAGCCCTGGCCCGGCGTACGCGCGGTGTGGGCGGCCGGCTCCCCCGAGTCGACGCACGCCGCCGACACCACCGACACCTTCGACGCCGGCGTGGCCTCGCTGCGGGCCCACAAGGCCTACATCGACGGGCTCGGCTGGGAGCACTTCGACCCCGGGGAGTTCCTCGAGGGGATCTCACGGGCCAACGGCCAGCGGCTCGGGGTGACGATGGCGACCCCGTTCGAGGTGTTCCCGATGGGCTGGGGCGGCTGAGGCGCCGCACCCCGGGGGGGTGGCCCGCAGTCGGCTGCACCACTAGGGTTGTTGCAAAGCGTTCGCAACAAGCCGAGTCGGGCTCGAAGGTGGTGTAGCGGTTGACGGCGACCCTGGCGGCACCCGAGCGCACCCGGCCCGAGCGGCGGCAGCGCTGGCCCTGGCGGGCCTGTGCCGGCATGTACGGCTTCGTCACCCTGCTGCACGTGCTCGGCTGGGGGACGCTGGTGCTGTTCGTGCTGCCCGAGGGCTACCAGGTCGGCGGCAAGGTGTTCGGGATCGGGTTGGGCCTGACCGCCTACACCCTCGGCATGCGGCACGCCTTCGACGCCGACCACATCGCCGCGATCGACAACACCACCCGCAAGCTGATGAGCGATGGCGGCCGGCCGAAGTCCGTCGGATTCTGGTTCGCGATGGGC
>JBOHDO010000136.1:0-18659 GCA_050699415.1 Marmoricola sp.
GGCCACACCTGCACGGCACCGACGCGATGTTCGCCGCGCTGCTGCGTCGAGGATGAGTCCCTGGGTTCGGCCCCGGTGCCGGGCTCAGGGCCGGGCCGCCGACCAGGAGCACGGACGCGGCCAGCAGCAGGGCCAGGACGGCAGTTCCGAGACTTCGCATCATGATTTCCCCCGAATTCCTGGTCCGGTCGGTCGACCGGAGGGCATCGACTGGTGAGTGGTAACCCGTACTGACGCCTGAGCCCGGCACAAGGGTCGCCTAGGATCGGTCCCACCATGGGAGTCCAGATCACGCCGAGCATCCTCAACGCCGACCTGTCCCGGCTGGCCGACGAGGTCGGCCGCATCCCCAGCGCCGACTGGGTGCACGTGGACGTGATGGACAACCACTTCGTGCCGAACCTGACGCTCGGGGCAGCGATGTTCGAGGCACTGCGGGAGCACACCGAGCTGCCGCTCGACGCCCACCTCATGATCGAGGATCCCGACCGGTGGGCCCCGTCGTACGTCGAGGCAGGGGCGGCCAGCGTGACCTTCCACGTCGAGGCGGCTCGAGCGCCGGTGCGGCTGGCCCGCGAGATCCGCGCGATGCATGCCCGGGCCGCGATGGCGCTGCGTCCGGCCACGCCGGTCGAGCCCTACGAGGACCTGCTCGGCGAGTTCGACATGGTGCTGCTGATGACCGTGGAGCCGGGCTTCGGGGGGCAGGAGTTCCTCGACCTGTGCCTGCCGAAGATCCGCCGCACGCGGGAGCTGATCGACAAGCACGGGCTCGAGCTGCGGCTCCAGGTCGACGGCGGCGTCTCGCCGGAGACGATCGAGCGCTGTGCCGAGGCGGGGGCAGACACGTTCGTGGCCGGGTCGGCGGTCTACTCCGCCGAGGACCCCGACGCCGTGGTGAAGCAGCTGCGGAGCGCTGCGGAGGACGCCCGCGGCCCCGCTCGGTGAGCGGGGTCACAGCCGCAGGCCGCCGGGAGTGTGGCACCCTTGGTGGTGACGAGCAGACAGGCTCGCGTGCTCTGGGGGCGGTGGAACTCCGCACCGGCGGTGACTGAGCAGAAACCTCTTCGCTCAGAAGTCCGCGACCCGGTCGCAGCCAGCGGCCGGTTGACCAGGTGGGACTCCTGGACCGACGGTCAAAGTCCGGATGGAAAGCAGCACGCTGCGCCGGCCGGCCTCCCGTGGGTCGCGGCGCCGTCGCCCCGGGTCCCGCGCGCCGCCCAGACGGGATCCGAACAGAGGGGCAGATGAGCAGCCAGCCGGAGTTCAGCGCCGCCGAGCAGCGCGCCATGCGCCGCGCGCTCGCGCTGGCGGCGACCCCGGGTGTGCCGCTCGGGCCCAACCCGCGCGTCGGCTGCGTGCTGCTCTCGGCGGGCGGTGACACCGTCGCCGAGGGCCTCCACAGGGGGGCGGGCACCCCGCACGCCGAGGCGATCGCGCTCGCCGCGGCGGGCGCCGCCGCCCGGGGAACGACGGCGGTGGTCACCCTCGAGCCGTGCCACCACACCGGCCGCACCGGCCCGTGCAGCGAGGCCCTGGCCGAGGCCGGGGTCGCACGCGTGGTCTATGCCCGGACCGACCCGAACCCGGTCGCGCGCGGTGGCGCAGCCCACCTGCTCGGGTCCGGGGTCGACGTGTCCGCCGGGCTGCTGGGCGAGCAGGCCGCCCGGCTGAACCGGGCCTGGGAGTTCGGGCTTGCGCACGACCGCCCCATGGTGACCTGGAAGTTCGCCGTCACCCTGGACGGGCGCTCCGCCGCCGCGGACGGCGGCAGCCGCTGGGTGAGCTCGCGGCCGGCGCGGCTGGACACCCACCGGCTGCGCGCCGAGAGCGACACCATGCTGGTGGGCAGCAGCACGGTCGTGGTCGACGACCCTCGGCTCACCGTGCGCGACGAGGCCGACCGCCCGCTGCCGCACCAGCCGTTGCGCGCGGTCATGGGAGTGCGTGACCTGCCGCCGGACCGTCGCGTGCTCGACGACGCGGCCGAGTCGGTTGTGCTCCGCACCCGCTCACCCGCCGAGGCGCTGGCCACGCTGTTCGCCCGTGGTCGACGGCACGTGTTCCTCGAGGGCGGGCCGACACTGGCCGCGGCGTTCCTGCGGGCCGACATGGTCGACGAGGTGGTCTGCTACATCGCCCCGATGCTGCTCGGCGCCGGTCGCGGTGCGGTCGGTGACCTGGGCATCACGACCATCGCCGACGCGCTCCACCTGCAGGTCACCGACGTGACCACGCTCGGGGAGGGCACGGAGACCAACGTCCGCCTCACCATGACGAGTGCGAGGAGTCACTGAGATGTTCACCGGAATCGTGGAGGAGCTCGGCACGGTCGATGCGGTCGAGCCGCTGGGTGATGCCGTCCGGCTGACCGTGCGGGGACCGCTGGTCACCACCGACGCCACGCTGGGGGCCTCGATCGCGGTCGACGGCTGCTGCCTGACCGTGTCGGCCCGGGACGGGGAGACCTTCGTCGCCGATGTCATGGCCGAGACCCTGGCGAAGACCTCGCTGTCCGGAGTGGCCACCGGCGACCGGGTCAACCTCGAGCGGGCGGTCACCCCGTCCACCCGTCTGGGCGGCCACCTGGTGCAGGGCCACGTGGACGCCACCGCACCGCTGCGGCGGCGTACCCCCAGCGAGCACTGGGAGGTGGTCGAGGTCGGTCTGCCTTCCGACTTGGCCCGCTACGTGGTCCCCAAGGGGTCGATCACCGTCGACGGCATCTCGCTGACCGTCGTGGAGGTGGACGGGGACTGGTTCACCGTGAGCCTGGTCCCCGAGACGCTGGCGCGCACCACCCTGGGCCACAAGCAGCCCGGCGACCGGGTGAACCTCGAGGTCGACGTGGTTGCCAAGTACGTCGAGCGGATGCTCGAGGAACGGGAGGATCAGCGATGAACCACCCCACGAAAACGCGCTTCGCTAGCGCTCCGCTTGCCTTTCCGCGGGGACCCCGATGAGCTGGCAGGACACGATCCGGCTCGACGCCGTCGAGGACGCCGTCGCCGACATCGCCGCCGGGAAGGCGGTCGTGGTGGTCGACGACGAGGACCGGGAGAACGAGGGCGACATCATCTTCGCCGCGAGCCGGGCCACACCGGAGCTGATGGCGTTCACGATCCGGTACTCCAGCGGCGTGATCTGCGCGCCGATGCCGGGCGAGATGCTGGACCGGCTGGAGATCCCGCTGATGACGCCGCACAACAAGGAGCGGATGCGTACGGCGTACACGATCTCGGTCGACGCGCGCGACGGGGTCACCACCGGCATCTCCGCCGCCGACCGTTCCCACACCGCGAAGGTGCTCGCGGACTCGGCCACCGAGCCGTGGGAGATCACCCGGCCCGGACACGTGTTCCCGCTGCGCTACCGCGAGGGCGGCGTGCTGGTCCGGCGGGGCCACACCGAGGCGGCGGTCGACCTGGCCCGGATGGCGGGCCTGACGCCGGCCGGCGTGCTGGTCGAGCTGGTCAACGACGACGGCACCATGAAGCGCGGCCAGCAGCTGCGTGACTTCGCCGACGAGCACGACATGAAGCTGATCTCCATCGAGCAGATGGTGCACTACCGGCGGCGTACCGAGCAGCACGTGGAGCGTGTCGCCGAGACCCGGCTGCCGACCCGGTTCGGCTCCTTCACCGCGTTCGGCTACCGCATCACCGTCGACCACAGCGAGCACGTGGCCCTGGTGTACGGCGACCCGGCCGGGGCCGGCGAGCCCGTGCTCACCCGGGTGCACAGCGAGTGCCTCACCGGCGACGTCTTCGGGTCCGCCCGCTGCGACTGCGGAGCCCAGCTGGAGGAGGCGATGGAGAAGATCGCCGCCGAGGGCCGGGGGGTGGTGGTCTACCTGCGCGGCCACGAGGGCCGTGGCATCGGGCTGCTGGCCAAGCTGCAGGCCTACGAGCTGCAGGACGGGGGACGTGACACCGTCGACGCCAACCTCGACCTGGGCCTGCCCGCGGACGCCCGTCACTACGGCGCCGCGACCCAGATCCTCAAGGACCTCGGCGTCGGTGAGGTGCGGCTGATGACCAACAACCCCGACAAGACCGCGAGCCTGGAGTCGTACGGCATCACCGTGGCCGAGCGCGTCCCGCTCACCCCACGCCCGAACGACCACAACCTCGCCTACCTGCTGACCAAGCGCGACCGGATGGGCCACGACCTGCCCGGCCTGACCCCCCGGGAACCGGAAGGAGCACCCGGATGAAGCAGGGCGCACCGGCCAGCGCGCCGACCGACTGCCACGAGCTGCGCGTGGGCGTGGTCGCGGCGAGCTGGCACGCCGAGGTGATGGCCGGCCTGCAGGCCGGGGCCGAGCGGGCCCTGCGCGACCACCGCGTCGAGGCGCCCGAGCTCGTCCGGGTGCCCGGGTCCTTCGAGCTGCCGGTCGTCGCCCGGGCCCTCGCCGAGACTGGCTGCGACGCCGTCGTCGCGCTCGGCGTGGTGATCCGCGGGGGCACGCCGCACTTCGAGTACGTGTGCACCGCGGCCACCGAGGGGCTGAGCCGGGTGGCGCTGGACACCGGCACCCCGATCGGCTTCGGCCTGCTCACCTGCGACACCGAGGAGCAGGCGCTCGAGCGCGCGGGGCTGCCGGACTCCGGCGAGGACAAGGGCTACGAGGCGACCGCGGCCGCACTGTCCACCGCGGTGACCTTGCGGCGGATCCGGCGCCCAGATCCCTTAGGCTGAGACGGGTGAAGACGTTCGAGGGCCTGTGGGCCGAGCTGTCCGAGAAGGCGGTGGCGCGTCCGGACGGCTCCGGCACGGTCGCTGCGCTCGACGCCGGCGTACACACGATCGGCAAGAAGCTGGTCGAGGAGGCGGCGGAGGCCTGGATGGCGGCCGAGCACGAGGGCAGCGAGCGAGCGGCGCAGGAGATCAGCCAGCTGCTCTACCACGCCCAGGTGCTGATGCTCGCCACCGACCTGTCCCTCGATGACGTCTACGCCCACCTGTGAGAGCCATGAACGACCCCGCCAACGAGCAGCTACTGCGCATCGCGGTCCCCAACAAGGGGTCGCTGGCCGCCGCGGCCGCCGGGATGCTCGGCGAGGCCGGCTACCGGCAGCGCGGCAGCGACCGGGACCTCACCCTGCTCGACGCCGACGGCGGGGTGGAGTTCTTCTACCTGCGTCCGCGCGACATCGCGGTGTACGTCGGTGAGGGCACGCTCGACGTCGGCATCACCGGCCGCGACCTGCTGCGCGACTCGGGGGCGAAGGCCGAGGAGGCGCTGCCGCTCGGCTTCGGCGGTTCGCGGTTCCGGTTCGCGGCCCCTCCGGGATCGGTCAACGACATGGGCGACCTCGAGGGCAAGCGGATCGCCACCTCGTACGTCGGCGTGGTGCGCGACTTCCTGGAGCAGCGCGGGATCTCCGGCGCCGAGGTGGTGCGCCTCGACGGTGCCGTGGAGACCTCGGTGCAGCTCGGTGTGGCCGACGTGATCGCGGATGTCGTGCAGACCGGGAGCACGCTGCGCGCGGCCGGGCTGGAGATCGTGGGTGAGGTGATCCTGGAGTCCGAGGCGGTGCTGATCACCCGGGCCGAAGCTCCGGAGCCGCCCGGGTTCGAGATCTTCAAGCGGCGGCTCGACGGCGTCATGGTGGCCCGCGCCTACGTGATGATGGACTACGACATGCCCTCCGACCGGGTGGAGGAGGCGGTCGCCCTCACGCCCGGCCTGGAGAGCCCGACCGTCTCGCCCCTTCATCGGGAGGGGTGGGTCGCGGTGCGCTCGATGGTGCCCCGCGACGGCGCCCAGAAGCTGATGGACGACCTGTACGGGATCGGCGCACGCGCCATCCTCGTCACCGACATCCACGCGTGCCGGCTGTGAACGACCGGGCGCGCCCGGCCCGGGACAGCGCCTCGGGCGAGACGGTCACGCCACCGCTGCCACACACCTGGCGTCCGTTCGGGGTGCGCATGGCCGGGGCGGTGCTCGGGGCGATGCTGGTCGCGGTGGTGGTGGCGGCGTACCTGGGCCTGGACGCGCACGAGCGGTCCAAGTTCACCGGTTTCGAGCAGGCCACCCTGGTCTTCATCGCGCTGCTCGCGATCGGCTGCTGGTTCGCCGTGATGCGCAACCGGGTCACCGCCACCGAGCGGGGCCTCACCGTGGTCAACGGCTACCGTCGCCGCGACTTCGAGTGGGCCCAGGTGCTGGGCATCTCGCTGGGCCGGAGCGCCCCGTGGGCGGGGATGGACCTCTCCGACGGCACCTCGATCTCGGTGGTCGCGATCCAGGGCGCCGACGGTCCTCGCGCCGAGACGGCGGTGCGGCAGATCCGCGCGCTGATCAGCGAGCGCTCAAGGCCCCGGGAGCCCTGACCCGGAAGCTGCCCGACCAGGTCGCGCCGGGCGGGGAGACGGCGAGCCAGCGGAGCATTTCGGGGAGCCGACCGGGCCGGGGCCTGGTTATGATGCTGCGGGGAGGGGCTTGGTGCTCGGGCCGGGCATGCGATGGTCCGAAACAGGCACGTGGCGTTCATAGGCCGGATCGCCGAGCTGTCCGACCTCGACGTGGCGCTGTCCGAGGCACGCGCCGGTCACCCGCAGATCGTCGTGGTGGAGGGCGACCCCGGCATCGGCAAGACGGCACTGCTGCGCCGCTTCGCCCGTGAGGTCGACGGCCGGGTCCGGGTGCTGTGGGCCAGCGGCGACAAGCTGGAGTCGACCCTGCCGTTCGGGATGGTCAACCAGCTGCTCGCCGGGCTTCCCGAGCCGGTGGACCCGCCCGGGGACTCCGCCGACAACTTCGTGGTCGGGTCGCAGCTGCTCAGCGGGATCGACACGCTCCAGCGCGAGGCAACCGTCCTGCTGGTGCTCGACGACCTGCACTGGTCCGACATTCCCTCCAGCCGGGCACTGCTGTTCTGTCTGCGACGGCTGCGGGAGCACGAGCTCCTCATCCTCGTGGCGACGCGTCCGGGCGGCCTGGACAGGCTCGACGAGAGCTGGTCCCACCTGCTGATGGATCGCCACGTTGCGCGCTGGGTCCGGCCCCGCGGCCTGGGGCCGGAGGAGATCGGCAGCCTGGCCCGGATCGAAGGCGTGCAGATGTCATCGGCGGCGCAGCAGAACCTCCACCAGCACACGTCGGGCTACCCGCAGTATGTGTGTGCGCTGCTGAGGGAGCTGCCCGAGCGCGTCCTGTGCGACGAGCTCGCCAGCCTGCCCGCGCCTCGGGCGCTCACCGGTGCGGTGCTCGCTCGGCTCTCCCTGCTCTCGCCCGGCGCTCTCGAGCTGGTCAGTGCTGCCGCCACGCTCGGATCGGGAAGCGGGCTCCAGGTGGCCGCGGCGGTGGCCGGGGTCACCGAACCGGAGGCTTGTGCAGACGAAGCTGCAGGGATCGGTCTGCTGACCTTGCGGCCAACGACCAGCGGCGAGGAGATCGGCTTTCCCCACCGACTGGTCTCCACGGCCGTCTACGAGAGCCTCTCCAGCTCGGCCCGTCGTCGGCTGCACCTGGCAGCCGCGGCACTGCTGCGGCCTCCGGAGTCCTACCGTCACCGGGTCGCCGCCGTCGGCGGAGGCATCGACGCCGAGCTGGCGACCGACCTGGCGGACCTGGCACACGATGAGCGGGCTGCCGGGGCATGCCGTCCCGCCGTACGGCACCTGCGGCAGGCGGCCGCGCTCGACCCGGACCCTGACCGGGCCGAGGTGTGTCGCTGCGAGGCCGTGGAGGTCGCTGTCTTTGCAGGAGTCTTCGACGCGGCACGCAGGGACCCCGGGGAGATGACGGCCGGACCCGAGCGGCCGAGGCGCCGCTACGCGCTCGCCCTTCTCGACATCGCCGAGGGGCAGCTCGAACGCGCCGACAGCGAGCTCGCGGCCGTGATGGGGCAGGGCATCGCGGCAGGGGAGGAGGGGCTGGTCGCGGGCTGCGCGGCGGCACGTGCGCTGGTCGCCGCAGCAACCGCGGACGCACCCGCGGCCGTGCGGTGGGCCTCGCTTGTCGAAAAGTCATCGGCCTCGGAGGACCTGGTCGCGTTCGCCACGGTGCTCCGGGCATGGGAGGAGGCCAAGACCGGTCAGATGTCAGCGGCCTCGATGCTCCTCGACGGCTGCCCGTGCACGGGTCGGCAACCCGGTCCGTTCGACACCGACGCGCTGGCGGTTCGTGGCATCGTCCGCAGGTGGGCAGGCCAGCTGCCGGAGGCGCGCACCGACCTGGAGACGGTGGTCGACTGGATGCGGCAGGGACACCGGACCAGCTACGACGTCCACGTGTACGCGTCCCTGGCCGACGTGGACTTCCACGACGGCCGCTGGGACGACGCGGCGGCGAACGTGGCGCTGGCGATCTCGGTGGGCGAGGAGCTCAGCCGCCCCTGGTTCCTTCCCTACGCCAGGTCGGTGGCAACCCGGCTGCACGCGGCGAGGGGCGAGGATGCGCGCGCGGGTGCTGACGCAGCGGCAGCGCGCGAGACCGCCCCCCTCGCCAGGACGTCGGCGGCGCACGCCCACGCGGCCCTCGCCACCGCCGAGCATGCCCGGGGTGTCATGGACTGGGAGGCCGTCCGAAACGCGCTGGCATCGCTGCAGCAGCCGCCCGGGTCCCTGGTGGCCGACCTGCCCGACGTCGCGGGTTGGCGCGCGCTGCTCGCCGAGGCCTACCTCGGCCTCGGACTCGCGGTCGAGGCCCGGCGAATACTCGACGAGATGCGGCCCGGACCGGGGCCGGGGGCCGACTGTGTCGCGGAGAGGCTGGAGGGTCGCTACTGGCAGCTGATGGGGGAGCCCGACCGCGCGACCCGGGCATTCCTCGATGCCTATCGCGGGGTCCGCCAGGACTCCACCTGCCTGGCCGACGGGTTGCTCTGCCTGGACTACGGCCGGCACCTGCTGTGGTCCGGCCGGCGGGGCCGTGCCCAGGAGCCGCTGCTGGCTGCGCATTCGGTGTTCGAGCGGCTGGGCGCCCTCAAGCTGGTCAACGAGTGCCAGCACGTGCTGGCCGCCTCCGGTGTCGCGACGGTGGGCTCCTCACGCCCGCCCAAGAGCCTGCTCACCTCCCGGGAGCAGGTGGTGGCGACCCTGGTGTCCACCGGAATGACCAACCGGGAGGTGGCCGCCGAGCTGTATCTGAGTGTCAAGGCCGTCGAGTACCACCTCGGCAACATCTTCCGAAAGCTCGGCCTGCGAAACCGCCGCCAGCTGCGCCGCGCGCTGGTGGGACAGGTACCGGCTGCGGGGGGCCTGGCTGCCGCGGAGCCGGCGTACTCGAAGACGACCGGGGAAGAGCCTAGGCCCGCGGCGCGCTGAACCGGCCCTGTCCGCACACGCGGAACACGCCCGTCCCGCAGGGTGGCGAGGAGGGTGGATCCGGCTAGGGATCAACCCTAGGGAGACCCGGCCGGCTGGAAGCCATAGTGATCAACGTGGAGTTGGTCATGGATGTGCAGGATGTGCAGCATGTGGCCACGGGCTGCTGCGACCGGGACGAGGCTGACCACGCCGTCGGTCGCGTCAGTGGCCACCGGGCACCTCCCGTCCGCGCACACGTCTCGGGACCGGGTCTCGAGACGGGAGGTACCCGTTCATGTCGATTCTGCTGTACCGGCTCGGGTCGGTCATTGCGCGCCACCGTGGGCTGGTGCTGGCGGTCTGGGCGCTGATCTTCGTCGGCCTCATCGGGCTCGCGGGTGTGCTCGGGACCCACTACGACGACACCTTCACGCTTCCCGGCAGCCAGTCACAGGCGGGTCAGGACCTGCTTGCCTCCCGGTTCGGTCAGACAGGTACGTCGGGTCAGATCATCCTCACCGCCAGGTCCGGGCACATCACCGACCAGACCAACGCACACGAGATCGGCACGGTGACGGCCGCGATCGGCAAGGTGCCGCACGTGTCCCTGAGCAACCCGCTCAAGGCCTCGAACCCGGTGGTCTCGAAGGACGGTCGGTCCACGCTCGGCCAGATCCAGTTCAGCCAGCAGGTGCCCTCGACCCACACTCTTGACGCGGTGCTGGCGGCGTCTCGGACATCGGCCGCATCTCCGGTGGCGACATCGGTGGGCGGCACCGCCTACAAGGCGAAGAGCGAGACCAGCAAGGTGCCGGAGCTACTCGGCCTGCTGGTCTCCTTCCTGATCCTCTGCGTCACGTTCGCCTCCCTGATCACCGCCGGGATGCCGATCATCACCGCCCTGGTCGGCGTGGGCGTGACGCTGAGTGCGGTGGTGGCGATCTCGGCGGTGGGGACGATCTCGAGCACCTCGCCGACGCTCGCCGAGATGCTCGGACTCGCCGTCGGCATCGACTATGCGCTCTTCATCCTTTCCCGGTATCGCACCCAGCTGGGGGCCGGCGTCACACCCCGGGAGGCCATGGGCCGGGCCCTCGCGACGGCCGGAAGCGCGGTGGTCTTCGCCGGCACCACCGTCGTGATCGCCCTGCTCGGCCTGGCGGTCGCACGCATCCCGGTACTCACCGTCATGGGACTGGCCGCGGCTGGCGCGGTGACGATGGCAGTCCTCATCGCCCTGACCCTGCTGCCGGCCATCGCGCTGCTGCTCGGCGAACGGCTCCGGCCGAAGCCCCGCCGGCGGCGTCGCAGGCGCAGCGCCGAGGCGTCCGCAGAACCCGTGCAGCGGCTGGGTGTGGGGGGCCGGTGGGTGCGCGTGGCCACAAAGGTTCCGCTGCTCACGATCGCCGTCGTGGCCGTGCTCCTGCTGCTGGCGGCGAGCCCGGTGCGACACCTCGAGCTCGCGCTGCCCGACAACAGCACCGCTCCGCAGGGGACAGCGGCCCGAACGACGTACAACGACATCACCAAGGCGTTCGGCCCGGGCTGGAACGCCCCGCTCGCCGTGACCGCCGACATCATCACCAGCTCTGACCCCCAGGGCACGGTGAAGAAGCTCGCCGGGGCCATCAAGGCGGTGCCGGGCGTCGTGGCCGTCCCGCAGTACACCCCGAACACCGGGGCCGACACCGGGCTGGTCCAGGTCATCCCCAAGGCCGGACAGACCGCGCCGTCCACCGCCGCACTCGTGAAGAGGTTGCGGGCGGACGCGCCGGGGTGGGAGAAGAAGTACGGCGTCAGCAACGTGCTCGTCGCCGGGTCCACCGCGGTCAACATCGACGTGTCCGAGCGTCTGGGTGCCTCGCTGCTGCCCTTCGGTGCGATCGTCATCGGCCTGTCCCTCCTGCTCCTGATGCTGGTGTTCCGGTCGATCGCGGTGCCGATCAAGGCGACCCTGGGCTACCTGCTCTCGGTCGGTACGGCGCTCGGTGCCGTGGTGACGGTGTTCCAGCTGGGCTGGCTCGACGCGCTGCTGCCCGGGCTGGCCAACGGCCCCATCGTCAGCTTCCTGCCGATCTTCGTGATGGGCGTCCTGTTCGGCCTGGCGATGGACTACGAGATGTTCCTGGTCTCGGCCATGCGCGAGGAGTTCGTGCACACCGGCGACCCCAGGCAGGCCGTGCACGGTGGCTTCAGGGCCTCGGCGAAGGTGGTCACCGCCGCCGCACTGATCATGACCAGCGTCTTCATCGCGTTCATCCCGGGTGGCTCAACCACGATCCAGCCGATCGCGCTCGGGCTCGCTGTCGGCGTGTTCGTGGACGCCTTCCTGGTTCGGATGACCCTGGTGCCGGCCGTGCTGGTCCTGCTGGGCCGGTGGGCGTGGTGGCTGCCCGGCTGGCTGGACCGCCGGCTCCCGCTGGTCGACGTCGAGGGTGCCGCGATGCATCGCAAGGTGGACTTCGCGCGCTGGGAGTCCCACCACGGTGAGACCGCGGTGCTCGCCCGCGACCTCAAGGTGTCGCCCGACTCCGAGCCCGTGCAGCTCTCGCTCGCGCCGGGGAGCGTCGTACACCTCGAGGTCGCTGACCCGGCCGAACGGCGCGCCCTGGGCCAGGTGCTCGTCGGACGATGCAGGCCGGCAAGCGGCGAGGTGATCGTGGCCGGCTACCTGCTGCCCGAACAGCGGGCCCTGGTGCACCGGACGAGCACCCTTCTCGGCACGGGACCGGACGGCGCGGCCGGCGACCATCTGCGCGCGGTGGACGAACGGGCCCGGCTGGTCGCGAGCTCCAGGCGGGGCCGGACGGCGTTCTCGGCGCAGGCCCTGCAAGCCCTGTCCGCCCTCACGGCTGACGGCCCCGGGGCCCCGTGTCCGCACGCCATCGCGGTCGAGGCCGCCCTTGCACTGGCCGGCGGCGCCCGAGTCGTGGTCGTCACGGACCCCGAGGACGAGACGAACGGCGTCGAGCGGATCGGCAGGGTTCTCGGGGGCCAGGGGGTGGCCGTGGTGGTGCTCGGCCCGCAAGCACGGTCGCCGCAGGACGGCGCGGTGCCACCGCGGGGGGCGGTCAGGACGGAGGAGCTGTCATGAGCGAACTGGTGGGCAGGACATGGTTCCGCGTCCTGGTCCTTGTCCTGGTGCCGTTCGTGGCGGTAGCCGCCCTGGTCTGGTCCACGTCCGGCCGCAGCGCCAACATCGACAAGATCCCGGTCGCGGTGGTCAACAACGACAAGATCATCTCGGGCCCACAGCCGATGGCGGCGGGCCGAGCACTGGCCGCGTCGCTCACCGAGCCGAAGAAGCCGGACCAGAACCTGCTGTGGACCCTCACCGACTCCGCCGACGCGAACAGCGGACTCGAGGACGGTACGTACTACGCGGTGCTCACCATCCCCCCGGACTTCTCCAAGAACATCCTGTCCACCGGCACGGACAAGCCGGTGCAGGGCAGCCTCACGCTGGTCAGCAACGCCGCGGCCAGCGTGACCGTGCCCTACATCAGCCAGCAGGTCACCGCAACCGCGGCCGACGACCTCGGTGTCCAGTCCACGCAGGGCTACCTGAAGAACGTCTACTCCGGTTTCAACCAGATGGCCTCGTCGAACCAGAAGGCGGCCACGAACGCGGACTCCCTGGCCAATGGCACCTCGCAGATGTCGAAGGGCGCCAGGCAGCTCGACTCCGGCACCAGCAGCCTCGCCGGCAGTCTCGGCCCGCTGAGCTCCGGCGCTGCCTCACTGCATGCGGGTGCGGGTTCGCTCGCCTCGGGCGCCGACGGGGTGCGTGACGGTGCCACAGGAGTGTCCAGCGGCGCCCACTCGCTGAACGCCGGGGCCGGGCGGCTGGCCTCGAGCAGCCAGCAGCTGGCCCGCAGCAGCGGTGAGCTCGCCAGCGCGTCCCGGAAGGTCTCCCACGGTGCGGGCAGCCTGGCCGGCGGCAGCCGCCGGCTGTCCCGGCTCAACCGGCTGATGGCCGCAGAGCTGGGCGGCCTTGCCCGGGTGTGCGAGCGGGTGGGCCGGATGGGCAGGCCCTGTACCGCCGTGAACCGCCTGTACGGCCAGGCCCGGACGGCAGCGGACGGGGCCGTCGCCCTCAGCGGTGGTGCCGCCTCACTCGCCCGGTCGACCAGCCGGCTTGCCTCCGGCGCGACCGCGCTCGCGCACGGCAACGCACAGCTGTCCAGCGGCGCTCGCGGGCTCGACTCCGCCAGCGCGAACCTGAGCAGGGGGGCGGACCAGCTGTCGAACGGCGCCATGTCGGTGGCGTCGGGGGCGGGCACGCTCGACCAGTCCGCCGGGTCGCTGGAGTCCGGTACCCAGCAGGCCGCCGCTGCCGGTACCTCCGTCGCCGGGGGTGCCTCGTCGCTGAACTCCAGTGCCGGGCAGGTGGACAGCGGGGCCCAGCAGCTCAGCAGCGGGCTGGACAAGGGCGCGAAGCAGAGCCCCACGTACTCCAGCTCCCAGCAGAAGGCCCTGTCCACGGTGGTCAGCCAGCCGGTCGTGCTGTCCCACTCCTTGCACAACGACAAGAACGGCAACGGATGGCTGCTGGCCTTGGTGATCGGGCTGGTGCTCTGGCTGACGGCCATGCTCGGCGGGCTGCGCCGGGACGCCACGTCATCCCGTCGTCAGGGTGGGCTCCCGATCTCGTCGCGGCGACTGGTCCTCGCGCAGCTGTGGCCAGGTCTCGGGCTGGCCCTGGTCGAGGCGGTCGCGGCGTTCGCGGCGATGCTGGCGATGGGGGTGACCCCCGCGTCGGTGGTGCCCCTGGCGCTCCTCACGGTGCTGGCCGGGCTCGTCTTCACCGTCATGGCGTTCGCGGCACGAGTCGTCTTCGGACGTGTCGGGGTGCCCGTCCTGGTGTTGCTCCTGGTCCTGCAGATCGCGGCCCTGGGCAACGTCATACCGCTGCAGACCGCGCCGACGCTGATGCGCACCCTCAACCACATCCTCCCGCTCACGGGCTTCGTCGACGGGGCGAGCCAGCTGGTCTCGGGCGGGCACACCGGACCGGTGGTGAGCGTGTTCCTGCTGCTCCTGGTGTGGGGAGTCGTGGCCGTGCTCGCCGCGATCCTTGCGGTTGGTCGCCGGCGCGTGGCGCGGGCCGGCCCGCAGCGAGCGCTGAGCGCTGGTGGCATACCGGCCTGAGCGACACCGATCGTGGTCGCCCTGCAGACAAGGGGTGATCGCCAGATGCCGGACCGCGGCGGCGGGACCGGGTCGAGGAGCCCGGCCGGCGCAATGACCCGGACACGGATGAGAAGAGGTCGACATGGGCAGTGAAGAGCAGGTGCGCAGGCACGTCGTGCGGGCGTTGGTCAACGCCTACTCGTCGAAGTACCCCATCCTGACGGTTGCCTCGGTGGAGGCCCAGTGGTCACCCACCGAGGCCGAGCGGGCCGCGGCACAGGAGGCCCTCGTGCGCAGCAGTCCCACTCCCTAGGGCCCCGCGCCTCGCGAGCTGATGCCTGACGCGCGCTGCCAGGCTTCGGCTCCTCACCTCGCCAGGGTGAGCCCGAACCGGCCCGTCCAGGTCTCCCCGGGTGCCAGTACGACGAGGTCGCGGCCGGAGTTGAACGCGTCCGGTGGCGAGGTCATCGGCTCGATCGCCACCGACGCGCGCCGGTCCCGCCCGTCGAGCGTGTCGGCGGTGAACACCTGGACCCACCGCCAGCCGGGCCCCAGCCAGAGCTCCAGGTCGTCGAGCCGGCACCGGGCGGTCCCGTCGGCGTCCCGGTCGAGGTCGGTGAACGCGTCGTCGAGCACCACCGCGCCGACGGGGCGGCCCCCGCGGAAGTCGTAGTCGCCGGCAACGGGCTCGGTGCGGGTCGGCAGCAGCCGGGCGTCGACGAGCTGCCGGGTGGCCGCCGGGAGGGTGAGCCGGGCGGTGTCCACCCCGCCGCGGGGAGCCAGGTAGGGGTGCATCCCGGCAGCGAACGGGGCGGCCGAGGTCGACCGGTTGCCGGCAGACAGCGTCACGGAGAGGCCGTCGGCCGAGAGCTGGTAGTCCGCCCGCAGGTCGAGCGTCCACGGGTAGCCCGGCTGGCCGGGGAGCCGATAGCCGAGCACGACCCGGTCTGCGTCCCGCTCGAGCGCGTGCCAGCTGCACCAGCGGGTCAGGCCGTGGATGGCGTTGTGGCGGGCGGCCTCGGTGAGCGGGACCTGCCGGTGCTGCCCGTCGAAGTCGTAGGCGCCGTCCCGGATCCGGTTGGGCCACGGCAGCAGCAGCTGCCCGCGGGCACCGACGACCGGCCCGTCCTCGGCGTACCCGGCCAGCACCTCCCGGCCGGCCCGCACCAGCCGGCGGATGCCGCCGCCGGTGCCCACCACGGTCGCCTCCCAGTCGCCGGACCGCAGCGTCCACTGCTCCCCGCTCGGGGGCAGCGCGGTCAGCCTGGTCGCCGTCGTCATGTGGGCACCACCAGGTCGGCGCGGGCCCGGGTGCCCTGTTCGTCGTGCATCCGTTCCTCCTCGCGTATCCAGGCCAGCCAGTGCTGCCGCATCGCCTCGCCGTCGCGGGCCAGCCCGCGTTGCAGCCGTCGGTCCTCGTCGGCGGTCATGAACACCAGCACCGTGCACCAGCGTGCCCACGCCCGGTTGCCCGCGGCAACACCCTCGAGCACCAGCAGGGGGCAGGGTGCCACGTGGTGTAGATCGGCGTACCGGCCGGCGTGCCAGTCATAGCGCCGGTAGGACCCGGTGCGGCCCTCGGCGAGCGGGCCGAGGATGCCCAGCACGTGCGGCTCGACCCGGGCAAGGCCGTCCCATCCGGGGTAGAGGTCGTCCATGTGCACCACCGGTGCGCCGGTCCGGGCCGCGACCCGGCCGGCGAGCATGGTCTTGCCCGACCCCGCCGGCCCGTCCACGCACAGCAGCCGGCCTGCGCCCAGGCGGGCCCGGCGCTGGGCCAGCAGGTCCACCACCCGGTCTGCCGGGTCGTTCGTGGGACCGTTCACCAGGCCAGGCCGAGCCCGCGGTACGACGGCACCGACTCCACGATCGCCGCCCCCGCGAGCAGGTGGACCGTGTTGGTGTGCTCGGCGAGCTCGCCGGACTTCGCGTGCCGGAACCACACCCAGTCGCCCACCGACACCCGCGCCGCACCCGGTCCGGCCAGCGGCGTCTGCACCTCGCCGGCACCCTCGAGCCCGGTCAGCCGCAGCCCGGGCGGCGCCCAGGGCAACGGCGCGCGGTCGGGGCCGGACGGGCCGCTGGCGACGAAGCCACCCCCGGCCACGGTCACCACCGCGCGGTCGGGGCGGCGTGCCACCGGGACGCCGAAGAAGGCCGCGGGCCGGGGCGCGAAGCTGCGGTAGTGGTCGAACAGTGCAGGGACGAGCAGCCCGGAGCCGGCCGCGACCTCGGTGACCACAGCGTCGGCGACGGTGGTCTCCACTGACCCGGAGCCGCCGCCGTTCCAGAACTGCAGGTCGGTCACGGCCGCCAGCGCCTCCGCGACGCGCTGCCGGCGGCGGTCCAGCTGGGCGACCGAGGCCCGCTTCAGCCCGCGCACCACCAGGGAGCGGGCGCGCTGGTCGGGGACGGCGTCGGGTACGCCGGCCACCTGGCCCTCGTAGGTCATCACGCCGACCACCTCGAACCCCCGCCGCTGCGCCTCACGGGCCAGCGCGACCACGCGGGCGGGTTCGTGCAGCGGCGACCGCTTGGGTCCCACCGAGGAGGCCCCGACGCGCAGCGCGGCGTCCACGTCCAGGGCGACCCGGACCGGCGCGGCGGAGCCTCGGTGGCCGGCGACCGTGTCGATGAGGTCGAGGTGCTCCACGCAGTCGACCATCAGGGTGACCGCGCCCAGGGCGGCCGGGTCCGCGACCAGGCGACGGAGCGCCTCCCGGTCGACGGTCGGGTACCCGAGCACGACGTCGTTGCTGAGGCCCTCGCCGACCAGCCACAACGCCTCGCGCAGGGAGTAGGACAGCACTCCGGAGAACCCCGGGCGGCCCAGGGCCCGTCGCAGCAGTGCGGGGATGCGCAGCGACTTCGAGGCCACCCGCACCGGCTTGCCCGCCGCGCGGCGGGCCAGGTCGTCGGCATTGGCATCGAACGCGTCCAGGTCGACCACCACCATGGGCACGGCCGGGTCCGCGAGCTCGGCGACCGCACGGTCGAGCCGCCGCGCCAGCCGGTGCCGGTCGACCATGCCACGCATGGTCGCGTCGGCCCGTCGGGTCACTGGATGCCGTGCTTGCGCAGGATGGCCTCGATCTCGTCGTCGACGCCGTCGGCTGCCGGGTCGGCTGCCGGGTCGGCGGCGTCGTGCCCGGCCGGCAGGGGCTTGCCCCGGTGCGGTGCCTTCGTGGCCCGGGTGCGGTCGCGCGGCGTACGACGGCGCAGCAGCGCCGAGGCGCCGAACAGCACGACCGCGACACCGACCAGGCAGATCCCCAGCCACATGGTCGGGCTGAACACCAGCCGGACCGCCCAGTCCCCGATGTCGCCCAGCACGTGGGCCAGCAGCCGCAGGGTGCCGGTCAGCCAGGCGGCGATCGGCAGCAGCGACCACGCCACGCCACGCACGCCGGCAGCCACACCGCGACGGCGCCAGGCCACGTAGCTGCCGACTCCGCCCAGGGCGGTGAGGGCACAGGCCAGTGCTCCCCACAGTGCCCCGTCATATGTCATGTCCCCACCCTATGCGGATCGTGGGCGTCTGGCCCGGCAGAATCGATGCATGCGCACCATCCCGGACCCGGGCTTCACCGGCGACGACGGCTCGGTGCCCGCAGGGGTGGCCGAGGCGCTGGGCGGGTACGACGCCGGAGGCACCGACCACCGGCCCGCGCTGGCCGTGCTGCAGCACGCCCGCATGCTGGTCCCGGTGGTGGCCGTCGCCGGCGAGGTGGAGTACGACGAGGCCGGCAGGCCCCGGGAGAAGACCAGCGACATGGCCGCGGTGCTGATCACGGGGCAGGACGGACGCCGGGCGCTGCTCGCGTTCACCGGGCAGGAGCCGATGCGCCGCTGGGACCCGGCCGCACGACCGGTCCCGGTCACATTCGCCGACGCCGCCCGTGCCGCCCGCCAGGAGGGCGCCGACGCCGTGGTGGTCGACGTGGCGGGCCCGGTGCTGTTCGTGGTGGAGGGGGACGACCTGGGCTCGCTCGCGCAGGGCGACCGGCTGGCGCGCCTGGGCGAGCAGTGGGCGTGGGTGCGCCCCGCCGACCCGCAGGGCTGAGCCCGATGTCGACGTGCCCCGAGCGAGCCAGGGGACCCGGAACCCGGGGGGCTGGGTGCGGCCCGGCGTACCGCTCGTCTTGCCTCACGTCAAGATGTCCGCGTGGGATTGACGCTTGCCTCACGTGAAATGTCCGCGTGTGTTTCAGGCTGCGGGGTGGGTTCCGCGGGTGCGGGCGGCGGCGAGGTCGATGAGCTGGGTC
>JBOHDO010000137.1:0-10190 GCA_050699415.1 Marmoricola sp.
GTAGGTCTCGACCTCGGTCAGCCCGGCGTCGGTCAGGCAGTCGCGCAGCGCGGCCATCGGGAGCTGGCGCTTGCCGACGTTGACGGCTCTCAGGAGTGCGACGTAGCTCGGCACGTCAGGAGTTGGAGAAGACAGCCGGGCCGTCGGGGCCGTCGGGTCCGCGGCCGGCCCAGGTCCACGCGTACGACGGATCCTCGGCCGCCGCCCCCGCCTCGCCGAGCTCGAGCGGACGGAAGGTGTCCACCATCACCGCGGACTCCTCGAAGTACTCCACCCCGATCGACGCCTCGACCGCGGCGGGCTGCGGTCCGTGCGCGAAACCGCCCGGGTGCAGGGAGATCGACCCGATCCCGATCCCCGACCCCTTGCGAGCCTCGTAGTCGCCGCCGACGTAGAACATCACCTCGTCGGAGTCGACGTTGGAGTGGTAGTAGGGCACCGGGATCGAGCCCTCGTGGTAGTCGACCTTGCGGGGAAGGAAGTTGCACACCACGAAGCCCGACCCCTCGAAGACCTGGTGCACCGGCGGCGGCTGGTGGACCTTGCCGGTGATCGGCATGAAGTCGCAGACGTTGAAGGTGTAGGGGTACAGGCAGCCGTCCCAGCCCACCACGTCGAGCGGGTGGTTCGCGTAGGTGAGACGGGTGCCCACGATGCCGCCGGAGCCGCGGTGCCTGACCAGCACCTCCACGTCGGTGCCCTCACCCAGCTGCGGCTCGGTCGGCCCGTGCAGGTCGCGCTCGCAGTACGGCGCGTGCTCGAGGAACTGCCCGAACCGGGAGAGGTAGCGCTTCGGCGCGGCAATATGGGAGTTCGCCTCGATGCAGTACAGCTGCGACCGCTCGGTGGGCATCCACCGGTGCGTGGTCGCCCGAGGGATCACCACGTAGTCGCCGGTGCGGTAGCCCAGCGTCCCGAACACGGTCTCGACGGTGCCGCTGCCGGACTCGACGTAGCAGCACTCGTCGCCGATCGCGTTGCGGTAGTACGGCGAGGTCTCGTCGGAGACGACGTAGGAGATCCGCACGTCGGCGTTGCCCAGCACCAGCCGCCGGCCCTCGACCGGGTCGCCCTTGGTCTCGAGGTCGTGCAGCCTCAGGTGTCGCGGCTTCAGCGGATGGTTGGGCCGGGTGGACAGGTCCGGAAGCTCCCAGGTCCTGCTGTCCACGATCGCCGACGGGACGCCGGAGTGGTAGAGCAGCGACGAGTCGGAGGAGAACCCCTCCTCCCCCATCAGCTCCTCGTACCGGAGCTTCCCCTGCCGGTCCCGGAACGCTGTGTGCCGACGGTGCGGCACCTCCCCGACATGACGGTAGTAGGCCACGCGACGAGCCTAGCTGCAGCTTGCCTCGGGGGCACTAACGTGGCAACCGTGACGGCTTTCCATGAGGTTTCTCGACCCGTTCGAGGCATTCCAGACTACGTGCGGGCGATCGTCGACGACGCCGCGATCTTTCCGCCCGGCAACGCTCCCCTGGAGCGTGCGGTGACCGAGCACCGGGAGCACCGGCGGGCCGACTACGCCGACCTGGTCGGTGGCTTCGTGGTCAGCGACGTGAAGCTGCCCGAGCTGACCACACTGGTCTCGGAGTCGGCCGCGGAGGCCCCGCTGCGGCTCAACCTCGTGGTGACCGGCGGCGCCGGCGCCATCGAGGGTGCGGTGCGCTGGGCCCACCGGGCCGAGGGGGTCGAGCTGGCCGCGGTCGAGTTCAGGCTGCGCGACGAGGACGACCTGGCCCACAACGCCCAGCGGGCCCTGGCGATGACCGACGCGCTGGCCGGGGAGATGGACGGCGTCGAGCTGTACGTCGAACCGCCCCGGTTGCATGCCGAGCCGACCGCGGGATGGCTGGCAGCACTCGACGAGCTGGCCGCCCGCGAGGTACGGCTGAAGTTCCGGACCGGTGGCGTCGACGCCGACGACTTCCCCACGGCCGACGAGCTGGCCGCCTGCATCCGTGCGGCACTCGACCGCGAGCTGCCGTTCAAGTGCACCGCCGGGCTGCACCACGCCGTACGCGGCAAGCACGACCTGCCCGACGGCACCACGGTGCGGCAGCACGGCTTCCTCAACGTGCTGGCGGCCACCCGCGCCGAGCTGGACGGCGAGGACACCGTGGCCGTCCTCGAGGAGTCCGATCCCGCGTCGCTGCTGGCACGGCTGGACCCCGACGTGCTGATGCGGACCCGCCGCTGGTTCAACTCGTTCGGCTGCTGCAGCGTGCTGGAGCCGCACGAGGACCTGGTCGAGCTTGGGCTGGTGCAGCCGTGAGCACCTGGGTGGAGGGCGCCGCCGGGTCGGCGTACGACCTGGACAACCTGCCGTACGGCGTGTTCTCCCACCGCGGCGACGACCCCCGGGTCGGCGTCCGCATCGGCGACTTCGTGCTGGACGCCGCCTCGGTCGCCGAGATCGGCAAGCAGGCCGGCCGGCAGGGCGACGGTCCGGACCTGGCCGCGGTGTGGCGCGAGCCGAGCCTGAACCGGTTCATGGCGGCCGGCCGCGAGGTCTGGGACGTCGCCCGCGACTGGCTGACCGAGGTGCTCGGCGACGGCGTGCACCGCGAGCGCACGCAGCCGCACCTGATCCCGGTCGACGACATCGACCCCCACCTGCCGTACGAGGTCGCCGACTACGTCGACTTCTACTGCTCGCTGCAGCACGCCACCAACGTCGGCCGGATGTTCCGGCCCGACCAGGAGCCGCTGAAGCCGAACTGGCGGCACCTTCCCGTCGGCTACCACGGCCGGGCTGGCACGGTGGTCGTGTCCGGAACCGCGGTGCGGCGGCCCTCGGGCCAGCAGAGGCGGCCCGACGACGACGATCCCACCTACGGACCGAGTCGCCGCCTGGACATCGAGGCCGAGATGGGCTTCGTGGTCGGCACCGGCTCCGGGCTCGGCGAGCAGGTGGCGACCGGCGCCTTCGCCGACCACGTCTTCGGGGTGAGCCTGCTCAACGACTGGTCGGCGCGCGACATCCAGTCGTGGGAGTACGTCCCGCTGGGCCCGTTCCTCGGCAAGTCGTTCGCGACCTCGGTCTCGGCCTGGGTGACCCCGCTGGCGGCGCTCGAGTCCGCCCGGACGCCGTTGCCCGGCCAGGACCCGCCGCCACTGGACTACCTGCACGTGGACGACCCGGCAGGCTACGACATCGACGTCGAGGTGGTGCTGAACGGCGAGGTGGTCAGCCGGCCGCCGTACGCCGCGATGTACTGGTCGCCGGCCCAGATGCTCGCCCACATGACCGTCAACGGCGCCAGCCTGCGCACCGGCGACCTGTTCGCCAGCGGCACCATCAGCGGCGACGACCCGGCACAACGCGGCTCGTTCCTGGAGCTCTCGTGGGGCGGCAAGGAGCCGTTCCTCGCGGGTGGCGCGGAGCGTTCCTTCCTCGAGGACGGCGACGAGGTCACGCTGCGCGCCACCGCCCCCGGCGCCCTCGGCGGCCGGATCGCACTGGGCGAGGTCACCGGCCGGATCGTGTGACCCCTGCGATGGGGGCCGGATGGTGTGGGGTCTGCGTCACGCAGCGACGCTGAGTCCACATCATCGGTGTGGACGGGTGGGTCGCTGTCCTCCGGCGACCAGCCCTCCCCGGGTTTCGTGCGTCGCTACGAGGCGTCCTCGAGGCCGGAGGGCACCGACAACGGGCGGACGCCGCCGAGCCGGCGGCGGAACCGGACATGCTCGGCGTACCGGTCGAGCACGTGCCACAAGGCCCGGTGCGCTCTCCAGGGCAGCGGCTCGTCGCCGTCCCGCCAGCTCGACCCGAAGCCGACCCACACGGGCGTCCAGCCAGCGACCACTGTCCGGTCGTCCTCGTGGCCGAGCACGAACCTGCGGCGGATCTGGAAGGCGGTCCGCGGGCCGTCGACGCAGTTCGGCGCGGTGCGCACCGGCCACACCCGCAGGTCGTGGGCCATCAGCTCGAGCTCGAGGTCGCCGAGCATGCGTGGATCGACCAGGACGGTCGCGACGTTCTCATGCGGGCGCCTCATGCCCGGAAACGCTAGGCGAGCAGCAGGGACGCGCGCCAGACCTTCTCCTGGCTCTTCGGCAGCAGGCCGGTCTCGCGCAGGAACGCCAGCGGCTTCTCCCCCATCCACTGCACGGTCTCGCGGTAGTGCGGGTTGCCCAGCGCGGTCCGGCGTCCCTCGGCGGGGTCGATACCGACGCTGCGGTAGACCTCCGGGTTGACCAGGGCCCGGGCGACCATGAAGCAGGTCTGCGCGGTGACGGTCTGCTGCCAGACCCGCTGCGGGCGGGACAGGCCCGCCATCCGGCGGCGTACCTCCTCGCGGGCGAAGCTCATGTGCCGGGCCTCCTCGAGCACGTGGATGCGGGAGACCATCCGCACCAGCGGCTGGATGCGCTCGTCCTTGACGACATCGCGCTGCCAGGTGTCCAGCGTCTCCTCGGCGACCAGGATCGAGGCGTACGCCGCCGGGCCGCGCACCACATGGTTGAACAGCCGGCCCAGCTGGTGGATCCGGTGCTGCGGCCCGTACGCCGGGACACCGAACCGCCCGATCGCCTTGCCGAACATCGTGGAGTGGCGGCACTCGTCGGCGACCTCGGTCAACGCGTAGTGCAGGTGCGCCCCGGTCGGGTCGTCGTCGTAGGCGTCACGCAGCATCATCTGCATCAGCAGCAGCTCGAACCAGAGCCCGACACTGGCCACCGAGGCCACCTCGTGGTACGAGAGCGTGACCCTCTGCTCGTGGCTCATGCGGTCCCACAGCGCGGTGCCGTACAGCGACGTCCGTTCCGGCTGCATGCCCCACATCCCCTCCACCAGGGGTGCGTCCCAGTCGATGTCGACCTCGGGGTCGTAGGACTGGCGCGCGGACGACTTGAGCAGCCGCTCGGCCAGGGCCGTCGTCGCCTCGCTCGGCACGGTGCTGGTCATGGGGACGGTCATGGGAACCTCCGTCACATGTCTGTTACTCCCGGTAACACTTATTGCTAGGATTGCTCGCATGAGCACCCGAGTCAAGGACCCCGGCCGGGACCCGGACGACCCCGTGGACCAGCCACTCGACCGGCGCAGCACCCGGTGGGACGACCACCGCGACCAGCGCCGTGGCGAGCTGGTGCTGGCCGCCGTGGCCGCCATCGACCGGAACGGGCCGACCGCCAGCATCGCGGAGATGGCCCGGGCCGCCGGTGTCAGCAAGCCGGTGCTCTACCGGTACTTCGCCGACAAGGGCGACCTCTACCGGGCGGTGGGGCGCTGGGGTGCCGCGGAGGTGCTGCGCGTGCTCCGCCCGGCCCTCTCCGGCGACGCCCCGATCCGTGAGCGGGTGGACCAGGGCTCGCGCGCCTACATCGCCCTGATCGCCGAGCACCCGCACGTGTTCCTGCTGCTGGTCGGGCACCGCACCAGCGACGACCCGCTGGCCGACGGCAAGGACATGATCACCGCGGCGTTCGCGCGCACCATGGGCGACGCCCTGCGGTCGATCGGCGCCGACGCCGCGGCGGCAGAACCCTGGTCGCACGGCGTCGTCGGGCTCGGCCTGGCCATCGGCGAGTGGTGGCTGCAGCGCAGGACCATGAGCCAGGCAGCCGTCTCGCGGTACCTGAGCTCGTTCGTGTGGCACTCGTTCTCCGGCATGGCCGCCGACCACGGGGTCAGCCTCGACGAGCCCGGACTGCGGCTGGTCGGCCGTCCCGACCGGGAGGCGCCCGATGCATGAGCAGCGCCACGAGCCCCGGGAGGAGTACGAGGGGCCGGCAACGATCCGGGCCGAGGACTCCTCGGTCGAGGTGACGGTCACGCTGCGCGGCCGCCTCGAGCCGATCGACGGGCGGTTCCACTGGTACGGCCGGGTCGCCGCCAGCCCCGAGCTGGACGCGAGCCACTCCGCCGGCGACCACGTCACGATCGCCACGGCGCACGGCACCGCCGCCGGACGCATCTCCGACCTCGACCCGTGGGGCCGGTTCCGGATCGCCGGCACCGGCCGACCGCCGTTCTGAGCCGCACCTGCAGTCTCATAACGCCGTTGCGAGACTGCGGGCGCCTGTGAGGGATACCACCCGGTGCCGTCTAGAGATATATAGGTTTCCTATGTAATCTGTCCGGGTGAGCACATCCGACGAGCTCGAGGACCTGAGCAGCGACCTGATGGTGTACGCCGCGCGCCTGGTCCGCGCCGTACGCCGGGCGGTGGCGCAGCCGGCCGGCATCCGGGTGCTCTCCCTGCTGGACGAGCACGGGCCGCTCGGGATCACCGCGCTGGCCGAGGCCGACCGCTGCTCCCAGCCGACCATGTCCGGGACCGTCAACGCCCTGGTGGGGCGAGGCTGGGTGACCAAGCGGCCCCACCCCGATGACGCCCGCGCCAGCCTGGTGCTGCTCACCCCGGCCGGGGACGAGGCGCTGGCCCGGATCCGCCGTGAGAACGGCCGGGCGATCGCCGACCGCCTGACCGGGCGCGGCGGGCACTCCCCCGCGGACGTCGCCACCGCCGTCGCGGTGCTGCGTGACGTCCTCACCACCGAACCCACCAACCCAGAGTCCGGGTCCCGAACGGGACCCCAGGAAGGCGTGCTGTGAGCCAGCCCAGTCCCACCGCGAGTCCGTTCAGGCAGCCGAAGGCCGTCTGGGCCGTCGCGTTCGCCTGTGTCATCTCGTTCATGGGGATCGGGCTGGTCGACCCGATCCTGCCCTCACTGGCCAGCCAGCTGCACGCGAGCACGAGCCAGGTCGAGCTGCTGTTCACCAGCTACCTGGTCGTCACCGCGGTGATGATGCTGGTCACCGGCTGGGTCTCCAGCCGGATCGGCGCCAAGCGCACCCTGATCGCGGGCCTGGTGCTCATCGTTGCTTTCGCCCTGGCCGCCGGGGCCTCGGGCAGCATCAACGAGATCGTGGGCTTCCGTGCCGGCTGGGGGTTGGGCAACGCGTTGTTCATCGCGACCTCGCTGTCGGTGATCGTCACCTCCGCCAGCGGCGGCTTCGCCGGGGCGATCATCCTCTACGAGACCGCGCTGGGGGTCGGTATCGCGGCCGGACCCATCATGGGTGGCGAGCTGGGGAGCCTCAGCTGGCGCGGCCCGTTCTTCGGCGTCGCGGTGCTGATGGCGATCTCGCTGGTGGCCACGCTGGTGCTGCTGCCGAAGACGCCGCCGCCGGCCCGGCGGGAGAGCATCACCGAGCCGATCAAGGCGCTGAAGCACCGCAGCCTGGCCACCACGAGCATCGTCGGGCTGCTCTACAACTGGGGATTCTTCACGATGCTCGGCTACTCCCCGTTCCTGATGCGGCCGATCTCGCCGCAGCAGCTCGGGCTGGTCTTCTGCGGCTGGGGCATCTTCGTGGCGATCTTCGCCATCTGGGGTGCGCCGCTGTTGCGCCGCCGGTTCGGGACCGCGGGGACGCTCTACGGGAACTTCGCGCTGATGGCGCTGGACCTGCTGGCGATCGGGATCTGGCCGGACGACAAGGTCGTGGTGATCGTGGCGGTGATCATCTCCGGCGCGTTCATCGGCATCAACAACACCCTGGTGACGACCGCGGTGATGAGCATCGCGCCCGTCGAGCGGCCGGTCGCGTCCGCGACGTACGGCTTCGTGCGGTTCATCGGCGGCGGGCTGGCCCCGTTCGCGGCGAGCAAGCTGGTGGAGCACTACGACGCGCACCTGCCGTTCGTCATCGCGGCGGGCACCCTGGTCGCGGCCGGGGTCGTGCTGGCGACCGTGCACCGGTCGCTGAAGGCGGCCGACCACGGCGAGATCGAGCAGCCCGAGTTCGACGACGTCGACCGGGTCGAGCGCGAGGACGAGCTCCAGGTCGGCGCCGGAGTCGGCAACGAGACCTGACCCGCGGGTGCAACACGGTGCGGGAACGACGTACGCCGAGCCGGGCGTCGTACCGTCGGACCCATGCCGTGCGACCACTGCGGGAAGCCGTTCGACCCGATCGCCACCCGGTGGCTCTGCCCGCACTGCCACATGAAGGCGAACTGCTGCGACGGCGCTCCGTTGAGCGAGTCCACGACGCCGAGTTGAGCCCGACCCCTTGCCAGCCTCCGGCCTGAGGTGTTGACTCCCGTTGTCCGAGACAACTCAAAAGAAGGAGGCACGTCGTGAGCCCACGACGTTCTCGGGGCCGGCTCATCGCGGCAGGGGCAACCCTCGCTGCCGCCACGGCCCTCGTCGCCACCACACCCGGTGGCGCCAGCACCGCAGCCCCAGCACCACACCGTTACCCAGCGCCTCGGCAGATGCTCCCGAAGCACGTGAAGTTCCTGGCCTCGGCCGACGCAGCCCATGCGCCCGGCCCGGCGGTCGGACCCAGCTCCCGCCAGTTCACCCCTCCGGGCATCCAGAAGTCCTACAACCTGCCCGCGTTGTACGCCGAGGGCAACGACGGCTCGGGCAAGACGATCGCGATCGTCGACTCCTTCGGCTACCCGCAGGCCGCGGCCGACCTGAAGCAGTTCAGCGGCGACTACGGCCTGCCGTTGATGTGCGGCATGCCCGGGGTTGCCTGCCAGCCCGGGATGGGGACGTTCAAGAACCTCACGTTCGGCAACCACCAGGTCAAGCCGATGCCGCCGAAGTCGCACTCCCCCGGCCAGGAGGAGTCCAACGCCTGGTCGGTCGAGGTGGCGCTCGACATCGAGTACGCCCACACCGTCGCACCGGGGGCGAACATCACCCTGGTGGCCACCCCGACGGCCGAGACCCTGGGCGTGCAGGGCTTCCCGAACATGATGCACGCCGAGCAGTACGTCGTGGACCACCACATGGCCGACGTCGTCACGCAGAGCTTCGGCGCCGCGGAGGACTCCTTCCACTCCTACCACGCGCTGCAGAACCTGCGGCACGCCTACGAGTCGGGCACCGAGCAGGGCATCACCTTCCTCGCCTCCTCCGGTGACTCCGGCAGCGTCGGCTCGAAGAAGACCCCGGTCGGCAAGGGCGGCAGCCAGTTGACCACGCCGCAGGTCGGCTGGCCGGCGTCCGACCCGCTGGTCACCGCGGTCGGCGGCACCAACCTGTGCACCAGCCCGTTCACCGGCACGGTCGACTCGACCGACGGACCAGCGCCCTGCCAGGCCAACCCCGGCCAGCGTGAGGTCGGCTGGAACGGCTCGGGTGGTGGGTTCAGCCACGTGTTCGCCCGGCCGTCCTACCAGGGCACCCTGCCGGCGGGCTCGACGTCGGTCCCGGCGTCCACGCGTGGCGTTCCGGACATCTCGATGAACGCCTCCTGCGGCACCTACGTGGTCGTGCTGGACACCGCCCCGGGCTACAACGGCTACTACGGCGTGTGCGGCACCTCGGAGGCCTCGCCGATGTTCGCAGGCGTGGTCGCGATCACCGACCAGGTCGCGGGGCACGACATGGGGCTGCTCAACCAGAAGCTCTACGGCACCCCGCCGCCGATGTACGACGTGACCTCGGGCGACAACACCCAGGCCGGCTCCGGCGTACCCGGCTACGCCGCCGGCACCGGCTGGGACGCGGTCACCGGTCTGGGCACCCCGGCCGATGCGGACACGTTCGTGCACGCGCTCGCCGGGAATTAACCGGGGGGCGACGGCGGCGCCGCCCTGGCCCGAGACCGGGGCGGCGCCGCATCGGCCCCGCCCTGACAGCACCCCGGGCACCCGCCGAGGCGTCGCAGTGTTGCAGTCGAGCCTGCAACTTTGCGACGCCTCGGCGACGTGCTTCATGCGATCGACGAGGACTTCACCTGCGAACCGCCGTCTCCACCAACGCGCAGGCTTCCAGACGCGCCGGCGCCAGGCTCACAGGTTGCCGCGGGCGTCCTGCTCGCGCTCGATCGCCTCGAACAGCGCCTTGAAGTTGCCCTTGCCGAAGCCCAGCGAGCCGTGCCGCTCGATCAGCTCGAAGAACACCGTCGGCCGGTCACCCAGCGGCGCGCAGAAGATTTGCAGCAGGTAACCGTCCTCGTCCCGGTCCACCAGGATGCCGCGAGCCTGCAATTCCTCGACCGGCACCCGGACCTGGCCGATCCGGGCCCGCAGCTCGGGGTCGGTGTAATAGCTGTCCGGAGCGTCCAGGAACGTGACGCCGCGGGCCCGCAGAATGTCCACCGTGCGCAGGATGTCGCCGGTGGCCAGCGCGATGTGCTGCACGCCGGGACCGCCGAAGAACTCCAGGTACTCATCGATCTGCGACTTGCGCTTGCCCACGGCCGGCTCGTTCAG
>JBOHDO010000138.1:0-28844 GCA_050699415.1 Marmoricola sp.
CGCGGTTCGACGCGCAGGTGCGTCGCGGCCACGGGCGCTGACGGTCGCGCCGCGGGTTCCTCAAGCCTGAGGATGAGCCCTCCGGCGGGGGATGCGATCGTGAGCCACGTGGCCGGCCGCCTCCCTCGTGCGGCCGGCCACATGAGTTCGAGCGCGAGGATCGGGCGGTGACGAGCCGGGCCTCGTCGGCGTGGCTGCCGCCGGTCCCTGCCCGGCTTGTGGTGATGCGCACCTCCGCGACGGCGGTCGCACATGAGGCGCGCTGACCCGGCCGGAGCCCGGTCGCCAGGACCAGCCGTCAGCGCACCGAGCCGCCGAGCAGGTGTCCGGGGTGCTGCTGGAACCAGGGAACCGCCCGGTCATGGTCGATCGCGCGCCACAGGCCACGGTCGGCGTGGTGGTCGAGGAAGACCACGTCCTCGGCACCGACCCGGCCGGTCCCGCTCACCGGCGCGGTGGTGAACTGCAGGCGCCGGTGCTGCGCGCCGTGCACCTGCCGGGCCAGCTGCAGCATCTGGTGGGCGCTCCAGCCGGAGTCCACCGACAGGTCACCGGCGATGGCGTTCGCCAGCCGCACGTCCTGCACCGGGTGGGACCAGACGCTTGTCCTGGCAGCCTTGCGGAACAGCACTCGCAGCAGGTTCTGCTGACGCCGTACGCGGTCGAGGTCGCCGCCCGGCAGACCGTGTCGCTCCCGCACGTACAGCAGCGCCTGTGCGCCGTTCAGGTGGTGCCAGCCGGCTGTCCAGGTCTTGCGACGCGCGGAGTCGTAGACCGTGCGCGGGATCCTCACGGTGACGCCGCCGAGGACGTCGGTGAGGCGACGGAAGCCGTCCCAGTCGACCACGGCGAGATGGTCGATGCGGATCCCGGTGAGCTGTTCGACCGTGCGGACCGCGAGCGAAGGGCCTCCGTAGGAGAAGGCGGCGTTCACCTTGTGACGGCCGTAGCCGGGAATGTTCACCCACGAGTCCCGGGGGATGGACACCACGGTGACGTCGCGACGGTTCGCGGAGATGTGCACGAGCATGAGCGTGTCGCTGCGTTGCTCGCCCGGTATCCACGTCGCCGCACGCGCCCGCTCACCCGTCGTGGGGACGGGCGATCGCCGGTCGCTGCCGATCAGCAGGATGTTGGTGGCCCGTCCGGCTGCCCCGGTGGGCCTCGCCGGTCGATGGTCCACGGAGCTGAACACCTCGGGGAGCCGGCCGATCTGGCCGGTGATCTTGTGGTCCAGGTACCACAGCCCGGCGGTCGTGAGGCTGGCGAGCAGCACCAGGCTCAGGCCGAGCCCCGCGAGCACCCAGGGCCAGCGGCGGCGCCGCCTGGCCAACGTTCCCGGGAACTGCTCGGGCTCGGTGAGCAGGTCGAGCAGCGAGGTGTCGTCCATGTCGATCACGACCGCCGCTCAGTGGGGGGCCGGGGTGCCGTCGGGCCCGGACGAGCAACGACGGATGTGGCTCTCGGGCAGGCCGCAGGCATGGCTCTCGGACGTCAAACGATGGCGTTTCGACTCTGCCGGACACATCGCTGTTCCCCTATCTGTGCACATGGCGAAGGTAGGTCGGCTCCCTGGCTGGCACGTCGCGCATATCGGGGAATCCGACACGTGCTCCGCGCCGGCTTCCGGACTCGACCAACCCGGCCGTCCACGCCGGCCCCGGCACCAGGGCATGTCTCCCAATCCCGTGGCCTGCTGCGCGCCGCCCATCACGCACGCTCGCTGCGTTGCCGTCGCTCACCAGACAACCCCGGTATGGCTTCGCTCCGGCGTCTTGCGAGCCCACGCGCTGGACGACGCTCGCGACGGCCGAGGATGAGGAGGCACGCCCTAGGTGTCCTCGGTCCTCCGCCCGGCGGGGCCAATGGCCGCGAGGGGGCCGGGCGGAGGACAAGGCCCGGGGAAGGCCTCCCCGACCCGGGACGATGCGTGAGTCGAGCACGCCCGGGCTGGGTGGTGGAACGTTAGGATCGGGGCGGCTTCGGGTAATCGCCCCAATTGATGAGTCCCGGCATGAGGCCGTTCGTGCCCACCCGATCGTCGGAGGCAGCATGAAGCCACGCAACGTCACACAGAAGCTGATCTCGGACCACCTGGTCTCCGGTGAGATGGAGCCGGGAACCGAGATCGGGCTGGGCATCGACCAGACCCTCACCCAGGACGCCACCGGAACCATGGTGATGCTCGAGCTGGAGTCGCTCGGCCTGGACCGGACCCAGGCCGAGGTCTCGGTGCAGTACGTCGACCACAACCTGCTCCAGGCCGACAACCTCAACGCCGAGGACCATGCGTTCCTCCGATCGGCCTGCCAGCGCTTCGGGCTGTGGTTCTCCAAGCCCGGCAACGGCGTCTCCCACCCCACCCACATGCAGCGCTTCGGCATCCCGGGCAAGACGATGGTCGGCTCCGACAGCCACACCCCTGCGGCCGGGTCCCTCGGAATGCTGGCCATCGGGGTCGGCGGCATCGAGGTCGCCAGGGCGATCGCCGGCGAGCCGTTGAACCTGACCATGCCGGAGGTCTGGGGCGTCCGGCTGACCAACCGGCTGCGCCCGTGGGTCAGCGCCAAGGACGTGATCCTGGAAATGCTGCGCCGGCACGGTGTCAAGGGCGGGGTCAACCGGGTGATCGAGTACTACGGACCCGGCGTCGACACGCTCACCGCGATGGACCGGCACGTGATCGCCAACATGGGCGCGGAGCTGGGCGCCACCAGCACGGTGTTCCCGGCCGACGCGGCGGTGCGCACGTTCCTGCGCGGCGAACAGCGCGAGGACGACTTCGTCGAGCTGCTACCCGACGAGGGCGCGGAGTACGACGTCCACGAGGCCATCGACCTCGCCGCGGTTGAGCCGCTGATCGCGCTGCCCAGCTCGCCGGGCAACGTCGTACCCGTGCGCGAGGCCGCCGGCAAGCACGTCGAGCAGTGCGTGATCGGATCGTCGGCCAACCCCGGACTGCGCGACTTCGCGGTCGCCGCAGCGATGGTCAAGGGTCGGCAGGTCCATTCCGGGGTCTCCTTCGACATCAACCCCACCTCCCGGCAGAGCCTGCAGGACCTGATGAAGATGGGCAGCGCGTTCGACCTGATCGGGGCGGGCGCCCGGCTGCACCAGTCCGGGTGCCTGGGCTGCATCGGCATGGGCCAGGCACCCAGCAGCCAGGGCAACAGCCTGCGCACCATGCCCCGCAACTTCCCCGGCCGGTCCGGGACCTCGGACGACCACGTGTTCCTCTGCTCGCCGGAGACCGCGACCGCGTCGGCGCTGACCGGGCGGATCACCGACCCCCGCGACCTGCCCGACCTGCTCGGCATCGACTACCCGGAGGTGGAGCTGCCTGCGGAGTCCAGCGTGAACACCGACATGCTCGAAGCGCCTCTTGAAGCCCCTGCAGATGCCACACCCCAATCCCGAGTGGCACTTGTCAAAGGGGAGAACATATCGACGCTGCCCGACTTCGACCCGCTCCCGGACCGCCTGGAGCTGCCCGTCGAGCTGGTGGTCGGCGACGACATCTCCACCGACGAGATCCTGCCCGCGGGAGCCAGGGTGCTGCCCTACCGCAGCAACATCCCGAAGCTGGCGGAGTTCACCTTCCACCCGGTCGACCCCGAGTACGCCGCCCGTGCCACCGAGCGGCGCGACGCAGGCGGCCACGCCGTGGTCGGCGGCTCCAACTACGGCCAGGGCTCCTCGCGTGAGCATGCCGCGATCGCGCCGCGATTCCTCGGGCTGCGGCTGGTGCTGGCCGCGTCGTACGCACGGATCCACTGGCAGAACCTCGCGAACTTCGGGGTGCTGGCCCTGGAGTTCGCCGACGAGAACGACAAGGACGGGGTCGAGCAGGGTGACGTGCTCGCGGTCGAGGACGTGCGCGAGGCGTTGCAGCGTGGCCACGAGCTCACCGTGCACAACCAGACCCAGGGGCACGACTACGCAGCGCGGCACCGGCTCTCCGAGCGCCAGGTCGCGATGGTGCTCGCCGGCGGGATGATCCCCTGGCTCCGGGAGTGAGCTGACCGGCGCCGGATCCTCCCGGTGTATCTGGGACCCCTGACACTCCTCTTGTGGAGAACAGGAGGAGGGTCATGTGAGCGCACCATCTGCGACATCGGCGTACTTCGACCGACAGGCGGGCTTCTGGCGTGACCTGTACGACGACCATCGGGACGTGTACGCGCTGATCCACGGTCGACGCCGGGAGTGGGCGTTGCACGTGGTCGATGGGCTGGGACTCGCCGCCGGCACCCCGGTGCTAGACGTCGGCGCCGGAGCCGGGGGTGCGGCGACGGCTCTGGCCCAACGCGGCCTGGAGGTGACCGTGGTGGATGCCTCCAGCGAGATGCTTGCCCTGACCGGGCAGACCGCGGATCGTTGCGGCGTCGGTGACCAGGTCACGCGGGTGCACGCAGATGCCGCCGACCTGCCGTTTCCCGCGGTCGGTTTCCCGCTGGTGCTCGCCCTGGGCCTGGTCCCGTGGGTGGACGACGCCGGCGCCGTGGTCCGCGAGCTCGCCCGGGTGACGGCACCCGGCGGCCGTGTCGTGCTCAGTGGCGACAACGGTGACCGGCTCACCCATGCACTGGACCCGTTGCGCAACCGGCGGCTGGCCCGGCTGCGACGGGCGGTTGCGTCGGCGGTCGGCCGTGCACCCTGGGCCGGCGTACGCTCCACCACGCATTCGGCCGCAGAGATGAGGGGACTGCTTGCCGACGCCGGGCTGGTGGTCGACGAGGCTTCCACGCTCGGATTCGGTCCGTTCACCTTCCTGGGCCACGCTGTCCTGCCGCACCGTCTCGGGTTGCGCGTGAACGCCTTCCTGCAACGCCTCGCCGACCGGGGGCTGCCGCGCCTGCGGAGTGCGGGCTGCCAGCACCTGGTCGTGGCACGGCGCCCCGCGGCTCGCCCGCATGGACAGATCTGACCAGAAGGACATGCGCCGGACGGGTGGTCGTGCGGGACGCCTTCGACGAACAGGGCAAACGGAGCCGCACGTTCACCCAATCGGGGGACGGCACCCGGGTCTTGGTGAGGTTAGCGTCGCTCCCTGTTGGGGATTCTCGGGGCGTCGCAACCAGAGCTGAGATGGGGGGTCGATGTAGTGCCGACCTTGGACGCCGACCAGGCAGCCGTGCTCGTCAAGGAGGCGGCCTCTGGTAGCCAGGACGCGTGGGACGCCCTCGTCGACGCCTACGGCGGGCTGGTGTGGTCGATCGCTCGCCGGGACAGGCTCTCACCCGGTGACGCCGCCGACGTCAGCCAGACGACCTGGCTGCGACTCATCGAGCACGTCGACCGGCTGAACGACCCGGCAAGAGTGGGTGCCTGGCTGGCCACCACCGCTCGCCGCGAGTGCATTCGCGTGTCTTCCCGCAACCGGCGAGCGCTTCCGACCGGCGACGACTACGTGCTGGAGCGTCCCGCAGAGACCGCGGACCCCGACGCCGACCTGCTGCGCAACGAGAGCGCCGAGTCGGTGCAGTGGGCCCTCAGGCAGCTTCCCGAGCGGAGCCAGCAGCTGCTGGAGTGGCTGATGCGGGAGCCGCCCGTGCCGTACGCCGAGATCTCCCGGGCGCTGGACATCCCGATCGGCAGCATCGGCCCCACCCGCGGTCGCTGCCTGCGCAAGCTGCGGGCGGTGCTCGACAGCCAGTTGGCCGACTACAGGTGACGACGGTGCAGCAGCGGACCCCCGGGAGACTCCTGCCGGCTGGGGATGGCGCATCACCGGCGTCCGAGGGAGAACGATGAGCACCCTCTCCTCGCTCCGGCCGCTCCGAAGGAGCCCGTCGTCCCAGACCATCCTCATGGCCGCGGTCGTCGTGCTGTGCGCGGCCGGCGCGGCGATCAGCGGCCTGGGCATGAGCAGCGGGCACAAGATGCAGCTGGTGGTGCCGGTGGCGCTGGTGCTCGGTGCCGTGGTCGCGGTGGTGGCGATGACGCGCTTCAGCGTGTTCCTCCTCCTCATGCTGGCGCTGCGGGCCAGCGTCGATGTCAGCAGCCTGGGCTCGGACTCCTCGAGCACGGGGGCCGCGCCCATGTCGGACCGCTTCCTGACGCCGTCGACGCTGCTGGCCGGGGTGTTCCTGGTCGCCGCGGCACTGTGGTTGCTGGCCCAGGTGCGTGCAGGCACGCTTCGCCGCGGGACCGGACTGCGACGGGCCTGGGTGCTCTTCGCGGTGGTCGGGTTCGTGAGCATGCTGGGATCGGCCGACCGCACCCGGACCCTGGTCGGCGCCGCCCAGGTCCTCACAATCGTGCTGATGTACGTCGTGCTCGAGCAAGTCATGGCCGACGTGCGGACGCGGAACCGGCTGCTCGCGGCCGTCTACGTCTCCGCGGTGGTGCCGTTGCTCTACACCATGGCGGGACTGGCCCTGGGCCACCCGAACGCGGAGGTCAAGGACGGCTTCACCAGGCTCATGGGCACGTTCACCCAAAGCAACGTCTACGGCCGCTACCTGATGCTGCTGATCCTGTTCGGCGTGGCCGTCTACGTCCATGTCCCGAAGAGGTGGCGGCTGTGGCTGCTGAGCCTGCTGTCGCTGAGCGCGGTGTTCCTGGCGCTCACCTACACCCTCACCGCGATCTTCGGCACGGCGCTCGGCCTGGTCGTGCTGGGGATCTGGCACAACAGGAAGATCCTGGTGGGCCTGGTGGTGGCGGGTCTGTGCGTCCTCGTGGTGGCGCCCCAGCTGGTGGCGCGGGTGGAGAGCGTCACCTCGAGCACGTCGTACTACGCCGACAACCACCACGCCAACAGCCTCACCTGGAGGTTCTCCTACTGGCGGGACGTGCTTCCGCTGGCCGATGCGGACCCGGTCACCGGCATCGGGCTGAACATGACCGGCGCCGACACCACCCAGGACAAGCAGCCGCACAACGACTTCCTGCGCGCCTATGTCGAGGAGGGCCTGCTGGGGGAGGCCGCCTACCTGATCCTGTTGCTGTCGCTGGTCACCATGGGGGTGCGGGCGGCGCGGGCGTCGCCCCGGGGAAGCCTGGACCGCGGCATCGCGATGGGCTACCTCGCCTGCGTGGTGGCGCTGGCCGCCGGTAGCACCAGTGACAACATCTTCACGAACGTGGCCGTGCTGTGGTACCTCGTCGCGTTCGCCGCCGCCGCCAGCAATGTTGCGCAACGCCACCGGCCCGCAGTGGATCGCGCCGGGGAGCTGACACCGACCGGAGGGGTGGCCGGGTGACCCGGCTGTCCGTGGCCATCGGGCAGCCGGGTGCGGGTCCGGCATCCAGCTGAGCCCGGGTTCCCGCTACGCCGTCAGGTCGAGGTACAGCCGTTCCAGCGCCAGGGCCGCCGCGTCCCACTGGAAGGTGGTGAGCACGTGCCGGCGCAGCAACTCGGCGGCGACGGGATCGGGAGCTGTGATGACCCGCTTGATCCGGTCGGCGAGTGCGTCGGCGTCCCCGGTCGGGAACAGGTGTGCCGCGTCGGCGTACTTCCCGGCGATCTCCCGGTGGGGTGCGATGTCGCTGGCGACGACCGGGGTTCCGTACGACGCCGCCTCCAGCAAGGTCAGCGGCATCCCCTCGAGCAGGGACGGCTGCACGAACACGGCGGCGTTGGAGTACAGCTCTGCCAGCGTGTCGCCGTACACGTAGCCGCACAGCCGCACGCGCGGGTCGCGGCCAGCAGCCTCCTGCAGCCCGGCGACGTAGCCGTCGGTGAACGACGACCCTCCGGCCACCACCAGCGGGAGGTCGCCGGGGACCTGCCGATAGGCCCGGAGCAAGAGGTCGGGGGCCTTCTCGGGCACCAGCCGCCCGACGTAGAGGACATAGCCTCCGGGCTGCAGGCCCCAGCGGCGCCTGATCTCGACGGCGGGCCGGTGGACCGGGGAGGCCACCCCGTTGGGGATGTAGGTGCACCGCCGGTCGAACCTCTCTGCGTAGTGCTCGGCGAGCGCCTGGCTGACCACGACCGTCGCGTGCGGTACCCGCGCAGTCATCCAGTGGGCGAGGCCCAGCACACCGTGCGCCGCGGGCCCCCACTTCGCCCGCTCGTGGTCGAGTCCGTGCACGGTCACCACCAGGCGGGCGGAGGAGAGCCCGCGCACCAGCGGCGCGGCCAGCGTGGGGCCGAGGGCGTGGTAGTGGACGATGTCGGGACGGTCGGCCACCGAGTAGGCCGAGGAGACCAGGCTGTGCACGATCGCGTCCAGGTGCTTGGTGCCCACCGTCCACGTCGTACGTCGGTGCATGCCGAGGTAGGTGGGTGTGGCGTCAGCGTCGTAGGTCGGCCGGCAGAACACGTCGACGTGGTGACCGCGGGCCGCGAGCCGTGCACCCAGCTGCTCCACGTGGTGCTCGACCCCGCCGTACGTCGCGGGAACGCCCTTCTGCCCGATCATCGCGATCCGTAGTTGTCTGGTCGGGGGAGGGACGAGGGAGTCACCTCGCCCCCGCAACACGGGCACTGCGGCTGCCGAGTCGCGTTCGTCGTCCGGGGCCAGCGGCCGGTCTGCGGAGGTGGTGCTCATGGTGCACAGAGCAGCCGGCCGGCGGCGGAGATACGCATGTATCAGGCCATCCGCCGGAGCGCTCCTTGGTACGTGGCCCCATTTGGGCCCGTACCGCAGTTCGCGAGAGGCCGGGGTGGGCAATGGAGATTCTGGACTACCTGAAGCTGGCGCGTCGGCGTCTCTGGGTCGTGGTGGTGTTGCCGCTGCTGGCCGGCGCGGGTGTGCTCGGTGTCCACGAGGTGATGCCATCGAGCTACACCGCAACGGCGTACGTCTTCGCCCCCAACGCCGTCGGGGGAAACAGCCCCTTCAACGGACCCAGCGCCGCAGTCGACTGGGCCAATGCGTTCACCGCGACGGCAACCTCGCCGAAGGTGACCGCTCCGGTCTCGCATCACACCGGAGTGTCCCCCCGCGACCTCGAGACCGGTCTGCAGGTGGCCGCCGTCCACGAGAGCGGACAGCTCGAGGTCAGCTACACCGCCCGAACGGCCGACATGGCCAACCGGGTGGTGAAGACCACGTCCGCCCGGACGATGAGGACGCTGTTCGCCTCCCAGCTCGCCCAGGCCGAGCACGCGGTGTCGCAGAGCAACCAGACCCTGACCGACATCAACAAGCGGCTGCTCCAGGTGTCGGCGGCATCGGATGGCACGCCGCCCGACCAGGCCTACGCCACCGAGCTGACGACCCTCGCTGCCCTGCAGAAGCAGAGGGGTGTCAAGGTCGCTGCCTCCGGGAGCTCGGCCGCGATCGCCGCGCTGTCGGACCGGATCACCGCCGCGAAGCAGCAGCTGGCCACGCTGGAGCCGCTGGCGGTGGACTACCAGAACCTCAAGGCGCGCCAGGAAGCGGCCTCGACGACGCTGAGCATTGCTCAACAGGACTTCCAGCAGGAGCAGGCCCAGTTCGGCAAGGCGGCGACCTCGCAGGCGGTGACCCTGCTGCCGGTCACCACCACTGCCTGGGCGACGCTGCTCTTCAAGGGCGTGCTTCCCGCGATGATCGCGGCACTGTTCATCGCCTTCGGGCTGCTGGCGGCCTGGGAGATGCTGACCCGGCGCGGGCGCGCGACGAGCTCCGACGAGCGGTTCGGTGCCGGCCAGACCGCCTTCCGCAGTGCCCGTCTGCGGGCCGATGGCCGTCTGCACCACGGCAAGGCCCTGGCGTCGCAGCCGACCAAGCTGCCGGTCCTGAGTGACCTGCCTTGAGGCCACAGGATGGCTGCGGCGTGCTTCCGCGCGAGGTCGGGGCCCGGGACCTGAGGGCACGGGGCATCGACGTGCCGGAGCGGGCTCGGCAGGAACGGCATGGCCCGGGAGGCGGTGCGTCGTCAGGATCCCGGCGGACCCTGCTCGTGCTGGGCTGGCACAACGTCGTCTCGTCGGCGTTCTTCCCCAAGCGCGACCGTCTGTCGGTGAGGGCGTTCGACGTACAGGTTGCCGCACTGTCACGCGTGATGAACGTGCTTCCTCTCGACCAGGCCCTGGGCCGGTTGACGCGGGGGGAGCCGCTGCCCCAGCGCGCCGTGGCGCTCACCTTCGACGACGGCTACGCCGACCACCTCGACGTGGTGGCGCCGATCCTGGTGCGGCACCGGGTCCCCGCGACGTTCTTCCTGTGCCCCGGCTTGCTGGACCGCACGGTGCAGCCGTGGTGGGAGGTCGTCGGCTGGGCCGTGAACACGGCGCGGACGGGCTCGGTGCGGTGGCGCGACCGAAGGTACGGACTGGCATCGCGCCAGGAGCGCCGTGGTGTGGCCGGCCGGATCGCCGAGGACCTCAAGCGGCTCGATCACGAGGGTCGCGTCCAGGCTGTCGCGGCCCTCGTGGAGGAGTGTCGCCCGTCTGGCCGCTTCGATCTGGACGGGCTCTTCCTGGACTGGGTCGGCGCGCAGAAGCTGGTCGAGCTGGGGTTCACGATCGGGTCCCACACCGTCTCGCACTGCGTCATGGACCGGGAGTCGGCGGTGAGGCAGGCGGAAGAGGTCAACCGGTGCAGGGAGGCCCTGGCCGGCAGGCTCGGGATCGACCCGATGTTGTTCGCGTACCCGAACGGCCAGGCCGATGACTTCTCGCAGGTGACGATGGACATCCTCGAGGCCTCTGGCCACGAGTTCTCGGTGTCGACGATCTTCGGCTGCAACGAGCAGGGAACACCGCCACATGCGATCCGCAGGGTGATGGTCGAGCCGCAGCACGGACCGGCGGCCTTCATCCCGATGATGCGGGCCCAGGGCCGGCGGACGACGCGGGTACCAGCGGCAGGACACTAGGACATGTCTCCCAATCCCGTGGCCTGCTGCGCGCCGCCCATCACGCACGCTCGCTGCGTTGCCGTCGCTCACCAGACAACCCCGGTATGGCTTCGCTCCGGCGTCTTGCGAGCCCACGCGCTGGGTGACGCTCGCGACGGCCGAGGATGAGGAGACACGCCCTAGATGCGGATCCTGCACGTCAACAAGTTCCTCTACCGCCGTGGCGGGGCAGAGTCCTACCTCCTCGACGTAGCGGAGCGTCAGCGCGCGGCCGGCCATGAGGTCGAGCTGTTCGGCATGCAGCACCCCGCGAACCCGCCGCTGACCTACGCCGGGCTCTTCCCCTCCCAGCTGGACCTCGAGGATCCGCCGGCCTCACTCAGTGGCCGGGTGCGGGCCACCGCGCGGATGGTGTACTCCGCCGAGAGCCGCCGCGGCCTGGCAGCGGTGCTGCGTGAGTTCGAGCCCGACGTGGTGCACATGCACAACATCTACCACCAGCTCTCGCCGTCGATCCTGCGCGCGACGCGGGACGCGGGCGTCGCGACCGTGATGACCCTGCACGACTACAAGCTCGCCTGCCCGTCGTACCTGATGCTCGCCGGCTCGGAGGTGTGCGAGGACTGCCTGGACGGGCACTTCCTCCGACACGCGGTCGCCACGAGGTGCAAGGACGGCTCGCTGACCGCGAGCGTGGTGCTGGCCGCGGAGTCGACGATCCAGCGCCGGATCGGCGCCTACGACCCGGTCCAGGCGTTCCTCTGTCCGAGCCGCTTCCTGGCCGGCGTGATGACCAGGGCCGGGGTGTACGTCGACCGGTTGGTGGTGGTGCCCAACTTCATCGACGCCCAGCCGATCACGCCGAAGTCATCACCGGGCGGCGGGGTGGTCTATGCCGGACGGCTCTCGGAGGAGAAGGGCGTGACCACTCTGGTCGAGGCGGCCGGGCGGATGCCGTCGCTGCGCGTCGACATCGTCGGAGACGGCCCCCAGCGTGCGGCGCTCAGGTCGCTAGCGGACCAGGTGGCCCCGGGACGCGTCACCTTCCACGGGCGGGTGTCGCGGCAGCAGGTGCTCGACCTGATGCGGGCGAACGCCGTGGCGGTGCTGCCGTCGTACTGTCATGAGAACCAGCCCATGGCAGCGCTGGAGGCCTTCGCCTGCGGGCTGCCCGTGGTCGCCTCGGCGTTGGGAGGGCTGCCGGAGGCCATCCCCGAGTCGTGTGGCGTGCTGGTGCCACCGCGTGACCCGGGAGCGCTCGCCCGCCAGCTCGACCGCCTGGTGGGCGATCCCGCCGCCGCGTTCTCCATGGGCCGGACGGCCCGGGAGCATGTCGTCGCACAGTACGCGCCGGGTCGGCACCTCCAGGCGCTCGCCGAGATCTACGACAGGGCGATGAGCACGACGTCGGCCGGCGTCGGTTAGCACCGTGGCCGCGGGTCGGCTGCGGCTGTATCTGTGGGGATCCCTGCAGGTTCTTCTTGCCGAGAGCACTCGGATGCCCGAGAGGGCAGACGGGGTGGGGAGATGGCCATGAGCAACGGAAGCCTGGGATCGATGCGCCTGATGGCTGTCGGTGGCGCAGTCACGGCCCTGGTCCTCGTGGGTGCCGGCGTGGGTAGCGCCGTTGCCGGGCCCGACCAACCGGCTCTCCGAACGGCCGCGTCGACAGGGCAACATCGGGCGGCGACACCCATCTCCACGCGGTCGTCATTCGCCGGCCCCGCCGGCCACAGGTACGTCGCGGGACAGGTGATCGTCGGTTACAGGCAAGGTGCCACCACCCACGCACGCAGCGCCGTGGTGCGCGAGGTCAGGGCGCACCACACCCGGGGGCTCGGAGTGCGCTCGACGCTCCTGCACGTCCGGCGCGGCCGGGTCAAGGCGACCATCGCTCGTCTTCGCAAGTCCCGGTCGGTGCGCTACGCGGAGCCGAACTTCGTCATCCACGACGCCGGCGTGCCCAATGACGCCGACTTCAACCGCGAGTGGGGGTTGTGGAACACCGGGCAGAAGGTCGAGAACAGCAGCACTCCCGGGAAGCAGGGCGCGGACATCAGCGCAACCCAGGCGTGGAGCATCGCCACCAGTACCCACCCGGTGGTGATCGGAGAGGTCGACAGCGGCGTCGACTACACCCATCCCGATCTCGCCGCCAACATCTGGCGCAACCCCGGTGGCCTGGGAGGCTGCCCGGCAGGCACACACGGGTACAACGTGGTCGCCGGAAACTGCGCTCCCCAGGACGACTACAACCACGGCACCTTCGTCGCCGGGGTGATGGGTGCTGTCGGGAACAACGGGCAGGGTGTCACCGGCGTGGCCTGGAAGACCTCGATCCTGCCGGTGAAGTACATCCACCAGCAGGGCTGGGGGACCGTGGCCGAGCTCATCCAGGGCCTGAACTGGATCGTGGCCGCCAAGCAGGCGGGCGTCGACGTACGCGTGGTCAACGACTCCGGCACCTGGACCAGCTGGACCTTCTCGCAGTCCCTCAAGGACGAGCTCGGCAGGCTCGCGGACAACGACATCCTCTTCGTCACCGCCGCCGGGAACACCCAGCAGGACAACGACACCACCCCGCGCTACCCGTGTGACTACGACGCGCCCAACGAGATCTGCGTCGCCGCGACCAACCAGTGGGACGACCTCGCCTGGTTCTCCAACTACGGGGCCACCACCGTCGACCTGGCTGCCCCGGGACAGAGCATCTACTCCACGTTGCCCGGCGGCAAGTACGGCTACTGGAGCGGGGCTTCGTTCTCCTCGGCCTACGTGGCAGGGGCTGCCGCACTGGTCCAGGGGCACTGTCCCGCTCTCTCGGTCACCCAGCTCAAGGCGGACATCGTGCAGAGCGTCGACCCGGACTCTGCGCTTCACGGCAAGGTGGTCAGTGGGGGACGCCTCGACCTGTACCAGGCGATGAAGGGCTGCGGGCCGTGACCGTTCAGGTCGACCAGAACCCGGAGCGGATGACGGGGCGTGTGAAGCCGGGTGACACCGGGGAAGTCCGCGTCGTCTTCATCGCTGGATCGAGCCGCACCGGAAGCACCATCATGGCCAACATCCTCGGACAGCTCGACGGGTGCTTCGCGGTGGGCGAGCTCTGGAACCTCTGGCGTCGCAGCCTGATCGAGCACCGCCGATGTGGATGTGGCGTTCCCGTGCCGGAGTGCGAGGTGTGGCAGCAGATCCTCCGGCGCAGCTTCGCGGGTCGCATCCCCGATGATGCCGAAGCGCGACGACTCGACGAGCTCACGCATCGCCACATCCGCGCTCGTGACACGAGGGCGGCGTGGTCGAGCTTCGGCCGACCGGTGGAGGGAGAGCCCGATGACTACCGCCGGACGTTGCTGCGCCTGTACCGGTCGATCAAGCGGGTCACCGGGTGCGAGGTCATCATCGACTCGTCGAAGGAGCCGGTCTACGGGCTGTTGCTGGCTGGGCTGCCGGGCCTGCGGGTCAGTGTCGTGCACCTGATCCGCGACCCCCGGGCCGTGGCCTTCTCGCACGGCCGCCGGGTGCTCATGCGCGACTTCGGCGATGGCCGGCTGATGCCTCGGGAGCGCACCTGGGTCGGCGCTCGCCGATGGCTGAAGTCCCAGACCCTGTCGGGCGTCGTGCTACCCCGTCGCGTTCCGGACTACCGGATGGTGCAGTACGGCGAGTTCGCCTCGAACCCCCGTGCGGCCATCGCGCGCCTGTCCACGCTGGCCGGGGACGAGCTGCCCCTTCCCTTCCTCGACGAGCGGACGGCCATGCTCGAGACGACGCACTCGGTGTCGGGGAACCCGAAACGCTTCGACACCGGTCCCGTCCGGGTGGGGGTGGACGACGAGTGGAGGACCCGGATGCCGGCACGGGACAAGCTGGTCGTGACCGCCGTGACCTGGCCGCTGCTGCTCCGCTACGGCTACACCCCGTGGCCGCGCCGTGATCAAGGCTCGCTGGAAGCAGCCGGTCAACGGTGAGCGCCCCCGCCCCTCCAGGAGTGGCCGCTGACCCCAGCGCGCCTGACAAGGGCCGGGGCAGCGGCCTGGTCAGGGGCGCGGGCATCAACGTGGTGGGGCGACTGTGCTCCCAGGCGATGACGTTCGCCATCGCGGTGGCGCTGTCGTGGTTGCTCGGGGAGCAGGGCATCGGCCGCTACGCCCAGGCGTTCGCGGTGCTGACACTGCTGGACTTCCTCGCCCTGACGCCGTTCGGCAGCGGCCTGATGAGAATGCTGGCCGTCCACAACGTGGAGGGCGACCTCCGGGCGGCCAGGGGAACCATCAGGGCAGGCGTGGGGATCACCCTGGCGGTGGCCGCGCTCCTGGCAGCGGCTGAGTACGCCGGCGCGCCCTGGTTGGCGCAGACCGTCCTGAAGGACCATGACCTGCTGGTCCCGTTGCGGCTCGCCGGTGTGGCGCTGGTGCCGTTGGCCACGGCTGATGCGCTCCTGTTCGCCACGATGGGCTATCAGCGCATGCGGGGCTACGGGCTGGTGAAGCTGGTCTCCGAGCCGCTCGCCCGTCTCTTCCTGGTGATCGGCCTGGTGGCGGCCGGTTTCGGCGTGGTGGGCGCGGTGCTGGGTCTGGTGGGGAGCTGCACCCTGCAGCTGGCGCTGTCGGTGCGTGCCCTGCGCAGGCTCGCCGGGCGCTGGTACGTCGGACCGGCGGTCTACCACCTCAGAGACCTGTGTGCCTGCTCGGTCCCCACCGGACTGTCGGCCCTGACCGCGATGGGCCTGAGCTGGGCCGACAGCCTGATCATCGGCGCCTACCGTACGAGTGGCGAGGTCGGCGTCTACCAGATCGCAACCAGGATCGTCATGGTGGCGACCTTCGTCATTCCCGCAGTCGGCATGGCGTTCGCTCCCCGGATCACGGCAATGGCGCACCGTGGCGAGCGGCAAGAGCTGGCTCGGGCGTACACCACCGTGACCACGTGGACGCTTCGCCTCTGTGTGCCCGGTTTCGTCGCGCTGGTCGTGTTCCCGGGCGACCTGCTGCGGGTGTTCGGTCCTGGGTACGTGTACGCGGCGGGAGTGACTCTGGTGCTCGTCCTGGGATCGGTCGTGGACGCCATGACCGGACCCGGTGCCCAGATGTTGCTCATGGCGGGCAAGCCGGCCTGGGCGGCGCTGAACAACGTGATCGGCCTGGTGCTCAACATCGCACTCAACCTGGCCCTGGTCCCCACGTTCGGTGTCATGGCTGCGGCATGGTCATGGACAGCGTCGCTGGTGGTGACGAACCTCATCCGACTGGCCCAGGTGCGTTGGTTGATGAAGATGTGGCCGTTCCGCACTCGCCAGGTCACGATCCTGCTTGCCGGGACCGGATCGGGCGTGGCCGGGTTGTTGTGCGTGCACTGGACGGCCTGGCCGTGGGACCTGCCGCTCGGGCTGGTGGTCGTCGCACTGGCATACCTGGGGCTGTCCGCGTTGACCCTGGACCGTGACGATCGCGTCATCCTCGCCGATGTCGCGACGACTCTCCAGCGGGTCGCCCACCCGGCGCGTTCGGGCTAGCGACCAAGGGTTGCTGGGAGGGTGCTGAAAGGACCCCGGTCGTCTCGAGCGAGGCGGTCGTGGCTCCGACCGGTGTCCGGGATGGGGGCTCGCGCCTCCGCGTGTCAGGACAAGGCGTTCGCCCGCGCCGGGGTCGAGATGCCTGCCGAGACCTCGGGCAGCTCCCTGCTCTCGGGCCCGGCCCCTCCCGAGCGGGTGACCAGGGAGACGCCCCTGGCTGCCCTGGTCGCCACGTGGCGCCACATCTGGACGAACGGCCGCAGGTCGTCGGCGGCGTACCACGCGCGTTCGTCGGCGCCGCGCACCGAGCCAGCCCACTGCGGCCACGGCGACCGGCCCTGACGGTGGTAGATGGCCTGGGCCAGCAGGTCGCGCGGCTCGTCGTGCCACACCCGCCCCGGCACCACCGAGTCGTGGGGCACCTCCTGCCCCGTCAGGTCGAGGTAGAGAGCGCGGGCGACGTCGAGCCCTCCGTCTCCGGTGAAGAGCCGGAACGTCCCGCCGATGCGGGGGTTGACGTCGAGCATCTTGTACCGGCCGTCGCGGCCGTCGTACCGGAAGCCCATGTCGACGATGCCGGCGTAGCCGAGCTCGCCGAGCAGCCGCTGGGCGGACCGCTGCACGTGGGCGTTCTCGCGGATCACCCCGAGGCTGGTGGGGCCGGTGTCGGGCGGGCACTGGCGGAGCTTGACGCCGGTGGCGCCGAACCGGCACCGCGACCCGGCGTCGAAGTAGCCGTTGAACATCCAGATGGCGTCGGGTCCGCCGGGGATGTACTCCTGCACCATCACGTTGTCCCTCCCGCCGCTGGCCAGGAGGTCGTAGGCCGCCAGGAGCTCGGCCTGGTCGCGGGCGAGGGTGACGCTGCGAGCGCCGGCCGCGGCACGGCGCAGCAGCAGGGGGTCAACCGCCTTGACCATCACCGGGTACACGGCGGTCGACGCGGCGGTCACCGCTTCCTGCCGTGAGCCCGGAAAGGATGTGCTCGGCGCCGGGATGCCGAGGCGCTGGCAGATCTCGGTGAGCCCCCGCTTGCTGGCCAGCCGATGCGAGAGACCAGGCGGACGGCGTGGGAACAGGTAGTCACCACTGAGCTGCTCGGCGTGGTCATCGAGGAGCAGGGTTGCGTCGTCGTCGACCGGGACCAGCACCGGCCGGGTGTCGAAGGCCTGGGCGGCCCTGTGCAGCTGCTCCACCGCGGCGTCCCGGTCAGCGAGCCAGACGCGGCGCTCGACGTAGCGGGAGGCGTCCAGCGGCACCCGGCCGCCGGGGTGCGCGACGTGGACGGGCACGCCCAGCCTGCCCAGGCTGCGGGCGACGCCCAGCGGGCCGTGCATCAACGGGTCGCTGGACAGCGTGAGCACCACCGCCGGCGTACTCGTCATGTCCCGACCACCTCGACGTCGCCCCGGGCGCGACTCGCCGTCATCGGCAGGCAGCCGAGCTCGCTCCCCAGGAGCGGGAACACCGCGGGCACGTCGTCGCGGTGGCCGAGCACGAAGTCGAGGTCCGCGACCTGTCCGGTACGCCGGAGATAGCGGGCGCTGTGCCCATCGGCGAACGCCTCCGGGGGCAGGCCGGACCACCGGTCGACCACCTCGCGCGCCAGCCCGCCGGGCCGGTATCCGGCGTCCAGCAGGGGCTCGGCGAGGAGAGCGCAACCGTAGGCGTCCTCCTCGCGGAACTCGCCGCGAGACCCGGCCCCGATCAGGGCGACGCGGCGGTGTTGCTCGACCAGGCACTGCACCTGGGCGGAGACGTTGCGCAGACAGGCGGCGTACGTCGCCTCCCGTCCCTCCCCGCCAAGCAACAGCCTGGTGCCGTTGGTGGACAGCAGCACGACCGGACGGGACAGGTCCCGGAGCCGGTCCATCGCGGCGGGGCTGTTGGTCTCGTGGAAACCCGCCGGCGGGTCGCCGTGCAGCTCGCCGACCAGGAGCGGGTCATCGAGGCCGGCGGCGAGGTGCCGGGCGTGGGCGGAGCTCTCGGCCGGAAAGACCTGGAGCCCCCGCCAGGCGGCGGTGACAGCCGTCGTGGTCGCCCGGATCACATCCACCGCGACGATCGTCCAGCCGCGCCGGTAGTGGTGCAACGCCTCCGGGAAGCAGTCGACGACCACCTCGCATGCCGTCACCTCACACCGCCTCGGCGGACTCGATGAGCGCGGGCCGCAGGGCCGGGTTGGCGAACGCGTCGGAGTGCAGCCCGTAGCGGTAGATCTCCACCCGCAGCAGCTCCTCGAGCCGCACGTTCGACAGCCTCACGTCACGGCCGAAGTGGTCGAGGAACGCGAACTGGCTCGCCTTGGTCGGAGCCTCGAAGGTGACGTGGGCCAACCCGAAGGCCTCGGCGATGCGATCGGCGAAGATCCAGTTCGCGGCGCCACTGTCGTCGAACAGGCCCACCCCGTTGGCATCCTCGCGACCTTCGATGATCAGCTCGACCGCACCGGCGGCGAGCCAGGCCCTGCCCAGCCGGAGCAGGTCGCGCATGGCGTGCTCGTCGAAGGGTCCGTCGTGCTTGTCGCCCAGCTCGTACTGCACCTCGAGTCCCCGGCTGCCGGCCAGCCGTACGACGGTCTCGGGGTCGAGCTCGGTGTCGGTGAAGCCCTGCCCAGCCTCGATCCGGGTGAACCCCATGTCGGCCACGAGGTCGAGGTACGCCGGGAGCTGGCCCTGCACCACCGCCACCTCGAACGGGCCACCGCCGGTGGTCACCGGGACCCCGTGGCGGCGCGCCAGGGCCACCTTGCTCCGGCTCACCCGCTCGTCGGCGAGCATCCAGCAGGCCATCGACACCTTGAACACCGACATCAGGTGCGCGCTCTGCTCGAGGTGACCGCCCAGCGTGGCGAGGTCGTAGCCCGGGTCGAACGGGCAGGTCCGGGGAGCAGGCTCCGGGACTCCTATCCGCGACAGGTAGTCCGGGATGGTCGGTGGCTTGATCGGCGGCATTCGCCCACTCCCTTTCGTCTCACCAACACGAGCCGACCAAGCCGGCCCTGATACCGGCGGTGGCGATCCCGGGCGGGTTCGAACCCGGGGGCGGGCGTCGCCGCCGGTGCCGCTGGCATCTCGCCTGGTATCTACACCAGCGGCTCCGGTCTCTACTGCCCGAGGCCAGGGAGCTAACAGTGACCGTTGAGAAGATGTACACGCCGGCCGACCCGGTGGGCTTTCGCGATGACGCCACCGGACTGGGCGATGCGGGGCTCGCGCCCAGCTGGCCGGCCGACCCTTCCGCCGTCGTCACGCGATTCGGGGACTCTGGCGTCGGGACCCGTGTGGCCCCGGACCAGGGCTGGCAGCGGCGCCTCACCACGCTGGTCGTCGCGGCTGACGTCGCCGCCGTCCTCACCGCGACGTGGCCGCTGCTGGCGGTCAACACGTTCCACACCTCCACCCGGCCGGCGTCGCTCGTGCTCGGGCTGGTGCTCCCGCTTGCCTGGCTGCTCGCGCTGGCGCTCGGTCGCGCCTACGACCCCCGGCTGCTGGGGACCGGGGTGGAGGAGTTCCGCAGGTTGACGGTCTCGGTGGTGGGCCTGGTCCTGGTGCTCGCGCTGCTGTCCTTCGGGCTGCGCATCGACATATCCCGCGGCCTCGTGGTGCTCGGCCTTCCGGTTGCGCTGCTGCTGGACGTGCTGGCCCGCTACGGCGTACGCCGGTGGCTCCACGGGGAGCGCCGAGCGGGGCGGGGCATGCGCCGGGTGCTGTTGGTCGGCCCGGAGGCATGGGTGGAGGACCTGGCCGGACGGATGCGGCGCACCCCGCACATCGGGCTGGCACCGGTCGGCTGCTGTCTCCCGGGTCCGTGGCACGAGGAACGCCGGCAACAGGGCTCGCTGGACCTCTACGGCGGCTACGGCGAGATCGTGCCCGCCGTACGCGACAGTGGCGCGACGGTGGTCGCACTCGCCCCGAGCGAGCGCATCGAGCCGGGAACGCTGCGCCGACTGGCGTGGAACCTGGAGCCGCACGATGCCGAGATCGTGGTGGCGACCAACATCATCGACTGTGTCGGGCCCCGCATCCGTATCCGCCCGGTGGACGGGTTGCCGCTGCTGGAGATCGCGCAGCCGGAGTTCACCGGCATCCACCGGCTGCTGAAGAGCGGTGCCGACCGGCTGTTCGCCACAGCCTTGCTCGTCGTGACCGGTCCGATGCTGCTCGCGATCGCGCTGGCGGTGCGGCTGACCAGCCGGGGACCGGCGCTGTTCCGGCAGCGCCGGGTGTGCGCGGACGGCCGGGAGTTCTGGCTGTTGAAGTTCCGCACCATGCATGTCGACGCCGAGCGGAGGCTCGCCTCCCTGAGCACGCAGAACGAATGTGGCGACGGGCTGCTGTTCAAGATGCGGCAGGACCCGCGGGTGACCGGGCTGGGTCGCTGGTTGCGCCGCTTCTCCCTCGACGAGCTGCCCCAGCTGGTCAACGTGCTGCTCGGACACATGTCGGTGGTGGGGCCGCGGCCGCCGCTTCCGGTGGAGGTGGCCCAGTACGACTCCGACGTACGCCGGCGGCTCCTGGTCCGGCCGGGTCTCACCGGGCTGTGGCAGGTCAGCGGACGGTCGGACCTGAGCTGGGAGGAGTCCGTCCGGCTCGACCTGTACTACGTGGAGAACTGGTCGCTCACGCTGGACCTCGTCATTCTCTGGAAGACGGTTCCGGCCATCATCTGTGGAAGGGGGGCATACTGAATGGGTGCGACCGGGATGCCGTTCGTGCATGCTTCGGTCCACGGTTCAGGGAGGGACATGGACAGGGCGCCTGAGGACGTGTCGCGGGCTGCGCGGCGCGCACGGACGATGCGTGTGCCGGGAAGCGCGGTCGCGGACATCTCGTTCGACTCCGTCCTCGACGGTCTTCGGGACACGCCGTCACCGCGACGGCTGACATTCACGGCCGAGAGGCTGCAGGTCTCTGTCACGGTCCACCGCGAGCGGAGGCAGCTGCGTCTGCAGATCGCGTTGGAGCCCCCGCTCCAGGGGACGATCGCGCTGGTCGGGGCGGGGATGTCGGTGCCCCTGGGGCCCGGCGGGACCGCTCAACTCACTGCCGGCGCCGGCCCGGTGAGCCTGCTGGTCGAACCGGAGGCGCCCACCGTCGGTGCCGTGCAGACGGCGTGGGTGCCCCTCTGACCTCCGACGGTTGTCGGGATACTTCGTTATACTTCGATGAAGTATGTGAAGCTATCTCGGAGGCTCCGATGACGCCAGCTGCGCCCAACCCATTCACTCCCGGGCAGATCCCTCGTGTCCTGGCCGGACGGGTCGAGGAGCTGCGCCGCATCGGCGACCAGGTCGCCCGGGTCGCCCAGTACGGCGAGATCGGCGGGCCGTTCCTGGTCTTCCACGCGCCTCGGGGAATCGGCAAGACCTCGCTGCTGCGAGCCGCGCAGCGACGGGCCGAAGCCGCCGGCTGCGTGACGGTGTGGGTGGCGTGCTCGCGCGACCGGGCGTTCCTCCCCGAGCTCGTGCGTGGGGTCGCCCGCAGCCTGGAGCGGGCCGACGTGGTGCCGCGTGCGGAGGCGGGGCGGTGGCGTGCCGTGCTGGACCGCGTCAGCGTGGAGCTTGCAGTGCCCGGCGTCCCGGTGAAGGTCAGCGCCAGCGTGGCCCGCCGCCGGCAGCCGCCGCCCGACCCCGGTGCGGCGCCGATCGCGGCGCTCGAGGACCTGCTCCACGACGCCGCCGTGATCGTGCGCGGACGCGGTGGTGCCGGGCTGGTGGTGTTCGTCGACGAGCTGCACGCGGCCTCGCCCGACGAGATGTCGATCCTGCTCAACGGCATCCAGAACCTCGACGGCGACCGGGAGCAGAACCCGCTCGCGGTGGTCGCCGCCGGGCTGCCGGTCACCCCGGAGGCGATGACCCGGGCCGCGACGTTCGGTGAGCGCAGCGCCTTCGTGCCGCTGGACCTGCTCGCCCCGGCCGACGCCCGGGCGGCGCTGCTGGACCCCGCCGAGGCGTTGCAGGTGTCCTGGACCGCCGCCGCAGTGAGCAGGATCGTCGAGGAGGCGCGCGGACATCCGTACTTCCTGCAGCTGCTCGGCAGCACCACCTGGGGGGTGGCACAGCCCGCCGCCGGCGGACGGCTCACCATGCGCGACGTACACGCAGGCATCCCGGCGGCCCGGCAGCAGATCGAGGCGATGCACCGCGCCCGCTGGAACTCGGCCACCAAGGGAGAGCAGGCCTTCCTGCTGGCCATGGCCCGTGCCGAGGACGCTGGGCGGGCGTCGGGCAACGTCACCCGGGCACAGATCGCGACCCTGCTCGACCAGGACTCCCGCTCGATCAGCGTGCCCCGCGAACGGCTGATCGAGAAGGGGGTGATCGAGCCGGTGGGCCACGGGCTGGTCCGGTTCACGCTGCCCGGGTTCGGGGCCTACGTCCTCGGACGGGCAGGCTGAGAGCACGTTCGGAGACCGCCGCGTCAGCGACCGACGTGCCGGAGCCGACCGACGCCCGCCAGCTTGTCGGGGTTGCGGACGATGTAGACCTCGGTGATCCGGTCGTCCTCGACCTGCAGCGATCCCATCGAGTCCAGCTCGTCGTCGACGTACAGCAGCACGGCGATGCTGCCGTTCGCCGTGGTCCATTCCACCCGGACCTCTCCCTCGGTCAGCATCACCGCCATCAGCCAGCGGGCGACCTTTCCGGCGCCGACGATCGGCCGCAGCGCCGCCCTCTTCTTGCCGCCGCCGTCGCTGAGCAGCACCACGTCCGGGGCCAGCAGGTCCAGCAGCGGCTGGATCTCCCCGCCGCGGGCGGCCTCGAGGAACCGCGTGGTGATCTCCTCGGCGCCGTCCGGCCGCGTGACCCGTGGACGCCGCGACCGAACGTGGCTGCGGGCCCGGGATGCCAGCTGGCGTACGGCGCCCGGCGTGCGGTCGGTGGCCCCGGCGATCTCGTCGTGGGAGAACCCGAAGACCTCGTGCAGCACGAACACCGCCCGCTCCAGGGGCGTCAGGGTGTCCAGCACCAGCAGCATCGCGAACGACACCGAGTCGGCCAGCTCGACGTCGTCGAGCACGTCGCCGGAGGTGACCAGCGGCTCGGGGAGCCAGGTGCCGACGTAGCTCTCTCGCCGGCGCTGCAGCGTGCGTAGCCGGTTCAGCGACTGCCGTGTCACGATCCGCACCAGGTAGGCCCGGGGATCACGCACCGTGTCCGGGTCCACGCTCGCCCAGCGAAGCCACGAGTCCTGCAGCACGTCCTCGGCGTCGGCAGCGCTGCCGAGCATCTCGTAGGCGATCGTGAACAGCAGGCCCCGATGCTGCGTGAACGGGTCCGACGATGTGGCCCACTGCTCGCTCACGGGCGCAGCTCGCATGTCTCCTTGAAGCCCTGGCTGGTCAGACCGAGCGCGCTGCTGAACCGGGACCGCTCGTTCTCGACGGCCACCATCATGGTCAGCTCCACGAATGCGGCGTTGCCCAGCTCGGAACGCAGCGCCTCGGCCATCTCGTCGGTGACCTCCGGGGGAGTGGCGGTCGCCGCCTCGGCGTACTCCAGCACCCGGCGCTCCCGGTCGGTGAACACCTCCGACTCGCGCCACCGGGGCACCTCGCCGAGCTTGCTGGTGTCCAGGCCGGCGCCGTGGGCGGCGTAGTAGCCGAAGTCCATGCACCAGCTGCAGCCGATCCGCGACGCCGCGGCCAGCTCCGCGAGCACCTTCAGGTCCGGGTCGAGCCGGTCCCACTTCGCCACCTTCCGCTCGAACCCGAACACGGCGGTCAGCATCCTGCGGTGGTGCATCATCACCAGCGCGCTGTCGAGCACCTCCCCGAAGGTGCGCCGGCAGTACCAGGCAACGGCCTTGTCGAAGAGGGTGCGCGGCTGCTCCACGGGCACTCGCACGGCGGCTCGTCGGTGTTCGGTAGTGTGCGTCGCACTCATATCCGTTCCTCCTCTTCTCAGGGTTGCTCATGAAGACACCGTCCGGCCAGTGCGCGTGACATCCGGGCGCGCACGCCGGAATGTCCTGTGGCAGGTGCGCGTCCTGCAGACGTCGCAGCGAGCCCGTGGCCGGGGCCTCCTGGCGGCGCTGGTCCTCACCACGGTGGCCGCCACCACGCTGGCCGGGTGCGCCACCCACGCCCCCGAGGCATCGAGCCCGCGCCGCCCCCGGGCGTCCCGCCCCGCCGCGTCCCCCGGCAGGAGTGCGCGACCGGCGGCCCGTGCCCCGTGGCAGCACCCGCCCGGCCCTGGCCGCGGGCACCTCGCGCCCGGCTCCGACCCGGGCGTGCTGCCGGGCGACGTGCTGATCGCCGACAAGCTCAACAACCGGCTGCTGGTCGTCGACCCGCACGGCCGGATCCGGTGGCGCTTCCCTCGCCCCGGAGACCTTCGGCCCGGCGAGGGGTTCAAGATCCCCGACGACGCGTTCTTCACCGCCGACGGGCGCCACATCCTCGCCACCGAGGAGGACGACTACGTCATTCGGCTCGTCGACGTTCGCCACCACCGGATCGTCTACCGGTACGGCAAGCCCGGCGTACCCGGTCACGGCCCCGACCGGGTCTGGAACCCCGACGACGCGATCATGCTGCCGGGCGGGCGGATCGTGACAGCCGACATCAAGAACCAGCGGCTGCTGCTCATCGGCAGGCACGGCCACCGTCCGCTCCGGCACTGGGGCGACGTGGACCACGGCTACCACCAGCCGCCCCGCCACTACGGCGCCCCGAACGGGATGTTCCCGGCCGGCCACGGCCGCTTCCTGGTCACCGAGATCCGCGGCGACTGGGTCGACGAGGTGGACCTGCACGGGCACGTCTTCTGGTCCACCCACCCGCCCGGCGTGGCCTACCCCTCCGACACCAACCGGATCGGTCCTGACCGGTACCTGACCGTGGACTACTCCTCACCCGGACAGATCGTGGTGTTCAACCGCCGGGGGAAGGCACTGTGGCGGTTCCGCGGCACGCACCGACACCCGCTCGACCACCCGTCCCTCGCGTTGCCGCTGCCGAACGGCGACATCTTGTGCAACGACGACCGGAACGACCGCGTGATCGTGGTCGATCCCCACACCGACAAGATCGTGTGGCAGTACGGGCACTACCACACCCCCGGGCGCCGGCCGGGCTACCTCGCCAACCCCGACGGCGTCGACCTGGTGCCGCCGTACTCCCTGGTGGACCGGACCCTGCTGCACCGGTAGTGCGAACGCCCGGCCCGGCGCTCGTGACGGCCGTCGGTCGGACACCGCGTGGGCGCTCAGAGGCAGTGGGCCGAGGCGCCGTCGATCTCGCCGACGAAGCCGCCGCTCCCGTCGCTCACGGTCATCCTGACGCCGAACGTGGTCGCCTCGGAGGCCGAGAGCTCGTGCAGTCCGATGCCGGGCCCGCCCCGGACCACAGTGCTGTCGGGTCCGGCCGCCTGGCCGTCGAGCAGCAGCCCGATCCTCGCCCCGTTCGCCGTGGGGCTCGAGGCGTCGGTCAGTCGCACCGTGTCCTGGATAGGGCCGCGCCGATGCAGCGTCACCCAGCGGCCGTGGGTGACGAGGTCAACGGTCCGTGCCGGAATCCGCTCATGTGGGCCGCCGGCGGAGATTCGCACATAGAATGGCGCCGCCTCAGTCCCCGGTTCCCTGGAGCAGACCTCGTGCGCTCAGCCCTCTCCCACCCGATCCGCGCCGTAGCGGTCTCGACGGCCCTCCTCGCCGCCCTGGCAGGGTCCGCGGCCTGGGGCGCAGGGCGCCCGCAGACGGCGGGCTCGCACCGCCTGCCCAGCTCCACCGAGCTGACCTCCGCGACGACGCAGGCCGCGTCGACGTACTCGACCCCCCGCGTCACCAAGCTGCTCGTGTTCATCATCGAGAACCACTCGCTGAGCCAGATGCGCGACCACATGCCCTGGACCTACGCCCTGGCCAAGCGCTACGCCTACGCCAGGGACTACCACGCGATCCGGCACCCGTCGCTGCCCAACTACCTGGCCATCGCCGGTGGGTCGACCTTCGGGGTGGCCGACGACAAGCCCCCGTCGGCCCACCACGTGCACGCCTGGTCGGTGTTCGACCAGGCACTGTACAACGGCCGTACGGCGAAGGTGTACGCCGAGGGCATGCCCAGCCCGTGCGCGTTGCAGAACGGCGGCGGTCACTACGCGGTCCGGCACAATCCGTGGACCTACTTCGTCGACCGCCGGCCCGCGTGCCGGGCCCATGACGTCTCGCTCGCCTCCTTCGCGCACGACGCAGCCGCGGGGTCGCTGCCCAACGCCGGCATGGTGATCCCAAACCTGATCCACGACGCGCACGACGCCAGCCTGGCCGACGCCGACCGCTGGCTGAAGACTCACATCAACGAGGTCCGCAGCGGGCCCGACTTCCGTTCCGGGCGGCTCGCCGTGGTGGTGACAGCAGACGAGGACGACGGCCACCACGGCAACCGGGTGCTGACCGTGGTGGCGGGCCGTTACACCCCCCACCGCGTGGTCCCGACCCGGCTGAGCCACTACTCGTTGACGCGGCTGTACGACGACGTGCTCGGCGTGCAGCACCTCCGGAAGGCGAGCTCGGCGCACTCGATGACCCGGGCCTTCGGCATCCGGGTGCGCGCGCGCTGAGGCCCCCCGACACCCCTGCGCAGCAGGGAGCCGGCCGGCGGCACCGTGCCGCGGTGCTGGTGGTGCTGGGCGGGCTTACGGCGTTCGGCCCGCTGTCGATCGACATGTACCTCCCGGCTCTGCCGCAGATCGGCCGCGACCTGCACGCCGGTGACACCCAGGTGCAGCTCACGCTCACCGGTTGCATGCTCGGCCTCGCCCTGGGCCAGGCGTTCGCCGGGCCGCTCAGCGACACCCTCGGGCGACGCCGCCCCCTGCTGGCAAGCCTGGTCCTGTACGCCGTGACCTCGGTGCTGTGCGCCCTGGCGCCCTCGGTGGGTGCGCTGATGGGGCTCCGGCTGCTGCAGGGGCTGTCGGGGGCCGCGGGCATCGTGATCGCGCGCGCCGTGGTCCGCGACCTGCGCTCCGGCCGGGCACTGGCCCGCACCTTCGCCCTGGTGATGATGGTCAACGGGGTCGCACCGATCCTGGCCCCGGTGATCGGAGCACAGATCCTGCGGATCGCCACCTGGCGGGTGGTCTTCCTGGTGCTCGCGGCGCTCGGGGTGGTCCTGCTGGCCGCCGTGGTCGCCGTACTGCCGGAGTCGCTGCCGCAGCACCACCGCAGGCCCGGCAGCGTACTGCGCACGATGCGCTCGTTCGGGTCGCTGCTGACCGAGCGCTCGTTCGCGACCCCACTGCTCGCGTTCGGCCTCTCGTTCGGGGCGATGTTCGCCTACATCTCGGCTTCCCCGTTCGTGCTGCAGGACGACCATGGGCTCAGCGCCCAGCAGTTCAGCTGGGTGTTCGGCAGCAACGCCCTGGGCATCGTCGCGCTGGCCCAGGTCAGTGGCCTGCTGGTGGGTCGGGTCGCCCCGTTGACCCTGCTCCGGATCGGAGCCGGGCTGCAGGCGTGCGGCGCGGTCGGCGTACTCGCACTGGTCGGGGACGGCCCCCTCTGGGCGATCCTGCTGTGCCTGTTCGTGTCGGTGGCGACGATGGGCCTGATCCTGCCCAACGCCAGCGCGCTCGCCCTGTCCGGGCAGCCCGGCCAGGCCGGGACGGCCTCCGCGCTGCTGGGCTGCTTCCAGTTCCTGATGGGTGCGGTCGTGCCCGGCCTGATGGACGTCGGGCCGCTCGAGCAGGGGGTTGCCATGGGCGTGGTCATGGCCGTGCTCGCGGTCGCGTCCTTCCTGGCCTGTACCGGGCTGGTGCGCCGCACTGCGGACACCGCTCCCGAGTCCTGAGCTGGCCCGCTACTGCTTCTCCCGTACCCCCGCCTCGATGCGGTCTCCCACGTCCTTGTCGACGTTGCGCCAGTAGTCGAAGGCGCGCTCCAGCACCGGCTCGGTGACGCCGTCGAGCAGGTGGCCGGCCACGTTGCCGACCAGCCGGTCCCGGGCGGCCTCGTCGAGCACCTCGCGAACCATCGTGCCCGGCTGCCCGAAGTCGTCGTCCTCGGCGTGCAGGGTGTACGCCGATCGCTCGAGGTCGCCGTCAACGTGCCAGCCGGCGTGCTCGCCGTACCTCTCGGAGTCGGCCCTCGGGCCGCCCTTGGAGTTCGGCGCGTAGACCGGGTCGGCGACCTTGTCGTAGCGCATCGGGCCGTCCTTGCTGTAGGTGTTCACCGGTACGTGCGGCCGGTTCACCGGGAGCTGGGAGTAGTTGGCGCCGATGCGGGTGCGGTGCGCGTCGGCGTAGGAGAAGACCCGTGCCAGCAGCATCTTGTCCGGGCTCGGGCCGATCCCCGGCACCAGGTTGTTGGGCTGGAACGCCGCCTGCTCGATCTCGGAGTGGAAGTCGGTCGGGTTGCGGTCCAGCGTCATCCTGCCCACCTCGACGAGGGGGTAGTCGCCGTGCGGCCAGACCTTGGTCAGGTCGAACGGGTTGAACCGGTAGGTCCTGGCCTCCTCGAACGTCATGTTCTGCATCTTCAGCGTCCAGCTCGGGAACTCCCCTCGCTATATCGCACTGTACAGGTCGCGGTGGTGGTAGTCGGTATCGATCGAGGCCATCTGATCGGCTTCATCCTGGGTGAAG
>JBOHDO010000139.1:0-8522 GCA_050699415.1 Marmoricola sp.
ACCCTGAGGCGAGCGGCCGCTGGCCGTCGGCCATCAGCTTGCGGGTCGCGTTGTCGATGGCGGCGATGTGGTCGGCGTCGAAGGCGTGCCGCATCCCGAGGGTGCACGCCGTCACGCCGAGCCCGACGCCGAACACCTGGCCGCCCACCGACAGGTGACGAGGCAGCACCACCAGGACGAGCATGGCCCAACCGGCGACGTGGAGCAGCAGGAGCACCGCGCCGAGGACTCCGGCGCGCCAGGTGTCCTCACGCCGCCACCTCAGCGACCTGCCCGACGCGGTCGGTGGTCCGGATGTACCGCTTGCAGGAAGGCTCATCGCCACCCTCTCCAACCCCTCGTGGATGAGTGCCTCTCGGGTGCCGTGGCCGGTCTCCTGGCTGACGAAGTCCCGCAGTGCGGGCATCGGTGGCGCTGCCTTCCCGGGCGGCGAGCCGCCCAGTGGGTGTCCCTGACGGATCAGGGACGGACCACCCTTCGATCACAGTGGCGAGGGCCGCTCCGGTGTTGCACCGGCTTCCCGTTCACCACGGCGCTGCCACCCTAGCCGCCGGACCGGACGCCCGCCCCGCGACCCCGTGTTCCGCGTCACGTCACCCCGTGCCGCCCGGCGCGCCCCCACCCCGGCTGAGCGGATTCCAGCCGGGCCTTGGATACGCTGCCAGTGTGCCGGGTCCGAACCGACGCGATCGCTCCTACATCGCCGATACTCGAACTGCAGCACGCAGGGCCTTCGAGGAGAGATACGGTGCGGACCTGATCTTCGCCCCCGTGCTGGTGCTGATCGCTGCCTACAACGAGGAGGACAGCCTCGACGAGGTGCTCCGCGCCGTCGCGACCCACGTGGACGGACATGCCGTGGACATCCTCGTGGTCGACGACGGCAGTGACGACGCCACGGCGAGCATCGTCGAGCGCCACGAGCACGCGAGCCTGGCCCGGCTCGGCCGCAACTGTGGGCACGGGGTCGCCCTCCGGCTGGGCTACGAGCTGGCCGCCGAGCACGGTGCCTCCTGCGTGGTGACCCTCGACGGCGACATGCAGTGGGACCCCCGCGAGATGCCCACGGTCCTGGCACCGGTGCTGGCCGGAGAGGCCGACCTGTGCATCGGGTCCCGGATACTGGGCACCGACGAGACCGTGGACTCCTTCCGGCGCAGCGGCGTCCGGGTGTTCGCGCAGCTGGTCAGCCTGCTCACCGGTGTGCACGTCACCGACACCTCCAGCGGCTTCCGTGCGATGCGGACCGAGGTGTGCCGCAGCGTGCCGCAGACCCAGGTGCAGTACCAGACCGCCGAGCTGCTGATCGGGGCCATCGCGCAGGGCTACCGGGTCGTGGAGCGCCCGGTCACCATGCACCGGCGCCTGGCCGGGGAGTCCAAGAAGGGGCACAACTTCCTGTACGGCTTCCGGTACGCCCGGGTCACGGTCTCCACCTGGTTGCGCGAGCGCCGGCGGGCAAGGAACCAGGCCGAGGGGACGCGGGCCGGGCGCGAGGGGTGGCGGGCGGCTCGGTGACCCCGAACCCGGCGATGACCCACAGCTCGGACGGTGGCTCGCGCGGAAGTCGCGGCCCGTCCTCGCCCGTGGACCGGGCGGTTGACCAGGTACGCACCGTGGTCCGCACGGTCACCGCCGGGGCCGAGCACCTGCGGACCCGGGCTCCCCGAGCGGTGGCGGCCCTGCGGCTGGTGCTCTACCTGTGCGCAGTCGCGGTGGTCGCGGTCATGGCCTACCTGGCGTCGCGCGACGTCCATCCCTCCTCGCTGCGCCCCTGGCCCCTGCTGGGAGCCTTCGCGCTGGCGTTGGTGTGGTGGTCGTGCCTGGCGCTGGGGTGGGGCTTCCTCGTCGGCGACACCCGCCGCCACGGCGCGGTCGCCTCCTGGTGCCGGACCCAGGTGGCGCGCTACCTGCCCGGGGGGATCTGGGCCGTCGCCGCACGTGCCACGACCGTTCGGGGGCGGTTACGGGACAAGTTCACCGCGGTCACGGTGGAGAACGTCATCGTGCTGCTGACCGCGCTCGCCGTGGGCGGGGCATGGTCGGCCGCCCACGACGTGCGCTGGCTGCCGCTGGTGGCCCTGGCCGCCGTACCCCTGGTGGGCTCGCGCTGGCTGGAACGCCGGACCAGGGTCACCGGCCGCGCCGTACGCCGGACGGAGGCCACCTACGCGGTGGGCTACGTCGCGTACGGCGTCCTGGCCGTACTGGTCCAGGCCGCGGTCTCGGGCTGGCCCGAGCCGTCACAGCTGCTCTCCGTCGCCGGTGCCGCCTGCGTGGCCTGGGCCGTGGGCCTGGTGGTCGTGTTCGCGCCCGGCGGCCTCGGGGTGCGCGAGCTCGTCTACGTCGGGATGCTGGCCGGGGTCTACCCCCGGGGCGAGCTGCTGGCCGCCGCAGTCGCGTCCCGGCTGGTCATGATCCTGGCCGAGCTGGTCGTCCTCGCGGTGACCGCTCGACCGGGCAGCCCTCGGCCGGGGCAACCGGCCGATGCGCTGTCTTCCCCCACCTCTCGTACACGAACGGAAGGTTCTCGATGAAGGTCCTCGTCCTGGGCGGTGACGGCTTCTGTGGCTGGCCGACCGCCCTGCACCTGTCCGCGGCGGATCACGAAGTGATGATCGTGGACAACTTCGCCCGCAGGAACGCCGACATCGAGCTCGAGACGTCCTCGCTCACCCCGATCTCACCGATGGGCGCCCGGCTGGCCGGCTGGCGCCAGCTGACCGGGAAGGAGATCGGCTTCGAGCGGTTCGACGTCGCCGAGCACTACCACCGGCTGCTCACCCTGCTCCAGGAGTGGCGGCCCGACGCGGTGGTGCACTTCGCCGAGCAGCGCGCCGCGCCGTACTCGATGAAGTCGTCGTGGCACAAGCGGTACACGGTGTCGAACAACCTCAACGCGACCAACAACCTGCTGGCGGCCATCGTGGAGGCGGGGCTGGACGTGCACGTGGTGCACCTGGGCACGATGGGCGTCTACGGCTACGGGACCGCGGGGCTGAAGATCCCCGAGGGCTACCTGAAGGTGCAGATCCCCACCGACGACGGCGACGTGGTCGAGTCGGAGATCCTCTACCCGCCGAACCCGGGCTCGATCTACCACATGACCAAGACCCAGGACCAGCTGTTGTTCGCGTACTACAACAAGAACGACGACGTCCGCGTCACCGACCTGCACCAGGGCATCGTGTGGGGCACCCAGACCCAGCAGACCAGACTCGACGAGGTGCTGGTCAACCGCTTCGACTACGACGGCGACTACGGCACCGTGCTGAACCGGTTCCTGATGCAGGCCGCGGTCGGCTACCCGCTCACGGTGCACGGCAGCGGCGGGCAGACCCGCGCGTTCATCAACCTGCAGGACACGGTGCGGTGCATCCAGCTGGCCGTGGAGAACCCGCCCGCAGACGACGACCGGGTCCGGGTGTTCAACCAGATGACCGAGTGCCACCGGGTGATCGACCTGGCCGAGCTGGTCGCCCGGATGACGGGCGCGGAGATCAGCCACCTCGAGAACCCCCGCAACGAGACCGACTCCAATGAGCTGCTCGTCGAGAACCGGAACCTCCTCGAGCTCGGGCTCGACCCGATCACCCTCGACGAGGGCCTGTTGGCCGAGGTGACCGAGGTCGCGAAGAAGTACGTCGACCGGGTCGACACCACCAAGATCCCGTGCCGCTCGCTCTGGCGCCAGGGGAGGTGACCCCGGGAGCGGCCGTGCTCGCGTGGTCGCGCAGGCACGCGCTCTTCCTCGGTGCCTTCGTCCTCGGGGTGGTCCTGCGCGTGCTGGTCACCGTCGGGTACACACCCGCGCTGATCTTCCCCGACACGCGTGAGTACGTCGCCGACGCCAGCTCGCTCGGGCTCAACCCGGTCCGCCCCTCGGGGTACTCGCTGTTCCTGCGGCCGTTCCTGCAGGTCACCCACTGGCTGGCTCCGGTCGAGGTCGCCCAGCACGTCATCGTGCTGGTGGTCGTGGCGCTGTGCTACGCGTTCCTGCTGCGCCGTGGGCTGCCGCGGTGGGGCGCGGCCCTGGCGGTGCTCCCGCTGCTGCTCGACCCGCTGCAGCTCGTGCTCGAGGGGTACGTGCTCTCCGACGTCTTGTTCGAGGTCCTGCTGGTGGGGGCCTGCCTGCTGGTGCTGTGGCGACACCGGCCGGGGCCGGGCGCGCTCGCGGTCGCGGGTCTGCTCGTGGGCTGCGCGGCGTTCGTGCGCGGGGCCGGCGAGGCGCTGCTGGTCGTCTTCCTGGTCGCGCTGGTCTGCCTGCGGCTGCCGTGGGCCAGGCTGGCGGTCTTCCTGGTTGCCGCGCTCGTGCCGATCGCGGCGTACATGAGCGCCTTCCACGCGGTCCACGGCCAGTACGCGATCGCCACGTCGGGGCCACGCTTCCTCTACGGCCGGCTGGCGCTGATCGTGCACTGCAAGGACCCCGGGCTGCGGCTGCCCAGCTACGAGCAGGCGCTGTGCCCCGTGCACCCCGTGGGCCAGCGGCGTCCCCCGAGCTGGTTCCTGTGGAACCGACAGCACTCCCCGCAGTGGCTGGTGCAGGGGCCCGCGGGGACGTCGCAGGTGGAGGTCGTCAAGGACTTCGACCGCAGGGTCGTCCGGGCGCAGCCCGGCCGGTACGCGACGGCGACCCTGACCGCCGCGGTGCGCGGCTTCGCGCCGGTCCGCACCCACAGCGTGCCCGGCCACCCCGCGTCGTCGTGGCTGTTCGCCGACCACTACTGGACCGTGGACACCTTCATCCAGCGGCACCTGCTCAGCCCCCGCATCCGCGCGGGGACCGGGTACGACCCCGGGGTGGCAGGGTTCCTGACCTCCTACCGCACCTGGGTCTACACGCCGGGCCCGCTGATGGTGGCCCTGCTGCTGGCCGCGGTCGCAGCGGTGCTCGGCCTGGGCCGGTCACGCCGGTCCGGGAACCGGGTCGCGATCGGACTGCTGGTCGGCAGCTGCGCGGTTCCGTTGCTCACCGCAGCCGCGCTCTCCGGCTTCTCCTGGCGCTACCAGCTGCCCCAGATCCCGTTCCTGCCCCTGGCCGGCGCGCTCGGGCTCGCCGCGCTGCTGCGGGGCCGGTCGCCGGAGACTCCGGACCGGCCGCCGGGGCTGCTGGACCGGGCGTGTGGCCGGGTGCTGGACCTGCCGGTGCCGGCCACCTGGCGCGCCGTACTGCGCCGGGCCGACCGGAGGGGGTGGCTGCCGGCCGCCCTGGCGGTGCTCGCGGGCGCCGTGGTCGCCGTCGTGTGCGGCCTGCTCGTGGTCGCGTCCGGCTGGGTGCTGCCGGCAACCGCCACGGTGCTGGCCCTGGTGGTCGGCGCGCTGGTCGTCGTGGTCCTGCTGGTGGCCCGTGTGCGGGCGGACGGGGAGGTCACCCGGACCGGCCGGACGGACCGGCCGGGCTGACTCCGGGCGTGGCCGGGGCACCTGCCGCGGCCCGCGACCGGCCCGGGTGGCCACAGTGACGCAGGTGACGAGAGGGTCACATTTTTCGTGGAATCACCCCGATACGCGTGACAAACTGGATATTTGATCGTTCCATTGAGGAAGTGATGACTCGCCTCGCAACGGAGGGAAGCGAGATGTGTGAGCACAACCCGAACTGTCCGGACGCCAACGACCCGCACTGCTGCGAGGCCCATACCGTGGCCGACCACTCGGAGCAGGGGTGGTGCCGGTTGTGCAACGGCGTGATCCTGTTCGACGACGGCGTGTTCCTGCGGCCCGACGGCCACCTCGAGCCGGTGCCGCAGCTGTCCGCCTGACCGGACGGACCGAGACGGGCGCACCACCGAGCGGGGTGGGGCGCCTGACGCGGCCTTCCCTTCAGGCCGGAGCCTCGCCCTCGTCCGGCGAGACGGTGTGCACGGCCGCCTCCTCGGCACCGGCCCCGGCGCCGTCGATGCCGACGTCCTCGCCGATCATCCCCGCCTCGTCGTCCTCGCCCCGGCCCTCGTCCGGCGCGACCAGCCGACCACTGCGCTCGTCCCCGACCTCGCCGTCCTCCACGACGTCCTCGGCCGGGTCGACCTCGAGCCGGTCCTCCGAGGTCTCGCCGTACGCAACCTGAGCGGCCGGGTCCGGCTCCTCCTGCAGCATCCGCTCGTCGATGGACTCGCCCTCGAGCTCCCCCTCTGCCGTGGTCGACTTGGCCTCCGAGCCGCGCAGCTTCTCCGGCGGCGAGACCCCCTCGTCGAGGTAGTCCTCGACGCCGCGGTCCTCGAGGGTGTCGTCGGGCTGCAGCTGGTCGCTGTCCGGCTCGCCTGCTGACTCACTCACCTGCGGTCGTCCTCCTCGTCATGGGGGAGCTCCTGGCTCTGCTCGTACAGGTCGGCCTCGTTCGCCTCGTCCTGCCCCTCGCCGACCGGCGGCCCCTGGGCGCCGGGCTCGTCGTCGGCGAAGCTGTCCTCGGTGAGGGCGTCCCGCTGCTCCAGCACATCGGCGGTCGACTCGCTGGGATCGGTCTCGGACTCCATGGCAACCTCCCTGACATCCGGGCTGTTCCGGCTCGTCCTCGAACCTACCCGCCGCGCCTCGACAGGTCGACGCAGCCGGCGGGCCGGGCCACCATGGGCACCATGGAGCACGAGACTTCCACCACGTCCGACAGGAGCAGCCGATGACCGCCCGCACCACCCCACCGTTCCGCGCCGACCACGTGGGCAGCCTGCTGCGGCCGCCCGAGCTGCTCCGTGCGCGCGACGACCACGCCGCGGGCAGGATCGACGACGCGGAGCTGCACCGGGTCGAGGACGAGGCGATCCGCAACGTGGTGGCGATGCAGGCAGACCTCGGTCTGCAGACCCGGACCGACGGTGAGTTCCGCCGTACGTCGTGGCACATGGACTTCATCTACCAGCTCCACGGCATCCACCGCACCGACCAGCAGATCGAGGTGCACTTCCACAACCCCACGGGCGACATCGACTTCACCTCGGCCGCACTCACGGTGGACGGGAAGATCGGTCTGGACCACACCATCTTCGGTGAGGCCTTCGCGTTCCTGAAGTCGGTGGCCACCAGCGGGACCCCGAAGCTGACCATCCCCTCGCCGAGCATGGTGCACTACCGCGGCGGCCCGGCTGCGATCGACCGCTCGGTCTACCCCGACGAGGAGGAGTTCTGGACCGACCTGTCGGCGGCGTACGCTGAGCAGGTGCGCCGGGTCGCCGAGCTGGGCTGCACCTACCTGCAGCTGGACGACACCAGCCTCGCCTACCTCAACGACCCCGCCCAGCGGGCGGCCCTGGCCGAGAAGGGCGCCGACGCCGAGCACCAGCACGAGCGCTACATCCGCCAGATCAACGCCGCGCTCGCCGGCCGGCCCGACGGCCTGACCGTGACCACGCACATGTGCCGCGGCAACTTCCGCTCCTCGTGGACCGCGCAGGGCGGGTACGACTTCGTCGCCGAGGCGCTGTTCGGCGGGCTGGAGGTGGACGGCTTCTTCTGCGAGTTCGACGACGCCCGCTCGGGCAGCTTCGCGCCGCTGCGCTACGTGCCCGAGGGCAAGCTGGTGGTGCTCGGGCTGGTCACCACCAAGCGTCCCGAGCTGGAGTCCAGGGACGACCTGAAGCGGCGCATCGACGAGGCCGCGAAGTACGTCCCGCTGGAGCAGCTGTGCCTGTCCGGGCAGTGTGGCTTCTCCTCCACCGTCGAGGGCAACGCGCTGACGGTCGACCAGGAGAAGGCCAAGCTGGCGCTGATCGTGGAGACCGCGGCCGAGGTGTGGGGCTCCGGGGAGGTGGCCTGATGCCGGTCCGGGCCACCGCCGACGGCCCGGTGCTGACGGTCACGATCGACCGGCCCGAGGTCCGCAACGCGGTCGACCGGCGTACGGCGCTGCAGCTGGCCGACGCGTTCCGGGACTTCGAGGCCGACGACTCGCTGGCCGTCGCCGTGCTCACCGGCGCGGGCGGCACCTTCTGCGCCGGCGCGGACCTCAAGACGATCGGCGCCGGCGAGCCCAACCGGGTCGAGCCCGACGGGGACGGCCCGATGGGCCCCACCCGGATGCGCCTGACCAAGCCGGTGGTGGCCGCCATCGAGGGCCATGCCGTGGCCGGCGGCCTCGAGCTGGCCCTGTGGGCCGACCTGCGGGTGGCCGCCCGCGACGCCGTCCTCGGCGTGTTCTGCCGGCGGTGGGGCGTCCCGCTCATCGACGGCGGCACCGTCCGGCTGCCCCGGCTGATCGGCCAGTCCCGCGCCCTCGACCTGGTGCTGACCGGCCGCCCGGTCGGCGCGGAGGAGGCCGAACGCATCGGGCTGGTCAACCGGCTCGCCCCGCCGGGCGAGGCCCTGGCCGGGGCCCGGGAGCTGGCGGGGCAGCTGGCCGCGCTCCCCCAGACCTGCCTGCGCGAGGACCGGGCCAGCCTGCTGGGACAGTGGGGCCTCGACGAGCCCGCCGCCCTGTCCGCCGAGCTCGACCACGGCCGGACCTCGTTGGCCGCCGACGCGGTCGACGGCGCGCGGCGTTTCGCCGCGGGCGCCGGGCGCCACGGGGCGCCCGAGGGGTGAGGCCC
>JBOHDO010000140.1:0-26708 GCA_050699415.1 Marmoricola sp.
GCCGCCCCCGCGGGGGCCACGACCTGCCGGGGGAGCTCGTCGGTCCTGCCGGTCACCGCCGCGAGGGCCGGGGCGAGGTCCGCGGTCAGCTCCGCGTCCTCGTCGACCCCCTGGTCCAGGGCGAGCCGGACCCGACGGACCTGTCGCAGCAGCACGCCCGCGTCGGCCGGGCGCACTGAGGGGTCGCGGGCGGTGGCGCGCGCGACCAGCGCGTCGACGTACGGCGGGATGCCGGGCACCGTCGCCGAGGGCGGCGGGACGTCCTCGTGCACGTGCTTGTAGGCGACCTGGATCGGGCTCTCGGCCCGATGCGGCTTGTGGCCGGTGAGCATCTCGTAGAGCACCACACCGGCGGCGTACACGTCGGCACGTGTGTCGGCGCGGCTGTCGACCACGAGCTCGGGGGAGAGGTAGGACACCGTGCCGACCAGGACCCCGCCGGCCGTCGTGGCCTGGCTCTCGGAGCTGACCGCCCGGGCCAGTCCGAAGTCGGCCACCTTCACCTCGCCGTTGTCGGAGAGCAGCACGTTCTCCGGCTTGACGTCGCGGTGGATCATCCCGGCCCGGTGCGCGGACTCCAGCGCGGACAGGACCGGCGCCAGGACGTCGAGCGCCCGGGCCGGCGGCAGCGGTGCCTCCTTGCGGATCAGGTCCCGCAGGGTCAGGCCCGGGACGTACTCCATCACCAGGAACAGCGTGACCTGCCCGTCGGTGCAGTCCTCGCCCTGGTCGAACACCGCGACCACGTTGGGGTGGGCCAGCCGGGCGGCCGCGTGCGCCTCCCGCTCGAACCGGGTGACGAACTCGTCGTCGTCGGCGAGCCCGGCGTGCATGATCTTGACCGCGACGGTGCGGTCCAGGCGCAGGTCGGTGGCCTGATGGACCACGGCCATGCCGCCGCGGGCGATCCGGGGGCCGACGCGGTACCGGCCGTCCAGGACGCGCCCGATCACCGGGTCGGTTGGATGCGCCATGTCCTCGGGTGCTCCTCCGTAGCCGGAGGGGGAAGTGCTCCGGCGTGCGGCAGTCTAGTTGCCGGACCCCGCGGTATCGCGTACCGCGCGCTTTGCTGGCAGCATGGAGTCGTGCCACACCAGAGCCACCGTGGGCGCGTGGACGCCGACGACAACGCTGGGGAGGACAGTCCCGGGAAGCCGGCCGCGCTCGCGGGCCTGGTCGGCGCATGGCTGGACTGGGCCGCCGCGGCCACCGAGCTGGGGCTGGGCGCCGGCCAGGTACGCCGGCTGGTCCAGCAGCACCGGCTCGCGGCCGCCGTGCCCGAGGACGGCACCGGCGGCACCGGCGTGCGGATCCCGGCCGAGCTGATCATGGACGGCGCCATCGTGAAGGGCCTGCCGGGCACGCTGACCGTGCTCCACGACGGCGGCCTCGACGACCCCGAGGCGCTGGCGTGGCTGTTCACCCCCGACGACTCGCTGCCGGGCCGTCCGATCGACGCGCTGCGGGAGAACCGCGGGACCGAGGTCAAGCGCCGGGCGCAGGCGATGGCGCTGTGATGGCGGCTGGTGATGGCCCGGTGATGGCCCGGTGATGGCCCGGTGGCGTACGGGATGGCTGCTGGCCGTGGTGGCCGGGTTCTTCCTGGTCGCCGGCGCGGGATGCACCCAGGCCCCGGGCCGCCACTCCGGCTCCGTCCCGGTGGGCCGGCTGCCGTCGCAGGCGCGCCACACCCTCGACCTGATCAGGCAGGGCGGGCCGTTCCCGTACCCCGACCACGACGGCGTGGTGTTCGAGAACCGCGAGGGCCTGCTGCCCCAGGAGTCCAGTGGCTACTACCACGAGTACACGGTTCCCACCCCGGGGTCACCGGACCGGGGTGCACGGCGGATCGTCACCGGCCAGCACGACGAGTACTACTACACAGACGACCACTACCGGTCGTTCCGCAGGATCGAAGGAGTGACCTGATGGGACTGGCAGCAATTCTGGCCGGGCACGAGGAGCCCGGCGTCCACCTGTGGCACACGGGCTTCGGGGTCCGGCAGGTGCGCCACAGTGTCGAACATGCCGGATGGCGGTTCGCGTGGGTCGACGGGCTGACCCACCAGGACAAGACCGGCTTCCTCAAGGAGGTCGGCGCGGCACTGTCCTTCCCGGGGTGGTACGGCGAGAACTTCGACGCCCTCGCCGACTGCCTGCGTGACGTGTCGGGCCCGGACCGGGGCGGCACCGTGGTGCTCTGGGACTGCTGGGGTCCGTTCGCCCGTGGCGACCGGTCGGCGTTCGACGTGGCGGTCGACGTGCTGCGCAAGCGGGCCGCCGACACGCCGTCGTTCACGGTGCTGTTGCGTGGCGACGGGCCCGACGTCGAGGTGCCGACGCTGGACGCCTGAGCCGTCAGACCGCCCGCTGGGTGGCGGCCGAGGCCAGGTCGCGGAGCACGTCGCGGGCGGACTGCTCGAACGGCGCCGCCTCGAGGGCGGCCAGCGAGCGCTCGGTCAGCCCGGCGATGGCGTCCTCGACCTGCTGCCGCGCGCCGCAGCCCTCGATCATGGTGCGGATCCGGTCGACCCGGGCGGCCGGGAGCGTGGTGCCGAGGGAGGCCTCGAGCTCGGCGGCTTCGGCCGGGGAGAGCGCATCCAGGGCGAGCGCAATCAGCACGGTGCGCTTGCCCTCGCGCAGGTCGTCACCGGCCGGCTTGCCGGTCACGTCGGGGTCGCCGAACACGCCGAGCAGGTCGTCGCGCAGCTGGAAGGCCTCGCCGAGCGGGAGCCCGAAGGCCGACAGGTGGCCGAACAGCCCCGGGTCGGCCCCGGCGAGCGCGGCGCCGATGTGCAGCGGCCGCTCGATGGAGTACTTCGCGGACTTGTACCGCAGCACGGTCATCGCCGTTTCCACGCCGTCGACGTCGCTGGCCCCGCGCGCCTGGGCGGAGACGTCGAGGAACTGCCCGGTGACCACCTCGCTGCGCGCCTTGTCGAAGTAGCCGAGCGCCTCGAGCACCTGCTGCTCGGGCAGGCCGCAGGTGCGCAGCAGCTCGTCGGACCAGGACAGCAGCAGGTCCCCGAGCAGGATGGCGGCCGACGCGCCGTACTGACCGGGGTCGCCGGCCCAGCCCGACTGCGTGTGGAGCCGGGCGAAGGCACGGTGGGTGGCCGGTCGCCCCCGGCGTACGTCGGAGGCGTCGATGTAGTCGTCGTGCACCAGGGCGCTGGCGTGCAGCAGCTCCAGCGAGGCGCAGGCCCGGACCAGCGCGTGGGGGTCGGCGGGACGGCCGACGGCGCGATGGCCCCACCAGCAGAACGCCGCCCGCAGCCGCTTGCCGCCCGAGGCGCTGGTGCGCGCGTGCTCGAGCAGCCGGCGGGCGTCCTCGCCGAGGTCCCCGAGCCAGGCCCCCTGCCGGTCGACGAACTCCTGCAGCGCGGTCCCCACCGTGGCGGCGAAACCGGCAAGGTCCCAGGGGTCGTCCCACCAGTCGTCGCAGGTCACGGCGCCCACCGTAGACCCGTATCCTGACCGGCATGCCAGGCGATGCCACCAACGAGGCGCTCACCCCGCGCGAGTCCGTCGGGGAGCTGCTGGCCCGTGGCTGGAGGTCGTTCTCCTTCGAGTTCTTCCCCCCGAAGGACGAGGAGGGCGAACAGGTGCTGTGGCGGTCGATCCGGGAGCTGGAGCCGCTGCGCCCCACGTTCGTGTCGGTGACGTACGGCGCCGGCGGCAGCACCCGCGACCGCACCATCGCGATCACCGAGCGCATCGCCCGCGAGACCACGATGCTGCCGATGGCGCACCTGACCTGCGTCGGCCACACCACCGACGAGGTCCGCGCGATCCTGGCCTCGCTGGGCGAGGCGGGCATCCGCAACGTGCTGGCCCTGCGGGGCGACCCGGAGGGCGGGCCCCGGACGCCGTGGCTCCCCACGCCGGGTGGGCTCGACTACGCCTCCGACCTGGTCGCGCTGATCAGGTCGGTCTCGGGCTTCAGCATCGGTGTGGCGGCCTTCCCGGAGGGCCACGTCGACGCCGACTCGCTGGAGCAGGACGTCAAGGTGATGCAGGCCAAGCAGGAGGCGGGGGCGGAGTTCGCGGTCACCGAGATGGTGCTGCGCGCCTCGGACTACTTCGGGCTGGTCGCGCGCTGCCGGGCGGCCGGCGTGGACATCCCGATCGTGCCGGGCATCATGCCGATCCTGAACCTGCGGTCGATGACGAAGATGGTCGAGCTGTCCGGACGGCAGATGCCCGAGGAGGTGCTCGCCCGGATCCTGCCGCACGAGGACGACCGGGCCGCGCTGCGTGCGGAGGGGATCCGGATCTCCACCGAGCTGTGCGACGAGCTGCTCGAGGGCGGGGCGCCGGGGCTGCACTTCTACACGCTCAACCGCAGCAAGGCGACCCGCGAGATCTTCGCGGCGTTGCAGATCAGGGCCTAGACGGCCGACGGCCCTCGGCCGGCCCGACCTGTTGGGCGACCAGCGCCGCCGACAGCCCGACCGCCGGCAGGCCCGCGCCGGTGCGCGCGTGGGCGCCGGCCACGAAGACGCCCTCGACCGGTGTTCCGGGGCCCAGCATGCGCTCGAACGTGCGACGGCCCTGCCACAGCACCCCGTGCGGCGAGCCGCGCCACTGCTCGACCAGCTCGCGCGGGGACAGGTCGACCCGCACCTCGACCTGGTCGCGCACCTTGACCCCGGCCCGGTACAGCGCGGTCACGATGTCCTCGTCGATGCGGCCCCGGGCCATCACCGTCCACGCGTGGGCGCCCGCGGGGGCGGTCCCGGTGGTGCGCAGCACCAGGGTCGGCCTGCCGTGCAGCACCACCTCCCCGGGCAGGTCGGGGACCTCGCCGACGATGCCGAGGTGGGCGACGACCGGCGGGATCGCGGGCATGGTGCGATCGACGTACGGCGCCAGGGCGGGCAGCCGGCGGGGGTCGACGGCGACCACGACGCGGTCGGCGTCGACCGGCCCCTGGGCCGTGGCGACCGCGACCACCCGGCCCGCCTGCACGACCAGGTCGCGGACCTCGGTCCCGGTGTGCACGGCCACCCCGCGGGTGGCGAGCCGGTCGGCCAGCGCCTCGCCGAGGCGGTGCAGGCCGCCGGTGACGGTCCAGGCGCCGAACTTCTGCTCGACGTAGCTCCACACGCCCAGCCACGCGGGTACGTCGCGCGGGGCGTGCCCACCGAGCACCGAGGCGTGCTCGGCCAGCTGCCGCAGCCGCTCGTCGCGGAAGGTACGCCGGACCGTCCGGTGCTGGCTCTGCCGGGACTCCAGCAGCGCGTGCGCCCCCCGGCCGGCGTGGTCGGGGGACCAGGGTCGTTCGAAGAGGTCGGGGCGCAGCACCTCCCACACCGCCGCGAACCCGTCGACGTACTCCACCCAGGCCCGGCCCTGTCGCTCGCCCAGTGCGTCGCCCACGGCGTGCAGCTGCTCCGCGCGGCCGACGGGGAGGTCCAGGACCGTGCCGTCGTCGAACCGGTGCCGCCGGACCGGGCTCACCGGGACCAGGTCCAGCTCGCGGTCCAGCGGGCGGCCGGACGTGCGGAACAGGTCCCGTGCCACGGCGGGCAGCAGGGTGTGGGTGGGGCCGGACTCCCAGGTGAAGGCGTCCTGCTGCACGGTCCCCAGCGCGCCGCCGAGCCGGTCCGAGGCCTCGAGCAGGGTGACCCGGTGGCCCAGCCTGGCCAGCCGCGCGGCCGCAGCCATCCCGCCGTACCCGCCGCCGACCACCACCACGCTCACCATGGCGGGAGCCTACGCAGCGCGCCCGGCGGGCAACCAAACCCGGGTCCCGCGCGTCTACAGGGTCACGAGGTGGTCGTGCGCGGGCCCGAACGGGGGTGGGCCCGCGCCACCACCTCGTCCAGCGTCCCGGGGTCGCGGGCGATCACCGTGGTGCCGTCGTCGGCGGTGATGATCGGCCGCTGGATGGTGATCGGGTCCGCCACCATCGCGGCGATCCAGTCGTCGCGGTGGGTGGCGTCCCTGGGGAGCGTGATGCCTGCCTCGCGGGTCTCCTTCTCCCGGGCGACGTCCCACGGCTGCAGGCCGAGCCGGTCGAGCACCCCGGCGAGCTCCTGCGCCGTCGGTGGGTCGTCGAGGTAGCGCCGCTCGCTGTAGGCGATGCCGGCCTCGTCGAGTGCCGCCTTCGCGGTCCGGCACTTCGAGCAGGCCGGGTTGACCCAGACCTCCACTAGTTCACCTCGATCTCGGTGGCGCCGGTCATCGCGAGCAGCTCGTCGTAGGTCGAGGAGAACACCGCGGCCGGATGGCCGGCCGCCGCCCAGACCACGTCGTAGCGCCGCAGCGTGGGGTCGAGGAAGGTGCGCACCGGCTCGGGGTGGGCGATCGGGGAGACCCCGCCGATCACCTGGCCGGTGTGCTCGCGGACGAAGTCCGGCTTCGCCCGGTCGAGCTCGCCCAGGCCCTGCTCGGCGGCGACCTTGGCGGTGTCGACCCGGTGGGCGCCGGAGACCAGGATCAGCACGGGCTGGTGGCCGTCCGGGGTGCGCTCGGCGAACAGCAGGCTGTTCGCGATCGCGCCCACCTCGCAGCCCAGCGCCTCGGCGGCCAGCTTCGCGGTGTGCACCGAGTCGGGCAGCACCACGATGCGGTCCCCGGCGACCGGCCGTGCCTCGACGCGCTCGAGCTCGGCGCGGAACCGGGCGACGGCGGGATGCTCGGTCGTGGTCATGTGCCGCAGTCTGGCATGGGGGATACTCGGCCCATGCAGGGCCGGGTGGTCGGTGGCGTTGACCTCCTCGCGGTGGGAGCGGCGGTGCTGGCCGCCCTGATGCTGGCGGCCTACGTGGCGATCATCCGCGGCCAGGGTGGCGGGGGAGCCTGGTGGGTCTACGTCGCGCTGGCGGTGGGCTGCCTCGCCTGCCTGGTGGGCGCCGTTGCCGCGCTGCCGGCCAGGGTTCCGGTCCTGCTGGCGGGCGCGGTCGTCCTGGGCGTGACCGGCGTGCTGGGGCTGCTCACCATCGGGCTGCCGATCGTGCTGGCCGGCGTCCTGGCACTGCTCGCGGCGCTGCTGCCGCCTCGTGCCCGCACCGGTCACTGATCCGGGACCGGCTTCCCGGCGGACGGCCTTGACGTGCTGTCCGGAGAGGGGTGTACGGTGGAGGTGTTCGAACACACGTTCGATCATCTGCTCCGGTGGAGGATGACCTCGACCCCCATCCTCCACCGGGGCGCCGACTGGGGTCGTCGGGTTCGCGCGAGTGGCAAGGGAGCGAAGGATGCGGCGGTACGACGACCCGGTGGAGGTCCGCAGGGGGGAGCAGGAGGGGCCCGACCAGTTCCTGTGGCGGGGACGGCTGTGGCAGGTGCGCGAGGTGGCCGCGCACTGGATGGAGACCGGCCCGTGGTGGATCTGTAGGGAAAGTGTGGCTGGGGTTGACGCTGGTCCCGGTGCCTCGCTCGGGGAAGGGCTCGCTGAGAGGGAGGTGTGGCGGGTGACCGCCGCGCGGGGGATGGCCGAGCGTGGGTACGGCGTGTTCGACCTGGCCTTCGACTGGGCCAGCGGCGACTGGCGGCTGGCCGGGGCGGTGGACTGAGATGTCGGTCCAGACGCTCCACCTGCCCGCGGCCGCGTACGCCTATCTCGACCGTTCCGCCGGCTCGCTGCGCGAGGCGACCACCAGCACTGACATCCCCGAGCGCTACGCGCGGGCGCACGTGGCCGCGCTGCAGGCGGTGGCCGCCCTGCTGTCGGTGCGTGCCCGGCCGGAGCCGGCCCGGCGGGGACGCCGGCAGCGGAACGCCTGGGTGCTGCTCGCCGAGGTGGCCCCGGAGCTCGCCGAGTGGGCCACCCTGTTCGCCGCGGGGGCACGCAAGCGGGCCGCGGCCGAGGCCGGCTCCCGGCGGGCGGTCACCGTCCGCGAGGCCGACGACCTGGTCCGCGACGCCGACCGGTTCCTGGGCCTGGTCAGCTCCTCCCTCGGCGTGCAGCGCCTGCAGCCCCCGCATGAGTGACCCGTTCGTGCACCTCCACGTGCACTCCGGCTACTCCCTGCAGTACGGCGCCAGCCATCCCGACGTGCTCGTGGAGCGCGCGGCCGAGCAGGAGATGGACGCGCTCGCGCTGACCGACCGGGACGGCGTCTACGGCGCGGTCCGGTTCGTCCGGGCGTGCCGGCAGGCCGGGATCCGGCCGGTCCTGGGGGTCGACCTCGCGGTCGAGGCACCCCGGCCGGGGCCCGCCCCGGGACGCCGGCGTTCGCCGGTGCGCGGTGGTGCCTACCGCGACGACTCCCGGCCCCGGGTCACCTTCCTGGCCTCCGGGCGCACCGGATGGGCAGCGCTGTGCCGGCTGGTCTCGGCCGCCCATGCCGGCGACGGAGCCGCGGAGCGGGAGGGGCCGGTCTGCACACCGGAGCTGGTCGCCGGGCACATCGCCGGCCGCGACGTGCTGGTGCTGCTCGGCCCGGACTCGACCCTCGGCCGTGCGGCCACCCGGCGACGCGACGACCTCGGCGCGGCGACGCTGGGTCGCTGGCGGCGGCTGCTCGGTCCGGACCAGCTGGTCTGCGAGGTGGTCTCCCACCGCCGGCCCGGCTCCGGCCCGGGCAGCGCGCCGCACGCCGCCCGGATGGCCGGGCTGGCCCGGGACGCCGGCGTCCCGGTGGTGGTCTCCAACGCGGTCCGGCACGCCGACCGGCTCGACGCACCGGTGGTCGACGTCCTCGACGCCGCCCGCCGGCTGGTGCCGCTGGACCCCCGCCACCTGGACCGGGTCAACGCCGAGGCGTTCCTGAAGTCCGGCAAGCAGATGCACGAGGTCGCCGAGGAGGTCTGCCGGTACGCCGGGCTGGGTGACCGGGCCGCCACGCAGATGCTGGCCGAGACCCGCCGGGTGGCCGACCGGTGTGTGCTCGACCCCCGGGCCGACCTCGGGCTGGGGGAGGTGCACTTCCCCGAGCCCGACGGGTTCGAGGGGGCCGCTGCCGCCGACGCGGCCGACACAGAGCTGCGCGCCCGCTGCGAGGCCGCGATCGGATGGCGGTACGGCGCCGCGCCGGGACAGGAGGTCACCGACCGGCTCGACGACGAGCTGCGCATCATCGCCGGGCTCGGGTTCGCGTCGTACTTCCTCACCGTCGCGGAGATCACCGCGATGGTCCGCGACCTTGGCATCCGCTGCGCCGCCCGCGGCTCGGGTGCGGGCAGCCTGGTCAACCACCTGCTCGGGATCTCCGGCGTCGACCCGATCCGGCACGGCCTGCTGATGGAGCGGTTCTGCTCCCCGCTACGGGCCTCGCTGCCCGACATCGACATCGACGTGGAGTCGGCGCGCCGGCTGGAGGTCTACGACGCGATCCTCGACCGGTTCGGGCCCAGCCGCTGTGCGGTGGTCTCGATGCGCGACACCTACCGGGTGCGACACGCGGTCCGCGACGTCGGCGCCGCGCTGGGCCTGCCGCTCGGGGAGATCGACGCGATCGCCAAGTCCTTCCCGCACATCCGGGCCCGCGACGCGCGCACCGCGCTGCGCGAGCTGCCCGAGCTGCGCACCAGCGGGCTGCTGCAGGCGGACCCCGACTTCGGGAAGCTGTTCTTCCGCCTCGTCGAGGGCCTCGACGGGCTGCCGCGCCACATCGCCATGCACCCGTGCGGCGTGCTGCTCTCCGACACCACCCTGCTCGACCGCACCCCGGTGGAGCCCAGCCTGCTCGGCTACCCGATGAGCCAGTTCGACAAGGACGACGTGGAGGACCTCGGCCTGCTCAAGCTCGACGTGCTCGGCATCCGGATGCAGTCGGCGATGGCGCACGCGGTCGCCGAGCTGCGCCGGGTCGAGGACGTCGGGGTCGACCTCGACGACCCGCGGCAGGTGCGGCTCGACGACCCGGACACCTACGAGCTGATCTCCAGTGCCCGCACGCTCGGGGTGTTCCAGATCGAGTCCCCCGGCCAGCGGGAGCTGGTCGGCAAGTCCGGCATCAGCGACTTCGCCGACATCATCACCGACATCTCGCTGTTCCGGCCCGGACCGGTCAAGAGCGACATGGTCACGCCGTACCTCGAGGCCCGGCACGGCTGGTCGCTGCCGACCTACCTGCACGAGGACCTGCGCCCGATCCTGGCGCAGACCCGCGGGGTGGTGGTCTTCCACGAGCAGGTGATCGAGATCATCGCCCGGCTCACCGGGTGCAGCCTGGCCGAGGCCGACGAGGCCCGCCGCGCCCTGGGCAGCCCCGAGGGGATGGCCGGGATCCGCACCTGGTTCATGCCCCGGGCGCTGGGGTCGGGGTACCCCCTCGAGGTCGTGCAGAAGGTCTGGGCGGTGCTGGAGGGGTTCGCCTCGTTCGGCTTCTGCAAGGCCCACGCGGCGGCGTTCGCGCTGCCGACCTTCCAGTCGGCGTGGCTCAAGGCGCACCATCCGGCGTACTTCCTGGCCGGGGTGCTCACCCACGACCCGGGGATGTACCCCAAGCGGCTGATCCTCGACGACGCCCGCCAGCTCGGCATCGAGGTGCTCGGCCTCGACGTGAACGCCAGCGGTGCGACCTACACCGTGGAGCGGGTGGAGGAGGGCTACGGCATCCGGCTGGCCCTGGCCGAGGTGCGCGGGATCGGCGACGCGGAGGTCGAGCGGGTCGTCCGGGCCCGGGAGGGGGCGCCGTACGTCTCGCTGGGCGACTTCTGGCAGCGGGCCGCGGTCTCCCGCCCGGTCGTGGAGAACCTGGTCCTGGCGGGCGGGTTCGACAGCGTGCACGGGATCGGTGACGCCGATGCCCGGCGGCGTGGCCGGCCCACCCGGCGCGACCTGCTGCTGCAGGTGGTCGAGCTGGACCGGCTGCGGCGCGGCTCGGGCGGGCCGGAACAGCTCGTCCTCGACCTCGGCGAGGAGGGCCGCTCCTGTGCCACCGGGGCCGGCAGCGGGCTGTCCGGGCTTTCGGAGATGACCGACACCGAACGGGTCCGTGCCGAGCTCGAGGTGCTCGGCCTGGACGCCAGCCGGCACGTGCTGGAGCCCGCCGCGGCCTTCCTCGACGACCTCGGCGTGGTCCGCTCCCGCGACCTGCTGGCCCAGCGCAGCCGCTCCGAGATCCTGGTGGCCGGGGTGAAGGTGGCCACCCAGACCCCGCCGATCCGGTCGGGCCGCCGGGTGATCTTCCTGACCCTCGACGACGCCACCGGACCGGTGGACGCCACGTTCTTCGAGGACGTGCAGGGTGGCTGCGCCACCACCGTGTTCGGCTCCTGGCTGCTGGTGGTGCGTGGGGTGGTCCGGCGCACCGGGCGGCGCGGCGTCTCGCTACGGGCGACCGGCGCCTGGGACCTCGGGGTGCTGCACGACCGCTGGCAGCGGGAGGGCCGGGAGGCGGTGCTCGCCGAGCTGTCCGGCATGCCCGGTCCGGAGGAGCCGGCCGACCGACGGGTGCTGGTGCACAGCAGCGGGTTCAGGCTCTCGCCGTACTCCGACGTGCGACCGGCCGGGCCCGGCGCCGGCACGGTCACCGCTGAGGTGGCCCGCAAGCTGTGGCACCGCAGCCCCGGGAGCTCGGGATGAGGGGGGTGGCGGTGGCGATGAGCCGTCTAGGGTTTGCTGCATGGACCACCCCCACGAACGCCGGGCCGCGGCTCGTACGGCGGTGGTGTGGGACGCCCTGCAGCCGGTGCTGGCCGGCCTCGCCGGGGACGCCGGGGAGCAGGCCGTGCTCGACATCGGGGGCGGCACCGGCGGGTTCGCCGTCCGGGTGGCTGAGCTCGGCCACCAGGTCACGGTCATCGATCCCAGCCCCGACGCCCTGGCCGCGGCCGACCGCCGTGCCCACGAGCGGGGTGTCGCCGACCGGATCACCGGACGGCAGGGCGACCTCGCCGACCTGGGCACCCTGGCCGGCGCCGGCAGTGCTGACCTGGTGCTGTGCCACGGGGTGCTGGGCATCGTCGGGGATCCCGCGGCGGCGCTCGCCACGATCGGCGAGGTGCTGCGCCCGGGTGGTCGTCTCAGCCTGCTGGTCGGCCAGCGGCACGCCGCGGTCTTGGCCCGTGCGATGGCCGGCCACCTCGGCCAGGCCCTGGAGCTGCTCCGCCATGACCAGCCCGGCACCGACACGGCGGGCAACGAGCGGCGTTTCACCACCGGGGAGATCACGGCCCTGCTCGACGGGGCCGGCTACACCGTCGAGGGGGTGCACGCGGTCCGGGTGTTCGCCGACCTGGTGCCGGCGGCGCTGCTCGAGGCCGAGCCCGGCACGGCGCTGGTCGAGCTGGAGCGGGCGGTGGCCGACCGGCCGGAGTACCACGCCCTGGCCGCCCAGCTGCACCTGCTCGCCAGGCACTGACCCGTTCGACCACCGACGTCGGCCATGACCGCCGACCGTTCCGTGCCCGACTCCCGGGCGTGCCCGATCCTGCACGTGGACATGGACGCGTTCTACGCCTCGGTGGCCACCCGGGACCGGCCCGAGCTGGCCGGCGTCCCGGTCATCGTCGGCGGCGGACACCGGGGCGTGGTGCTGTCGGCGAGCTACCCCGCACGGGCCTACGGGGTGGCCTCGGCGATGCCGATGACCCGGGCGCGACGGCTGTGCCCGGAGGCCGTCGTACTCCCGGCCGACCATGCGGCGTTCGCCCGGTTCGCCACGGTGTCCGCGTCGGTGATGGAGGTCTTCCGGCGGGCCACCCCGCTGGTCGAGGCGCTCTCGATGGACGAGGCCTTCCTCGACGTCTCCGGTGCCACCCGCCGGCTGGGCACCCCGGTGGCGATCGCCGAGCGGATCCGGGCCCAGGTGGCCGACGAGCAGCAGATCACCTGCTCGGTGGGGGTGGCCCCCTCGAAGGCGATGGCCAAGCTGGCCAGTCGACGGGCCAAGCCCGACGGTGTCCTGGTGGTGCCGCCCGACCGGGTCACCGCCTTCCTGCATCCGCTGGACGTCGGGGAGCTGTGGGGGGTGGGGGAGCGGACCCGGTCGCTGTTGCACCGGTTCGGCCTGACCACCGTCGGCGACCTGGCCCACTGCCCGCTGCCCACCATGCAGCGGGCGGTGGGCCGGGCGACGGCCGCCCGGTTGCACGCGCTGGCCTGGGGCACCGACCGGCAGGAGGTCACGCCGCGCCGCGGCGACCACGAGCCGGACCGGAGCATGGGCGCCGACGAGACGTTCGACCGCGACACCGACGACCCCCAGGTGTGCCGACGGGAGCTGCTGCGGCTCTCGGCGAAGGTCGCGGCCCGGATGCGGGCCGCCGGGGTGGCCGGACGCACCGTGACGCTACGGGTCCGGTTCGCCGACTTCACCACGATCACCCGCTCCCGGACGATGTCCGAGGCCACCGACGTGACCGCGGAGGTCTACGCCACCGCCGGCGACCTGTTCGACCGGCTGGGGCTGCAGCGGGCACGGGTGCGTCTGGTCGGGGTCAGGGTGGAGGGGCTGGTGCCCCGCGGACGGGTGCACCGGCAGCTGGTCCTGGGAGCCCGCGAGCACGGCTGGCCCGAGGCCGACCGCGCCGTGGACCGGGCGGTACGACGCTTCGGTAACGCAGCCGTGCGTCCGGCCGCGCTGCTGTCCGGATGAGCCGCCACGGACCTACCGCCCGTGCGGATGCGCGACTAGACTGGGGACAACGACGAAGCAGACCGTCGCGAAGCCGATGATCCCGCGTGGAGGATGCCGTGCCGCTCTCCGATGAGGAGCTCCGTCTGCTGGAGCAGATGGAGCGGGCGCTCGCCGAGGAGGACCCCAAGTTCGCCTCGACCCTTCAGGGCCACCCGTTCGGGCGTGCCGCCCGGTGGCGTGCCGGGATCGCCGCCGTGGTCTTCCTCGCGGGCGTGGCGGTCCTGCTCGGCGGGGCGATGGCCCAGATGACCTGGGTCGGTGTGGCCGGCTTCGTGGTGATGCTGGCCTCGGCCACCATCGGACTGGCAGCCTGGCGCGGCCGCAACGCGCCTCCCGCTCCCCGGCCCCAGGGCACCGTCCAGCAGCAGCCCGAGTCCGGTCACCACCGGTTCGGCGTGATCGAGGGCGGCAAGGCCGGGCACCGCCCGCGTCGTACCCGCCGGCAACAGAAGCGCCCCCACCGGCCGCAGCGGCACCACGACAACGCCTCGCACCCGGGGCACCCCGGCCTGGTGCAGCGGATGGAGGCCCGCTGGCAGCGACGGCGCCAGCAGGGCTACTGACCGAAGACCGACCGCGGCAGCCAGCGGGCCCGTCTGCGGGTCCGGTCCGGTGCGCCCCGGCGGACCGCGGCCGACCAGGCCAGGACCGTCTCGCGGACGTGCTGCTGCTCCGCCGCCGTGGGCTCGAAGCGCGACGCGTAGCGGGCGCGCTCCTCGAACGAGCACAGCCCGGCCAGTGACCTGGCGAGGTCGGGCTCCGGAGCCACCCGGCCCTGCAGCCGGTGCAGCGTCTCCCGTGGAGAACGCTGCGCGGGCCACGGCAGGCCGTGGTCGATGCTGGTGGCGCGCAGCTCCTGCCAGGCCCCGTGTGCGAACGCCGCCGGTGGCTGCCCGGCCGCCAGCCAGCGGCGGCGTCGGCGGGAGCGCATCCGGTACGGCACCAGCGCCAGCCCGGCGGCCAGCACCAGCACGACCAGGGCGACCACCCACCCCGGCACCTCCGCGGTGGCCCGCTGGCCGTGGTGCTGCCCCGCCTGCGTCTGCAGCTGCGGGAGCGTGGTGTGGGTCGGCGCCGGAAGGGGCTTCGGCGGCGTCGGGGCGGTGGCCTGCTGCTGTGGCCGGGTGTATGCCGGGGCGCGTCCGGTACGCACGGCGGGCGTGGGCTCGAAGCGGACCCACCCCGCGCCGTCGAAGTAGAACTCCGGCCACGCGTGCAGGTTGTCGCTGGTGTAGCGGTAGGTGTCCGGACCGACCCGCTTCGGGTGCACGAAGCCGACGACCACCCGGGCGGGGATCCCCAGGGTGCGGCCCATCACCGCCATCGCCGTGGCGAACTGCTCGCAGTAGCCCACCTTGCCGTGGGTGATGAAGTCCGCGATCAGCTGCATCCCGGAGCCGGGACCGGCCTCGGTGGAGTAGGTGAACCCGCCGTCCCGGCGGAACCAGTCCTGCAGGGCGACGGCGCGTGCGTACTCCGAGTGTGCGCCGCGCACCACCCGTTTGGCCACCCTCCGGATCACCGGGGGCAGGCCCGCCGGGAGCCGGGTCATCGGGACCTGGATCGACGGGGGCGCCTCGACCGAGGTGAGCCGCAGCAGCTGGGGGCCGAAGTGCGGCGCGAACGCGTCCACGTCGTAGCGCAGCCCTTCGCTCGCCGACGGCTTGCCGACGTTGGTCACGTCCAGGGTGGTGGAGTCGTAGCGCCAGTCGCCGGCCACCTTGATCTGGTTCGCCGGGTACGGCGTGGGCAGCCAGCTGGTCTCGAAGTTGCGGGCCAGGTGCAACCGCCACTGGGTCTGCACGCCCGGGACCGCGTTCGTCAGCCCCGGGGCCTGGGGCAGCGGGCCGTCGGCGTCGTTGCCGCTGGGCAGCTGGCGGGTGGACGGCCGCCACTGGTCGCCGGTGAACTGGTCGAGCACGGCGAGCCGGAGGTAGGACGGGTCGGGCGCGTTGGTGCGTGCGGTGAGCATCGGCGTGTGCGTCCTGCGGAGCAGGTCGCGCCGGATGTTGATCAGGGGGTTGGCCACGGTCACGTTGTTTGCCCGGTCGCCGTTGTCGTGGCCACCGGGACCGGTCAGTGCGATGCCGTGGCTCACCGGGACCAGCCCCGGCAGCAGCAGCGCGCCGCCGATCGCGACGACGGCAACGGCGGCAGCACCGGTCAGCAGGCTGTGCAGGTGGCGTCGTACGCCGCCCCGGCCCACCTCGCGCCCCCAGGAGCGCACCCGCCGGTGCTGCTGCCAGGCCAGCAGCACCAGGAACAGCAGCGCCGTCACCACGAACACCGGCAGCGCCAGGCGCTCGACCAGCACGCTGATCGGGATGGTCAGCGTCAGCAGGATCGGTAGTGCTGCGAGGGAGGGCCGGCGCAGCCCGCACACGAAGAGGTCCACCGCCAGCAGCATCAGGGCGCCCCCGACGGCCAGGAAGACGACCACCTCGGTGAACTGCACCGGCACCGGGGAGGTGTAGTGGTTGATCGTGACCGTGCCCTGTCGCACCAGGCTGGCCAGGTTGTGCAGCCGGTCCGGGGTGGGGAGCCAGCTCCCGATCCCGTGGTCGACCGCGAAGTGGTGGCTGAACCAGACCGTGCAGCCCAGGGCCTGCACCACCACGACCAGGGCGGCCGGGACCCGGAACCTGCGGCCCAGGGCGCCCAGCCCGACGATCACCGCGCCGGCGACCAGGGCGGCCAGCAGGAACCGGTGGGGCCGGGCGACCAGGGGTGCCCAGGACCACAGCGCGGCCCAGCCCGCGAGCATGGCGACCAGCGACACCAGCAGGTCCTCCGGCCAGCCCAGGGTCCTGATCGGGTGGTTCATCGGGCCAGCCCCTGCCAGGCCCGCGACAGCGGTGAGCGTGGCCCCACCGTGGCAGCGTGCCAGCCGAGCGACTGCAGCCACGGGGCCGTCGCCGGCAGGGAGTCCTCGCCGAGCCATGCCGCGACGTCGAGGGCCAGGGCGTACTTCGCACCGCCCAGCCTGCTGATCCGGGCGAAGAAGGCCCGATCGTGCTCGGTCACGTCGCCCAGCACGACGACCAGGGAGCTGTCGGTGTCGCTCACCCAGGTCGTGGACAGGGCGGAGAAGTCCACCTCCGGGAGGAGGGCCAGGCGGGCCAGCAGTGCCCGTGCGTTGCGGGAGACCTCGCCGTCGGCCACGCCGAGCTCCTCGCCCGACGCGTCGACCATCCGTACCCGGTAGCCCAGCCCGGTCAGGTGCACCGCGACTGACGCGGCCGCTCGTACCGCCGTCTCCAGCGACGAGCCGGCTCCCCGGCCGCGGTGCGCCGGGGCGCGGTTGTCCACCAGGATGGAGCAGCGTGCCTGCCACGGCTGCTCCTCGCGCCGGACCATGAGCTGGCCGGTGTGCGCGCTGCTGCGCCAGTGCACCCGGCGCAGGTCGTCGCCGGTGCGGTACTCCCGGACGGTGACGTCGGCGGCCCTGCCGGCCGTGAACGAGCGCGCCCGGTGCTCGCCTGCGCCGGCCCAGGTGTCGCGCATCGGGATCGGGGGCAGCGGCTCGACCGGTGGGGTGACCACGAGCTGGTCGACCAGGGGGAACGTCCGAGGCACCTGCAGCAGGCCGAAGGGGTCCCCGACGCTGATCCGGAGCGGGCCGATCGGGAAGCCTCCCCGCAGGTCGCTGCGCACCTGGTAGTCGAGCTCGACCTCGTCCCCCGGCGGGAGCGGGTCCACCAGGAAGCGTTGCCGGACGCCGAGCGCGTACGGCACCAGGTCCTCGACGAGCAGCGGGTGCGTGCGCCGCCCCGCGTTGTGCACGGTGAGCCGGACGCTGACCGCGCGCCCGGCCTCGACGACCGGGCGGTCCAGCAGCCGTTCGACCCGCAGCTCCTGCCGCGCCAGTGCCACCCAGATGCCCGCGACCACGGGCAGCAGGACCGCGAGCAGGCCGATGCGGACGAGGTCGTGCTCACCCAGCACGATGCCGGACAGGATTGCGGTCAGGCCGCCCGCCAGGAAGGCACGGCCCCGAGTGGTCAACCCCCCGGCCACCGTGCGCACCTCAGCTCCCGGGAACGGGAACGCTGCGCACGATCGGCCCCAGCAGATCGCCGGGGGTCCGCCCGGCCATGGCCGCGTCGACCGTCGGCAGCAGCCGGTGGGCCAGGACCGTCGGCGCCAGTGAGGCGAGGTCGTCGGGGATCACGTAGTCGCGGCCGGCGAGACCGGCGACCGCCTTGCCGGCCCTGACCAGGTGCAGCGTGGCACGCGGGGAGGCGCCCAGTCGCAGGTCCGGGTGGTGACGGGTGGCCTCGGCGATCGCGACGGCGTACTGCCGGACCTCCTCGGCGACGTGGACCCGGGTCACCACGTCGATGAGCTTGCGGACCTCGGTGCCGTCGGTGACCGGCTCGAGCTCCTCCAGCGGGCTGACGGTGTCGCGGGCGGACAGCATCGCCTGCTCGGCCACCGGCGTGGGGTAGCCCATGGAGACACGGGCCATGAAGCGGTCCCGCTGCGCCTCGGGCAGCGGGTAGGTGCCCTCCATCTCGATGGGGTTCTGGGTGGCCACCACGAGGAACGGCGACTCCAGCACGTACGTCGTGCCGTCCACGGTGACCTGGCGCTCGGCCATGCACTCCAGCATCGCGGACTGGGTCTTGGGCGAGGCGCGGTTGATCTCGTCGCCGATCACGATGTTGGCGAAGACCCCACCGGGCCGGAACTCGAAGTCGCGGGTCTCCTGGTTGAACACCGAGACGCCGGTGACATCGGAGGGCAGCAGGTCGGGAGTGAACTGGATCCGGCGCACGGTGCAGTCGATCGAGCGCGCCAGCGCCTTGGAGAGCACGGTCTTGCCCACGCCCGGCACGTCCTCGATCAGGAGATGGCCCTCCGCGAGCAGCACCACGAGCGCGGTCTCCACCGACTCCGGCTTGCCCTGCACCACCGTCTCGATGGCGGTGCGGATGCGGTCGGTGACCGTCCTCAGGGTGTCGAGATCCGAACCCACAGTTCCCCTCCGGCCGGGCGTGCGGCCCCGGCCAGGTTGTGGCCACGACCGCACGCGTCTGCCACGACCTTAGTCCAGCCGCGGGCCTGCTGCGAGGTCTTGCCGGAGTCGGGAGAACCGCCGGTGGGTTCGGGAGGAATCCGGGAGAAAAGGGGTGAGGTGGGGAGCGAGGGTGGTTGACGGTGGGGTTAAGTGGGGTATTGTGGGGGACAGTGGAGGAACAAGGAGGTGACCGATGTTCTCCGGCACCTATACCCCGAAGCTCGACGACAAGGGGCGACTGTTCCTCCCGGCCAGGTTCCGGGAAGCGATGAAGGAGGGGCTGGTGATCACACGAGGCCAGGACCGCTCCCTCGAGGTGCGCACCGCCGCGGACTTCGACGCGTTCCGGACCCGGCTGCGCGACAGCACCGATGCCCGGCTGCGGGGCTACAACCGGATGCTGTTCGCGCTGCTGTCGGAGCAGACCCCGGACAAGCAGGGTCGGGTGAGCCTCACCCCGGAGCTGCGGTCCTACGCCGGCCTCGACAAGGAGTGCGTGGTGATCGGGGTCAGCAACAAGATCGAGATCTGGAACCCCGAGCACTGGGCGGCGTACACGGCGGCACAGGAAGAGGCCTTCGCCAACCTGTCCGAGGAGCTGTTCATCGACTGACCGGCGGACCGGACGACGCAGGCAACACGGACAACACAACAGCGGTGATCGCAGGACGAGGCTCGCGTCCGCTCCTCCAGGCAGTCTGGCGCACCTTCCCCGGTGCCAGAAGGCCGCTTCCCAGGGGCGAGCGGACGGGAACCTGGTCAGGCGATCACCGGGCATTGAAGGGGTCGAGCGATGGGACAAGTGCGGCGGGTCCGCCACGGCGTCCGTGACGGCTTCGTCGTGATGGTGTTCTCCGCGGCCGCCTCGTCGGCGACGGCGCTGCTCCTGCTCCTGGTGTCCCAGCTCCTCCCGGGTGCGGGGAAGTAGGCGCCCCGACATGAGCCAGCCCACCCACGTCCCGGTCCTCCTCGACCGGGTCGTTGCGTTGTTGGCCCCGCCGCTGCAGCACCCCGGGGCCGTGCTGGTCGACGCCACGCTCGGCCTCGGCGGCCACAGCGAGGCGGTCCTGCGCAGCTGTCCCCAGGTGCACGTGGTCGGGCTCGACCGCGACCACCAGGCGCTCGAGCTGGCCGGGCGCCGGCTCGCGCCGTACGCCGAGCGCACCACGCTGGTGCACGCGATCTACGACGAGATCCCCGACGTCTTGACCCGGCTCGGCCACGACGCCGTCGACGGGGTGCTGTTCGACCTCGGCGTCTCCTCGATGCAGCTGGACCAGCGCGACCGGGGCTTCGCCTACGCCGCGGACGCCCCGCTGGACATGCGCATGGACGACTCGCTGGGGCGCACCGCCGCGGACGTGCTCAACGACTACCCGCAGGCTGAGCTCGCCCGGATCCTGCGGGACTACGGCGAGGAGCGGTTCGCCCGCGCGATCGCCGGCGCCGTGGTCCGCGCGCGCCGCGACGAGCACTTCGACCGCTCCGCCCGGCTGGTCGAGCTGATCCGCGAGGCGATCCCGGCGCCGGCGCGCCGTAGCGGCGGGCATCCCGCCAAGCGCACCTTCCAGGCCCTGCGCATCGAGGTCAACGACGAGCTCGGCACGTTGCGCCGGGCGCTGCCCCGGGCACTGGACGCGGTCGCCGTCGACGGGCGGGTGGTGGTGATGAGCTACCACTCGCTGGAGGACCGGATCGCCAAGCAGGCGCTGTCGGCGGTCACTCGCGCCAACGTGCCCGAGGGGCTCCCGGTGGTCCCCGAGGACCGTCGGCCCACGTTCGAGTCGTTGACCCGCGGCGCCGAGAAGGCGACCGCCGGGGAGACCGAGCACAACCCCCGCGCCGCATCCGTCCGGCTGCGCGCAGTCCGCCGCGTCCGACCTCGAGGAGCAGCATGAGCAGTCTCGCCTCCGCCGCCCGTACCCGCCTGCCGCGGCTGGCCGACGCCAGCGCCCGGGCACGCCTGGTCCTCGTCCCCGCGCGGGCCACCGGCGCCCGGCGTACGCCGTTCGTGGCGCTGGTGCTGGTCGTGCTCGCCGTCGGCATGGTCGGGCTGCTGCTGTTCAACACCCAGATGCAGCAGGTGTCCTTCCGCATCACGGGCCTGCAGCAGCGCGCCGACGCGCTCCAGGCCCGCCAGCAGTCCCTGGCCATGGGGGTCAGCCACCTCCGCGACCCGCAGCGGGTCGCGGAGAAGGCCCGAGCGCTGGGCATGGTGCAACCGGCCGACCCCGCGTTCGTGCAGGTCCCCGACGGCACGGTGCTGGGCAAGCCGGTCGTGGCCACGCCCGCCCAGGGAGTGCACGTCCGGCCGTTCAAGGCCGCCCGGCCGCACCGGCTGGCGCGGCCGCCCAGGATCGTCCGGGTCGCCCCCACCCCGCGCACCGACAAGGCCAACAGCGGCCGTGCCTCCACGAATGTGACCGCCCGGCGCGGTAGGAATGCGCAGGAGGGCACCCAGCGGGGCGCCCGCCACCACGACCGGACCGCAGCAACGAACGGGCACCACGCCCGCCACCACGGAGCAACGCATTGAGCCAAGTCAGGAAGCCGCGCGGGCCCCGGCGTCGACCAGCGTCCGCGCGGCCCCTGATGGGTTCGTCCAGCTTCCGGCTCCGCGTCGCCCTGATCGTGATCACGATGGTGCTCTCGGTCTTCGGCGCCAGGCTGTTCCAGCTGCAGGGCATCGATCCCCAGGCGTACGCCGCCCGTGCGGCGGCGGCCGGCCTGGTCCACCTGAAGCTGCCGGCCAAGCGTGGCCTGATCGTCGGCCGCAACGGCACCAAGCTGGCCAGGTCGGTGGCCGGGCTCATGATCGTGGCCGACCCCAAGATGACCTCGCCGCACGCCGAGCAGATCGCGCACATCCTGGCCGACCGGCTGCACCTGGACTACTTCCAGACGGTTTCCCGGCTCAGCATGCCGAACAGTCGGTTCCAGTACATCGCCAGACGGGTGCCCTCCACCCAGGCGACCAGCGTCATGGACGCGGTCGACCGGGCCGGTTACCACGGCCTGTACACCCGGAACGACCCCATGCGGGTCTACCCGCAGCACGACGTGGCCGCGAACCTGGTCGGCTTCCTCGGCGCCAGTGGTGCGCCGGCGGCCGGGCTGGAGCAGACCTTCAACACCCTGCTCGCGGGCAAGAACGGACACGACACCTACGAGGTCGGTGACGGCAACCGGATCCCACTGGGGGAGAACACCGAGGTCAAGCCGGTCAACGGCAAGGCGCTGCACCTGACCATCGACAGCGACGCGCAGTGGTACGCCCAGCGGCTGCTGCGCAACGCGGTGCACCAGGTCCATGCGAAGTCCGCGACCGCGGTCGCGCTGGACAGCCGGACCGGCCAGGTGCTCACGCTCGCCGACTACCCGACGTACGACGCCAACAAGGGGAGCCAGTCGCCGGAGAACGAGTGGACCAGCCGCGGCCTCGCCGACACCTACGAGCCGGGCTCGGTGGAGAAGGTGCTCACCATGTCAGCGCTGATCAACCAGGGGCTGGTGACGCCGCACACGAAGCTGTCGGTGCCGGGCTCGTACCCCGTCGACGGCCGGGTGATCCACGACTACTGGCCCCACGGTCGTGACCCGCTCACGCTGACCGGGGTGATCGCGAAGTCCTCGAACATCGGCACGGCCATGGCCGCGGAGAAGATCGGCTCGGTCAAGATGGCCCACTACCTCGCCGAGTTCGGGCTCGGGCAGAAGGTCCCGGTCGGGATGCCGGGCCAGACCGCGGGTGTGCTGCCCCCCGGCAACACCTGGACCCACCTGACCCACTCCGAGATCGCGTTCGGGCAGGGCCTGTCGGTCAATGCGCTGCAGATGGCCGCCGCCGTCAACACGGTCGCGAACCACGGGGTCTACGTGACCCCCAGCCTGGTCCGGGGCCGCACGACCACCAGCTCGGGGCAGCAGGTGGGCTCGGCGACGTCGAAGACCCATCGGGTGGTGAGCGCGAAGACCGCCAGCAAGGTCGCGCGCATGATGGAGATGGTGGTCACCGAGGGTGCCGGCACCGCTCCGATGGCCGCGATCCAGGGCTACCGGGTCTCCGGCAAGACGGGCACCGCACAGGAGGTCGGGGGAACGTGCCACTGCTACAGCGAGGGCGGCATCGACGTCTCGTTCGCCGGCTTCGCCCCGTCGGACAAGCCCCGGTTCACCGTCTACGTGGTGATCAAGCACCCCCAGGGTGCTGCCAGCGGTGGTGGCACGGCGGGCCCGGTGGTCCGCCAGCTGCTGTCCTACCTGCTGCAGAAGTACTCCGTCCCGCCCACCGGCACTCCTCCGGCCCACCTGCCGGTGCAGTGGTGAGCGGCCTGCGGTCGCCGTACTAGCCTCCGTGCCCGTGGCCGAGATCTCGCTGACCCGCCCGGAGCACCCGGTGTCGACGCCGCTCGCCGAGGTCGCGGGCTGGCTGGACGCCCGGCTACCCGACGGTGCCGCCGGCGCGGTCGTCACCGGGGTGACGCTGAGCTCGCAGCGGGTCGCACCCGGCGACCTGTACGTCGCCCTCCCGGGCAGCCGCGCCCACGGGGCGTCCTACGCCGGCGACGCCTGCGACGCCGGGGCGGTGGCGGTGCTGACCGACGACGCCGGCGCACAGCTGTGCCACGGCATCGCGGTCCCGGTGCTGGTGGTGGACCGTCCCCGGTCACGCCTGGGCCGGCTCGCCGCCCGGGTCTACGGCGACCCGGGCCGGGACATGACCCTGCTGGGGGTCACCGGGACCCAGGGCAAGACGACCACGACCCGGCTGCTCGAGTCGGCGCTGCAGGCTACTGGCACGACCGCGGCCGTGGTGGGCACCGTGGGGACCCGGATCGCCGGCACCGACGTGAGGACCATGCTGACCACCCCCGAGGCACCGGACCTGCACGCCCTGTTCGCGGTGATGCGCGAGCGGCACGTGAGCACCTGCGCACTGGAGGTCTCCAGCCACGCGCTGGTGATGGGCCGGGTCGACGGCGTGCTCTTCGACCGGGCGGCCTTCCTCAACCTCGGCCGCGACCACCTCGACTTCCACGCCGACGTGGAGGACTACTTCGCCGCGAAGGCCAGTCTGTTCACCCCCGAACGCACCCGGGCCGGGCTCACCAACGTCGACGACGCGCACGGCCGTCGGCTGGTCGACGAGGCGGGAGTGCCGATGGTGACCTTCTCGCCGGACGGTGGCGATGCGGACTGGCGGGCCGAGCAGGTGGTCGAGACCCTGCGCGGGTCGCGGTTCACCGTGCACGCCCCGGACGGCGTCCGGTTCGAGGCGCAGGTGCCGATCCCGGGACGGTTCAACGTCGCCAACGCCCTGTGTGCGGTCGCGCTGGCCGGGGAGGCCGGGCTGGACGCGGCGAGCGTGGCCGCCGGGCTGGCACACAGCACCGGGGTGCCGGGCCGGCTGGAGCGGGTGGAGCAGGGCCAGGAGTTCCTGGCCGTGGTCGACTACGCGCACAAGCCGGACGCCGTGGCCGCCGTGCTGGGTGCGCTGCGGCCGCTGACCTCCGGCCGGCTGGTCCTGGTGCTGGGGGCCGGCGGCGACCGCGACCGGGGCAAGCGCCCGCTGATGGGAGAGATCGGCGCCCGGCTCGCGGACGTGCTCGTGGTCACCGACGACAACCCGCGCACCGAGCCCGCCTCGGCCATCCGGGAGGCCGTGCTCGCGGGCGCCCGCGAGGTCGACCCCGCCGGGCGGGCCGAGGTGGTGGAGGTGGCCGGCCGGCGCGAGGCCATCCGGACCGCGATCGCGATGGCCGGCCCCGGCGACACCGTGGTCGTGGCGGGCAAGGGCCACGAGACCGGGCAGGAGATCGACGGCGTGGTACACCCGTTCGACGACCGCGACGAGGTCCGGGCCGCGATCGGTGGTGTCGGGTGATCGGGTTGAGGCGTGGGGGGATCGGTGGGGTGGTCGCTGTGCCGGTCTTCGACGACCGCGACGAGGTGCGGGCCGCGATCGGTGGTGCGTCGTGATCCCGTTGACGCTGCCGGAGATCGCCGCCGTGGTCGGCGGCGAGGTGCACGACGACCCCGACGGGGTGGTCGTGGCCGGGCCGGCGTTCCGGGACAACCGTGAGCCCGAGCCCGAGGGGCTGTTCGTCGCGCTGGTGGGGGAGCGGGCCGACGGTCACGACTTCGCCCGTGCAGCCGTCGACGGGGGTGGGCGCGCGGTGCTGGGGTCGCGGCCCACCGGGGTACCGACCGTGGTGGTCCCGGACGTGGTGGTCGCGCTGCAGCAGCTGGCCCGGGAGGTGCTGCGCCGGCTGCGTGAGCAGGCGGGCGGGCCCGCGGTCGTGGCGATCACCGGTTCCCAGGGCAAGACCTCGGCGAAGGACATGCTGGCCCGGGTGCTGGCCGACGACGCACCCACGGTGGCGACGTACGGCTCGCTGAACAACGAGATCGGCCTGCCCCTGACGGTGCTGTACGCCGGGCCCGGCACCCGTCACCTCGTGCTCGAGATGGGTGCCCGTGGGGTGGGACACCTCACCCAGCTGTGCGGGATCGCGCCGCCGGACGTCTCGGTGGTCCTCAACGTCGGCAAGGCGCACCTGGGCGAGTTCGGCAGCAGGGAGCAGATCGCCCGCGCCAAGGGCGAGCTGGTCGAGGCGCTGACCCGGCGCGGCACGGCGGTGCTGAACGCCGACGACCCCCTGGTCGCCGCGATGGCGGACAGGACCCGGGGCCGGGTCCGGAGGTTCGGCCACGCGGCCGATGCCGAGGTCCGGATCGGCGAGGTGACCCTGGACGAGCTGGCCCGGCCGCGCTTCGACCTGACAGTCGCGGGCGAGACCAGTCCGGTGCGGCTGCGGCTGTTCGGGGCGCACCAGGCGACCAACGCGGCCGCGGCCACGGCCGTCGCGACCGCACTGGGCCTCCCGCTCGGCCAGGTGGTGGAGAGCCTGGCCGGCATCGACCGGCTCTCGCGCTGGCGGATGGAGGTGCACGAGCGGGACGACGGCCTGGTGGTGGTCAACGACGCCTACAACGCAAATCCCGACTCGATGCGGGCCGCCCTGGAGACCCTGGCCGCGATCGGTCGGCGCTCCGGCCGCCGCACCGTGGCGGTGCTCGGGGAGATGCTCGAGCTGGGGGAGACCGCCGAGGAGGAGCACCGGGCTGTGGGGCGGCTGGCGGCCGAGCTCGGCATCGACGAGGTCCTGGTCGTGGGGGAGGGCGCTGCGGGCATCCACGCCGGTTTCCTCGCCGTACATCCCGACGGCGGGACGCGCCGCGCGGAGGGGGTCGCCGATGCCGCGGAGTGGGTGCGAAAGAATGTCGCCGGCACCGAGGTGGTGCTGGTCAAGGCGTCCCACGCGGCCGGGCTCGAGCGCGTGGCCGAGCAGCTGCTGGAGGTGACCGCGTGAAGGCGATCCTGCTCGCCGGCGGCCTCTCCCTGATCCTCACCCTGATCGGCACCCGCTACGCGATCCGGTTCCTCTCCGGTCACGGCTACGGACAGCTGATCCGCGACGACGGGCCCACCACCCACCACACCAAGCGCGGCACCCCGACCATGGGGGGCCTGGTGATCGTGCTGGCCGCAGTGGTCAGCTACTTCGTGGCCAAGCTCATCACCGGTGTCGAGCCCTCGGCCTCGGCCCTGTTGCTGCTCCTGCTGTTCGTCGGCCTGGGCACGGTGGGCTTCCTCGACGACTTCATCAAGATCTACAAGCAGCGCAACCTCGGGCTGCGCAGCTGGGCCAAGATCGTGGGCCAGACCACGGTTGCGGTGGTCTTCGGATGGCTGTCGCTGTCCCCGTGGTTCACCGACGAGCACGGCTACACCCCGGCCTCGCACCACATCTCCTTCATCCGTGACCTCGGCGAGTGGACCGTGCCCACGGTGCTGATGATCATCTTCATCGCGCTGCTGGCCATCGGGTCCAGCAACGCGGTCAACCTCACCGACGGGCTCGACGGCCTCGGCACTGCTGCTGCTCTTCCTGTACGTCGGACTGGGCACGGTCGGCTTCCTCGACGACTTCATCAAGATCTACAAGCAGCGCACCCTCGGGCTGCGCAGCAAGGCGAAGTTCATCGGCCAGACCGTCATCGCGGTGGTGTTCGGCGCTCTCGCCCTGCTCCCGCAGCTCAAGGACGAACGCGGCCAGACCCCTGCCAGCAGGTCCGTCTCCTTCATC
>JBOHDO010000141.1:0-15288 GCA_050699415.1 Marmoricola sp.
GTCCTCACCGGCGCCGACTGGGTCGAGGCGCACGGTAGCGACCCCGGCGTGGTGCTCGTCGAGGTGGACGAGGACACCAGCGCCTACGACAAGGGCCACATCCGCAACGCCGTCAAGATCGACTGGAAGACCGACCTGCAGGACCCGGTGCGCCGCGACTTCGTGGACAGGGCCGGCTTTGGGGCGCTGCTCTCCGAGCGGGGCATTTCCAACGACGACACGGTCATCCTCTACGGCGGCAACAACAACTGGTTCGCCGCGTACGCGTACTGGTACTTCAAGCTGTACGGCCACGACGACGTCAAGCTGCTCGACGGCGGCCGGAAGAAGTGGGAGCTGGACAGCCGCGAGCTGACCACCGACGCGCCGCAGCGGGAGAAGAAGCAGTACCAGGCCAGGGAGCAGGACGCGACGATCCGCGCATACCGCGACGAGGTGGTCGACGCGATCGGCACCAAGAACCTGGTCGACGTGCGCAGCCCCGACGAGTACGCCGGCCGGCTGCTCGCCCCGGCCCACCTGCCCCAGGAGCAGGCACAGCGCGCGGGCCACATCCCGACCGCTGCGAACGTGCCCTGGAGCAAGGCCGCCAACGACGACGGCACGTTCAAGTCCGACGAGGAGCTCAAGCAGATCTACACCGACGCCGGTGTCGACTTCAGCAAGGACACCATCGCCTACTGCCGCATCGGCGAGCGCTCCAGCCACACCTGGTTCGCGCTGAAGGAGCTGCTGGGCCAGGACAACGTCAAGAACTACGACGGCTCCTGGACCGAGTACGGCTCGCTGGTCGGCGTCCCCGTGAAGCTGGGCGACGAGGCTGGTGAGGCCTGACATGTGCGGAGCAACCGAGGGCGGCCCCTCCCTGGACGGGATCGACGTCAGCAAGGAGGCGATCATCCAGGGGCAGGTGCGCAAGGCCCACCCGGACGGGCACAGCGACCCGGTCGGCAACGCCTACGTCCGGCTGCTCGACCGCACCGGGGAGTTCACCGCGGAGGTGCCCACCTCGGCGACCGGACACTTCCGGTTCTTCGCCGGCCCCGGTGACTGGACGGTGCGCACGCTCGCACCGCGCTCGGAGCCGGTGGACCGCCCGGTGCACGCGAACACCGGCGTGGTCGCCGAGGTGGCCGTGAGCCTCTGACCCCACGTCCCACGTCGTGCGTGGCGCTGCCCCGGACCGGTCTCCGACCGTCCGGGGCAGCGGTGTCTCCGGGTGCGCGTCTGGGCCGGCGCCGCCCGGGGTGGGTAGGCTCGATGCCCGTGTCAGGAACTGGTGAAGACGCGGTCACGCCGCCGCCCGAGGTTCCCGAGGAGTTCGCGGACGCCTACCGGGCGGCCTACCAGCGGGCGCTCGCCGACCAGGCCCATGCCGATGAGTCGATGCGTGCCGAGGGCAGGCACGGCCGGCACGACGCGCGCGCCGGCCGTCACGGGCTCCGTACGCCGCACCACGCGCGGCGCGCCCCCCGGCCGCGCCCGGCCCGGGATGCACCCGCTGCGCGGAGGCCCGCGCAGGGGACGCCGTCGCGGCCGTGGCACGAGCGGCGCTGGTTCGTGCCCGTGCTGCTGGTGTTGATGGCGCTGCTGCTGATCGCAGCGGCGTACGGCGTGGGCCGGCTGTTCGCCGGCGGGACGGGGCCTGGGTCGCACCCCGCCTCGCAGGCGCCGGTCCGGATTGCGCGGGCGCGGTAGGTCCCGGACCGGCCGGCCAGTAGAATCCCGGGGTCCGCGGTGCCGGGTCACAGAAGGAGCCCTCGATCATGCAGAGCGCATTGCGCCAGCTCTTCCCCGAGTGGCACGTCGGCGGGTTCACCCGGGTGGACAGCAACCTGGCGTTCTACTCCCGGGTGCAGGCCCTGATCGACCCCGAGTCGGTGGTGGTCGACTTCGGTGCCGGCCGGGGGCAGTTCCTCGAGGAGCCGCCGTCGTACCGGCGGGACCTGCAGACGCTCAAGGGCAAGGGACGCCGCGTGATCGGGATCGACATCGACCCCGTGGTGCTGGAGAACAAGAGCGTCGACGAGGCGCAGGTCTGGCAGCCGGGCACCCGCATCGACCTGCCGGACGGCTCTGTCGACGTGATCGTCTCGGAGGCCACCTTCGAGCACATCGACGATCCGGCGCAGGTCGTACGGGAGTTCGAGCGCATCCTCAAGCCGGGCGGCTGGGTCTGCGCGCGGACGCCGAACCGCTGGGGCTACATCGCGGTCGGTGCCCGGCTGGTCCCCAACCGGCTGCATGCGCGGGTGCTCGACCACCTCCAGCCGGGCCGGGAGGACAAGGACATCTTCCCCACCCGCTACCGGATGAACACCCTCGGCCACGTACGCCGCTGGTTCCCGTCACCTCGGTGGGAGGTGTTCGGGTACACCGTCAACGCCGAGCCGGCGTACTTCGCGAACTCGCGGTTCTTCATCTACCTGGTCTACGGGGTCACCAAGGTGCTGCCCCAGCGGCTCGGCACCCATTACCTGTTCTTCATCCGGAAGGCCACGGAGTCCTGAGCGGGGCCCCGACGTTGCCGGGGTGCGCGGCGGGGAGGGCAGGCGACGAAGTTGCAGAGCGGGTGACCGACCGGGCCACGCTCAGGACGCGACCGGCTGCGGGGACCGCCGCAGCACCAGGTAGAGCAGGACCAGGCAGCTGAGCACGGCGACCACGAACATCGCGAAGCCGACCGCGGCCAGGCTGTGCAGCGCCGCTGCGACCACGATGCCGAGGGCGACCGCGCCGGTGAGCACCAGCTCCAGGGTCGAGGCCACCGCGCCCCGGCCCTGCCCCTGGAGTACGGCGACCAGCACCCGCCGGTAGCCGAGCAGTCCGTCGGCCAGCACCAGCCAGTGGGCCGCCGGGATCGCCGCTGCGAACGGGTTGCCGAAGGCCAGCCGGATCAGCGGGCCGGTGAGCAGCTCGACCACGACCACCACGACGGCCATGACCAGGGCCGAGAACGGCAGCCACCGCCGGATCACGCGGCGCTGTGCGGCGGGGTCGTCCCGAGCGGCCGACATCTGCGGCAGCACCAGCACCGCCGTCGAGGTGCCCAGGATCTTGGACAGGTTGGCGACCGCGGTGGCCGCGGAGTACAGCCCGAGCTCGGCGTTGCCCAGCAGCGGCCCGACCAGGTTGCGGTCGAGCCCGATGCTGTCGATCGTGCCGACCGCGTTGACGTAGTTGGCCCGGGTCACCGGCCAGATCTCGCGCCGCGTCAGCGAGCGCGCCGTCCCGGTCGGGGGACGAAGCAACCGCCAGCCCACGTACAGGCCGGCCAGCGGCGCCACGGACTGGGCGACCAGCACGTCCACGGCGTCCCACCGCCAGCCCGCGGCGAACGCGACCACCAGCACCACCGTGAAGGGCAGCTGCGGTGCCAGGCCCGCGACTGCGAGTCGTCCGGCGCCGGCACCCTCGCCCTGGAGACAGCCGGAGAGCAACCCGGCCGCCATCTGCTGCAGCGAGATCACCACCACGGTGATGACCAGGCCCCAGCGGACGGTCGGCGGGGAGTCCCGCTGCAGCCAGGCCAGGTAGACCGCGGCCAGTGCGCACGGGGCCAGCGCCCGCAACGCCCAGGCCGGTGCGACGTCACGGAGACCGTCGCGGGCGCGCAGCCGGTGGCGCACCAGCAGGTCGGCGACCGCGATGCGGGTCCCGCCGGCGTAGGTGAGCCGGCCGGTCATCGTGGCCACCGCCACGACGAGGGCGACGACGCCGCGGCCCTCCACTCCGAGCATCCGGGCGCTGATGATGCCGTTGACCGTCATCAGCGCCTGCACCCCGAGGCTGCTGCCGACCAGCAGCATCACCATGAACAACCGGTTGCCGCCGCGGTGGTGCCCCCGGCTGGCCCGACTCCGCTCAGCGGTGCCCATCAGCCAGCAGCTCGATGTCCGCGTCGACCATCAGCCACGCCAGCTCCAGGGCAGAGGTGCGTGGGGTCCAGCCCAGCAGGTCGCGCGCCTTGCCGGCGTCGCCGATGAGCGCGTTGACCTCGGCCGGGCGCTCGAAGGCGGGGTCGTAGCGCACGTGGTCGGCCCAGTCCAGGCCGGCGTGGGCGAACGCCGCCTCACACAGCTCACGCACGGTGGTGCCGACCCCGGTCGCCAGCACGAAGTCGGTGGGCTCGTCGTGCTGCAGCATCTGCCACATGCCCTCGACGTACTCCCTGGCGTAGCCCCAGTCACGGATCGCGTCCAGGTTGCCGAGGAACAGCTCCTTCTGCTTCCCGGCGGCGATCCGGGCCACGGCCGAGGTGATCTTGCGGGTGACGAAGCTCAGCCCGCGCCGGGGCGACTCGTGGTTGAACAGGATGCCGCTGACGGCGTACATGTCGTAGGCCTCGCGGTAGTTCACCGTCGCCCAGTGCGCGAACAGCTTGGACACGCCGTACGGCGAGCGCGGGTGGAAGCCGCTCTCCTCGTGCTGGGGCGGCGGGGTCGAGCCGAACATCTCCGAGGTGGACGCCTGGTAGAACCGGCAGTCCAGGCCGGCGGAGCGGATGGCGTCCAGCAGGCGGACGGTGCCCACCGCGTTGGTCGACGCGACGTACTCCGGCACCTCGAAGGACACCTGGACGTGGCTCATCGCGGCGAGGTTGTAGACCTCGTGGGGCGCGATGTCGCGGACCAGGTTGACCAGGTGGATGCCGTCGGTCATGTCGCCGTGGTGCAGCACCACGCGGGGGCCGCTGGTGCAGTCGTCACGCTCGTGGGGGGCGACCGCGATCCGGTCGATCCGCTCGGTGTTGAAGCTCGACGAGCGACGCACCAGCCCGTGCACCTCGTAGCCCTTGTCCAGCAGCAGCTCGGCCAGGTAGGAGCCGTCCTGGCCCGTGATGCCGGTGACCAGCGCGCGTCTCACCGTGCCTCACCGCCGGCCCGGAAGAAGATCCCGTCCGCCTGCAGGAAGGCGCCGGAGGGGGAGGAGAAGCCCTGCTCGAAGCCGGTCAGGTGGAAGCCGTGCCGGTAGGCCCAGCCGATCGCTTCGTCGGCGACCATGCCGCCGTCGTAGAGCGGCACGAACGAGAGCTCGAGCTGCAGCCCGACCGCGGCGGCGACGACACGCTCCCCACCGGCCAGCACCTGCCCCTCGTACCCCTGGGTGTCGAGTTTGAGGAAGACCCGGCGGTCCGCCAGCATCGCGGCGTCCACCTCGTCGTCGAGCACCGCGAGGGTGACCTCCTCGCTGCCGGTGAACTCCACCTCCGGTGCCGCCGCCCGGTGTGCCGGGAGCGGGCTGAGCAGCGAGCTGCTGTCGCCGTTGGACGCCCGGTGGATGGGGGCCCGTCCCGGCCGGGCCCCCAGGGCGAGGTTGCGCGCCTGCCAGTGGCCGTCACGTACGGCGCGCTCCTGCAGCTGAGCGAACGGAGCGGCCATGGGCTCGAAGGAGCAGATCTCGCCGCGGTAACCGAAGGAGCGCAGCTGCTCGCCGTAGCCGCCACCCGCGGCCCCCACGTCGACCACCAGGTCGATGCCGAAGTGCCGAAGCAGGTGCTGCCGCCGCGCGGCGGGGTGGCGCTGCACCGCGAAGCCGGTACGGCCGAGCAGGTCGGCGGCCCGCATGAGCACCGACATCAGGCGTCCCGGCTGAGCCAGACGGCCCCCCAGCCAGGGGTGACGGAGTCCTCGGCTACGACACCCAGCCCGACCCCGGCGAAGAAGTCGGCCAGCTCGGACCAGGAGCGACCGGGCACCGGGTGGTACTCCAGCACCACCCGGCGGATCCCGTCCCAGGCCTCGGCGGGACTGCCGAGCACGATGTCGTACTCGGCGCCCTCGGTGTCGATCTTGACCAGGTCGACCTGCGTGCCGACGCGGCGTACCGCCTCGGCGAAGCCGGCGCAGGGCACCTGCAACACCCGCCCGGAGCCGGCTGCAGCGGTCAGCCCGTTCAGGCCGCTGCCCGCCCCGTTGTCACGGAACCCGATGGTGCCGTCGTGGTCGGAGAGGGCCTCGTGGTGGACCAGCACCCGGTCCCCGAGCCGGTTGTCGGCGACGTTGCGCTCCAGCCACTCGCCGGTCGTGGGAGAGGCCTCGTAGGCGTGGATCCGGGCGTGGGGCCGGGCCCGGGTGAGGGCCATCGAGAAGCAGCCGATCTGCGCCCCGATGTCCAGTGCGGTCAGGTGCTCCCCGAGCCCGTCCAGCAGGTCGGCGAACCGGTAGGTGTCCTCGGCGAACAGCTCGTAGACCGGCACCCGGGAGCCCGGCACGTTCGGACAGTGCACGTGGAGCCCGTTGCGCAGCTCGTAGAGCAGCTCGTCGCGGCGCCAGGGCGTCCGGGACCCGAGCAGGTCCAGCAGCACCCGCGGGTGGTTGCGGGCGATGCGGGGGGTCTGGGCGAGCCGGCGGGCGGTCAGCGAGATGGTGCGGCTGATGTCAGGCCACCACCTTCTGGATCGGCTCCCGCGCCGGGGAGCGACGGTCAGCCGCGAGGATAGCCTGCGGCTGCGGTTTCTGGTACGCGAGGAGGGCCAGTCCCACCACGGCCCAGATGCTGCGGTCGTAGAGCGCGGGCACCGTCAGGCCGAAGCCGAGGTAGGCGATCACGGCGTACCCGAGCCGCCGCAGGGGCAGCTCGGTGAGCACGATCCGGCCCAGGGTCCACAGCACCAGCAGGTAGCCGGCGAGCCCGAAGATGCCGACGCCGACCAGGATCTCGAGCAGGTTGTTGTGGATCAGGAAGAGCTCGTTGGTGGACAGCCCGTGGCCGCCGATCGGGTTCGACAGGAACTGGTGCCAGCCGTTGCTGAGGCCCTGCTCGCGCATCTGGTCCGAGCCCTGGGCGGTGCCGCCACCGGTGAAACGGCCCAGCACCGAGGTCGAGCTGGAGCCGCTGGTGCCGAGCAGGAAGCCGCCGGCCAGGACGCCGAGCGCCCCGCACACCGCCGCGAAGGTGACCGAGCGGCCGGTCCGCTCGACCAGCGGGACCAGCAGGATGATCACCGCGAGGACGACGGCGGCGGCACGGCTGCCGCTGAAGAAGACCCCGGCCGCGCAGACGGCTCCGGCCGCCCAGACGATCCAGCGGTGGTTGGGCCTGACCCGATGGTGCAGGAACATCAGCAGGCAGATGGCCAGCAGGCCGCACTGGCCGAGGTAGTTGGGCTGGGTGGACAGGCCGTACCAGCGCAGCCCCTGGGTGCCGTCGTGGATGGCGGCGTAGCCGGTGTCGACGACCTGCCCGATGACGTAGGCCCAGGCCAGGGCGTCCAGCACCCGGGGCGCCGGGTGCCACGCGGCGATCGCCATGGGCAGCACGAAGATCGTGATCAGCCAGAAGGACAGCGCGGGCAGCGTCTTGGAGGGGCTGTTGAGCAGCGCGGCCATGATCCCGCTGAGGCACACCAGCCCCACACCGACGAAGTAGGCGAGCGGTGCGCGTGGACGACCCCTGAGCAGCTCGAAGGCAAGCAGGCCGAAGCCGAGCACGAACAGCGCGTCGGGCACGGTGATCGGCCCGGCGACGGCGAGCCCCTTGTACATCGGGACGGTGGCGAAGGCGCCGAGCACCGCGAGCGTGCCCAGGCGGCGGGAGCCGAGCACCGCCAGGGCGAGGGCCAGGCCGGCGACGCCGATGCAGACGCCGGCCAGCACCAGCGACCTGGTGCTGAGCAGGACCAGCAGCGTCAGCACCACCACGCCGACTCCGACCACCACCGCGTCGGCGGCACTCACGGACGGAGCCTTCAGGCGCCAGGACCCCGAGTCAGCCCTTTGCGGTGCCGGGCTCATATCCGAAGCCGTAGCCGTATCCGTACTGGTAGTGGTTGCTGCGGCGACGTGGGGCCATGTTCATCGTGACACCGAACAGCCGGGCATTGACCTGGGCGAGCCGCGTGGTCGCCTCCCGCAGCTGTTCCTTGGTCGTCTTCCCGTGGTGCACCACCACGATCGCGCCGTCCGCGTCGGTGGCCATGATGGCCGCGTCGGCCACCGGCAGCAGCGGCGGGGCGTCGACGATGACCGCGTCGTACTGCTCGCGCAGCTCCCCGATCAGCCTCTTGGTCGCCCGGGACTGCAGGATCTCGGTGGGGTTCGGCGGGATCGGGCCGCTGGTCAGCACGTGGATGCCGCTGGCCGCGTGGCGCTGGATGCTGGCCTGCAGGTCGCTGCGGCCCACCAGCACGGTGGTGAGGCCCACCGCGCTCTCCAGGCCGAGCAGGCTGGCGATGCCGGGACGGCGCAGGTCGCCGTCCACGAGCAGCACCCGCTGCCCCGCCTGCGACAGCGCGATCGCCAAGTTGGTCGCGGTCGTGGTCTTGCCCTCGGCGGGGACCGCGCTGGAGATCACGAACGCCTTGGGGCTGTCGTCGAGGTCCAGGAACTGCAGGTTGGTGCGCAGCAGCCGGAACGCCTCCGAACGGCCCCCGGGGGTGCCGGCGTCGGTGAGCAGCGGGCTCTTGGTCACGGCCGGGTCGAACGCCACGTCGGCCATCACCGGCGTCTCGGTGACGGACTCGACGTCCTCCTTGGACTTCACGGTGGTGTCGAGCAGGTCACGGCTGACCGCGACCGCGCAGCCGATGAGCAGCCCGAGGATCGTCGCGACCGCGAGGTTCAGGCCGGTCCGCGGCGAGACCGGGTGGCCGTCGAAGCTCGCCGGGTCGACGATCGTGGCCTTCACCGGGGTGCTGGTCTTGCCGGCCGGGGTCTCGATCTGGGCGAGATAGCCGGTCAGCTCCTCGGCCTCGGCCTGTGCGATCCGCTGTGCCGTCCGGGCGCTCGGGTCGCGCACGTCGATGTCGATGATCACCGTGCCACTCACCACCGTGGCACTGACCTTCGAGGCCAGCTGCCCGGGCGCGAGGTTCAGGTTGGCCCTGTCGATCACCTTGCGCATCAGATCGCGGCTGGTGGCCAGGTCGGCGTACGACTGCACCCGCGCGGTGCCGAACGAGCTGGCGTAGTACGCCTCGGCGGAGTTGCTCACGTCGGTGGAGATGAACACCCGCGACGTGGAGTGGTAGATGGGGGTCGCCATGAAGGAGTACACGGCGGCGGCCAGGATGCCCAGCACGAAGAACGTCGCGATGGTCTTCCATCGATGACGTGCCAGCCGCAGCAGTTCTTTGAAGTCCACGCGTAGCTTTCTCTGGGTTCGGGGAAGGTCTGGACCCGGATGCCCCGAGGCGACCGGGGGGATCTCCGGAAGTCTAGAACGCTAACGACCGAGTCGCGATTTCGTCTCGGGGGAGTCGAGGATCACCGTCACCGGGCCGTCGGCCACCAGCGTGACCTGCATGACCGCGCCGAACCGGCCCCTCGCCACCCGGGTGCCGAGGCGCTCGAGGCTGTCGCAGACCTGCTCGTAGACCGGCTCGGCAGCGTCGCCGGGAGCGGCCGCCTGCCAGCTCGGCCGGCGCCCCTTGCGCACGTCGCCGTACAACGTGAACTGGCTCACCACCAGGGCAGGCCCGTCGGTCTCGGCGAGGGACCGCTCCTCGAGCATGATCCGCAGCTCCCGGATCTTGCGCGCCACCCAGGCGACCTCGTCGGGGCCGTCGGTGTGCGTGACCCCCAGCAACACCACCAGTCCCGGTTCGTCGATCGCACCGACGACCTCGTCAGCCACGCTGACCGAGGCGCGGCTGACCCGCTGCAGCACCGCTCGCACGCGGCGAGACTAGACCAGGAGGATCCGGGCCCACCGCGATACGTTGCACGTCATGGGAGACCTCCTGATCACCGTGGCGCCGACCGGCGCCGAGACCAGCAAGGACGACTGCCCCCAGCTGCCCACCACGCTGGCGGAGCTGGTCGAGACCGCGCAGCGCTGCGAGGCCGCCGGGGCCGGGATGGTCCACGTCCACATCCGCGACGGCGAGCACCGCCCGACGCTCGACCCGGGCCGGCTGACCGACACGGTCGCTGCGCTGCACGAGCACACCGGCCTGATCGTGCAGCTGTCCACCGGCGGGTCGGTGCACGACCCCCTGGAGCAGCGGTTGAAGGTGCTCGATGCGGCGCCGGACTCCTGCAGCCTGACCATGGGGACCACGAACTTCGGCGACGACGTGTTCTCCAACCCCTGGACCTTCGTGGTGGAGCTGTACCAGCTGAGCCAGGAGCGGCAGGTGGTGCCGGAGTTCGAGCTGTTCGACCTGGGCCACGTGGCGGCGCTGCACCGGCTGCTGGACAAGTTCGGCCCGCCGTACGGCGGCCGGGTGCACTGCGACCTGGTCATGGGCGTGCCCGGCGGCATGCCGGGCACCGCCGACGCCCTGGTCGCCGCCGTGGCGGCACTGCCGGACACGGTCACCAGCTGGTCGGCCACCGGGATCGGTCGAAGCACCCTGCCCGTCGCGCTCGCGGCCCTGAGCAAGGGAGGTCACCTGCGGGTCGGCATGGAGGACGTGCTCACCCTGGCCAGGGGAGTGCCGGTCGATCACAACGACCAGCTGGTGGCCCGGGCCGCGGAGCTCGGCCGGCTCGCGCAGCGGACCCCGATGGCCCCGGACGAGGTGCGGCAGCTGCTTGGCGTGCGGGCCGGCCGGAGCGATTCGCGGTAGGGCTTCCACGCGGGTCGGCCATATGGTTGACTTGTGCAAATGACAGGGACGGGGGTCGCGGAGCGACGCCATGGGCGGTCGCCCACTCCGCTGCTGGTCAACCTGGGGTCGGGCCAGCACGGTCCGCAGACCTGGGTGAACTTCGACCGGTCCCCCTCGATGCTGCTGCGGCGGTTCCCGGTGGCCAGAGGCCTGCTGCGACGCGCGGGTGTGATCAACGAGTTCCAGGCCCAGGGCTGGGACCCGCACATCCAGCGGCGTGACCTCGTCAGGCCGCTGCCGTTCGCCGGGGGCACCGTCGACGCGATCTACTCCTCGCACTTCCTCGAGCACGTCTTCCTGACCGAGGCCGAAACGGTGCTTCGCGAGGCATACCGGGTGCTGCGGGCCGGGGGCATCCTGCGGCTGGCCCTCCCTGACGGAGAGCGCTGGGCTCGCGAGCTGGTCGAGGCCGGTGACGACCCCACCGGGGAGGCCGGCCGGCTGTACCAGGAACGGCTCGGCGCCCACCCCGATGCCCGGCCGACCGGCAGGCACGGACTGACCTTCGGTCTCGGTGGTTTCGTGCACCGCTGGCAGCCCACCCGGGGCCTGGTCCGCTCCATGCTCCAACGTGCCGGTTTCGCCGACACCGCCGAGCGCAAGTTCCGGGAGGGCGAGCTGCCCGATCTCGATCGCATCGAGAACCGTGAGGAGAGCTTCTTCTACGAGGCCCGCAAGTAGGGCCGGCCGGTTGCGCCGCTCGGTGCACCGGTGCCCCGGCGTTCTGGGCCCCGTGGTGCACGTGGTGACGGGCTGAAGCGTGCCGGAAGCCTATGCTGGCGGCATGGAAGCCTTCTTCGTGGTGGTCCTTGCCCTCGTGATGCTGGGCGTGGCCGCGTGCTCCCTGCTGCTGGTTCAGCGGGTGATGCCGGTACGCGTCCAGTCCCACGAGGAGCGCTGAGTTGCCCTTCCAGATCCCCGAGAACATCCACCCCGACTGCGCCCGGCTCGCCTGGCTGATCGGCACCTGGGCCGGCAACGGGCACGGCGAGTACGAGGGCATCGAGCCGTTCCGGTTCGGGCAGGAGCTGATCTTCCAGCAGGACGGCCGCCCGTTCATCCACTACTTCAGTCGATCCTGGATCGTGGACGAGCAGGGCAACCACGTCCGCGATGCCGCGCAGGAGACCGGCTTCCTGCGGCCGCAGCCCGACGGCGGCCTCGAGGTGGTGCTTGCGCACAACACCGGGATCGTGGAGGTCTGGATGGGCGAGCTGCACCCCGAGCAGCCACGCTTCGAGATTGCCACCGACGCGGTGGTGCGCACCACCACGGCGCGCGAGTACGCCGGCGGCAAGCGGCTGTACGGCTACGTCGAGGGCGACCTGCTCTACGCCTTCGACATGGCGGCGGAGGGCAAGGGGCTGCAGCCGCACACCCACGCCCGGCTGAAGCGGGAGTAGGACGCGGTGGCCGAGCCGGGTCGGGGCGCACGGGACTGGCAGCAGCGACTGCGGCAGTCCGGCCACCGGCTCACGCCGCAGCGCGAGCTGGTGCTCGGCGCGGTCGAGCAGCTGCGGCACGCCACGCCCGACGAGGTGTACGCCGAGGTGCGGCAGCACTCGTCCTCGATCAACCTCTCGACGGTCTACCGGACCCTGGAGCTGCTCGACGAGATCGGCCTGATCCACCACGCGCACCTGAGCGACCGGGCCCCGACGTACCACGCCGCGTCCGGGCACGAGCACGCCCACCTGGTCTGCCGCGGCTGCCGCCGGGTGATCAGCCTGGACCGTGAGGAGGCCGAGGCCGCGCTGGGCGAGGTCGCCGCGCAGCACGACTTCCGCCCCGACTACGGCCACCTGACCGTGTTCGGGCTCTGCGCCGACTGCGCGCGCGGCGGCCGCGAGCCCTGACCCGCCGGCCCAACCGGGTGGGAGGCAGACTGGGGGCATGGACTCCTATCGCAGCCCGCTGCTGGACCTGCCCGGTGCGGTCGCCGGCGACGGCGTCGACGCGCCGGTCGCGGCACACTACGGGTCCTTCAACGGCGAGCAGCGCACGCTCGCCGGGGGCCAGGGCTTCGTCGACCTGTCCCACCGGGGCGTGGTGCGGGTCGCCGGACCGGACCGGTTGTCCTGGCTGCACTCGCTGGCGACGCAGGACTTCGAGCATCTCCAGCCCGGTGTAGCCACCACTGCCCTGCTGCTCTCGCCGCAGGGACACGTCGAGCATGCGATGTACGGCACGGACGACGGCGAGGCGTTCACCGCTCACGTCGAACCCGGCCGCGCCACGGCGCTGGTGGAGTTCTTGGACTCGATGCGGTTCATGATGCGGGTCGAGGTCACCGACCTCACCGGCGAGCTGGCGGCGTGCTGGCGCCCCGGACCCGCCGTGGAGGGGAACGCGGACGAGGGACCCGGCGCGGGGAAGTACGACGTCTTCGCCCGCGCCGAGCTGCCGACGTACGCGGAGGCGGCCGGCCCCGCCTGCGGGCTGTGGGCCTTCGAGGCGCTGCGCATCGCGCGCGGCGAGCCCCGCTTCGGCGTCGACTCCGACCAGCGCACGATCCCCAACGAGGTCGGCTGGATCCCGTCGGCGGTGCACCTCGACAAGGGCTGCTACCGCGGCCAGGAGACCGTCGCGCGGGTGCACAACCTCGGCCGCCCGCCGCGCCGGCTCACGCTGCTGCACCTCGACGGCTCGGAGAACCGGCTGCCCGCCGCCGGCGCCCCGGTGCTGATGGGGGAGAAGCAGGTGGGCGCGGTCGGGTCCTCGGCCCGGCACCACGAGCTCGGACCCGTCGCGCTTGCGCTGCTCAAGCGCAACGTGCCGGTCGGCAACGAGCTGGTCGTGGACGGCATCGCGGCCGCCCAGGAGGTCGTGGTCGACCCCGACATCGGGCTGCACGTGCGCCCGATGCGGGACTGACCCGTGCGCCACCCGTGAGTAACTCCGGAGGGCCCTCGGCCGTTGTCAGTGGTGTGACTGCGATCCCTGAGACCATGTCGCCCGTGAGCCTGGAGTCCGAGCAGCGCCCGTGGGGGTCGTGGCACGTCATCGACGTGCACGACGGCTACAAGATCAAGCGCATCCACGTCTCCCCGGGCTCGCGGCTCTCGCTGCAGACCCACGAGCACCGCTCCGAGCACTGGGTCGTGATCCAGGGACGGGCGACCTGCACGGTCGGCGACACCACGAAGGTGGTCGCAGCCGGTGAGTCGCTCGACGTACCGCTCGGTGTGTCGCACCGGCTGGGCAACGACGGCGAGGACGAGCTGGTTGTCGTCGAGGTGCAGCTGGGCAGCTACACCGGTGAGGACGACATCTGCCGCCTCGCCGACGACTACGGCCGCTGATCGGGGCTTCCGGCACGCACATCGCTGCGTTCTCCCCGGTGTTCTCCCCGGTGTTCTCCCCGGTCGACGTGGCCCGCCATGCCTGCCTCGTCGGCCTTGCGCGGTACCGCCGACGGCCTCAGCCTGGGTGGCCGGCGCCTCGAGCTCGGCCGGGTCAGTTGATCATGCCGGCGCCGACGGTGAGGCCGGTGGCCTCGTCGACGAGGATGAACGATCCCGTGGTGCGGTTCTTGGAGTAGGAGTCGCACAGCAGCGGCACCGTGGTGCGGAGCTGGACGCGGCCGATCTCGTTGAGGCCGAGCTCTCCGGCGCCCTGGTCGCGGTGCAGCGTGTTGACGTCGAGGCGGTACTGGATGTCCTTGACCAGCGCCCGGCCGGTCCGGGTGGTGTGCTTGAAGGCCAGCTTCTGGCGGGGGCGCAGCGGCTGGGTGGTCATCCAGCACACCATCGCGTCGATGTCCTGGGCCGGCTCGGGGGCGTTCTTGACCCGGGCGATCATGTCGCCGCGGGAGACGTCGAGGTCGTCCTCGAGCCGCACCGTGACGCTCATCGGCGGGTAGGCCTCGGGGATCTGCCTGCCGTCCAGGTCGATGCCGGCGATCTTGCTGGTCAGCCCGGAGGGGAGCACGACGACCTCGTCGCCGGGCTTCATCACCCCGCTGGCGACCTCGCCGGCGTAGCCGCGGTAGTCGTGGAACTGGTCCGACTTGGGCCGGATCACGTACTGCACCGGGAACCGGGCGTCGACCAGGTCGCGGTCGGAGGCCACGTGCACGTGCTCGAGGTGGTGCAGCAGCGTCGGGCCGTCGTACCAGGGCATGTTGCCGGTGCGCTCGACCACGTTGTCGCCCTTGAGCGCCGAGATCGGGATGATCGTCAGGTCCGGGATGTTCAGCTTGGTGGCGAACTGGGTGAACTCGCGGTAGATCTCGTTGTACCGCTCCTGGGAGTAGTCGACCAGGTCCATCTTGTTGATCGCCAGCACCAGGTGCGGCACCCGCAGCAGCGAGATCAGTACGGCGTGCCGGCGGGACTGCTCGGTCAGCCCCTGCCGGGCGTCGACCAGCACCAGCCCGAGCTGGGCGGTGGAGGCGCCGGTGACCATGTTGCGGGTGTACTGCACGTGGCCGGGGGTGTCGGCGAGCACGAAGGTGCGTCGGGCGGTGGCGAAATATCGGTAGGCAACGTCGATGGTGATGCCCTGCTCGCGCTCGGCGCGCAGGCCGTCGGTGAGGAGCGCAAGGTCGGATGCGTCCAGCCCGCGCCGCCTCGAGGCATCCCAGACCGCGTCGAGCTGGTCGGCATACACGTTCTTTGAGTCGTACAGCAACCGACCGATCAGGGTGCTCTTGCCGTAGTCGACCGAACCCGCGGTGGCAACCCGCAGCAGATCGCTCATTAGAAATACCCATCGCGTTTTCTGTCCTCCAT